>JAFWEY010000189.1 GCA_017512675.1 Clostridia bacterium | reverse complement strand
TGGCGGAGAAGGTGGGATTTGAACCCACGCGACAGTTATCCCGTCCTACTCCCTTAGCAGGGGAGCCCCTTCGGCCTCTTGGGTACTTCTCCAAGGGAACTGGCGGAGAGAGAGGGATTCGAACCCCCGGTGCCTTTCGACATCACTGGTTTTCAAGACCAGCGCCTTCAACCACTCGGCCATCTCTCCCTGCAAACCAGTGAAAAGGATTATAACAGGTTTTTTCTTCCATGTCAAGCGGCTTTTTGCATACAAAGACATTTTTGACAGAACCTTATCCTTCGGTTCACCCCGGAACGGGAAAACTGGCCGCGGAAAACTCCTTCGGCGCTTTGTGCCGGACTTGTGCCGCCGGATAAAACGTGGTAAAATCAATCCAGCCGCAAAACAGACCAATCCTGCGGCCGCGGAGCCGAAGGCCGGCAATCGGGCCTGTCCTTCCCCGCCGTATCCGGGAAATCCGGAGAAAGAGAGGTTATCCCGTGAACAGGCGCGTATGCATCGCAGTGCTTCTCACGTTCGTTCTGGCGCTCAGCGGCTGCGGCCAAAAACCCGGGGAGCCGAAGGAAGCCGTCCCCGAGGCTGCGCAGGCCGACGACCGGCAGGAAGAACAACAGGCCGACGCCCGGCAGGCGGATTCCTCACAGAGCGCGTCCGACGCGTTCGAAAGCGCGTCGAAGCAGCTCGGAGACACGATCGGCCAAAGCGCCGGCAGCATCGCCGACGCGGCCGACGGCGCGGTGCAGAGCATTCTGGACGCCGCGAACGACGCGGTGGCGCAGGCCGAGGACGCGGTCGACAAAGCGACCTCGAAATAAGCCCGGTCGATCAGCCCCGCCTCCGGGCAGCGTGCTGTTCGCTACTTGTTCGCTACAGAAAACATTTTGTTAGCCCGTTAAAACTCGTCGACACTCGCATCGATCAGACAGCATGAAATCTCCAGATGGCACAATTTGAATATTGACAAGGGCCATAAATCGATATATAATGAAAAAAAACGGTGGGAAGAAGTTAAGAATCGTATGCGTGTGAACATGCGTGAAGTAGCGAACATAGCGAACGTTTCCATCTCAACAGTTTCCGCTGTTCTCACGGGAAAGAAATACGTCAGCCCGCTGCTGAAGACGCGCGTGGAAAACGCTGTGAACCAGCTCGGATACGACCGGCGAAAGATCCGTTCCCACCCGTTCTCCGGCCCGGAAAAGGAAGTCGGCCTGATCCTGCCCGGGATCTATTCCTCGTATTTCCAGCCGCTTTTGAGCGGGGTGGAGGACGTGGCAGGCAAGGAGGACTATAACGTCATCCTGTGCGATTCCGATCGGAGCTGGGAAAAGGAATGCCACGCGCTGGACCGGCTGGTGCAAAGGGGCGTCAGGAACATCATCCTGGACAGCGTGTGCGGCGTCGCCGACGAGAAGCGCTATTTTGAGGAGCTTCTGCTGCCACTGGCGAAGGAGCGGGACATTCGCATCTGCCTGCTCAGCCGCGATTCAAAATACGACGAAATCTGGTCCGTCGCGATCGATCACTACGGCGCGTCCTACATGGCGACGGATTATCTGATCCGGCAGGGGCGCAAAAGAATCGTCCACATTTCCGGCGACCCCGCATTCCCGCACGCGACGCTGCGCATCCAGGCTTACCGGATGGCGCTTCTGGACGCGGGGATCCGCCTCGACGAGCGGTACCTTCTCAAGGGCGATTTCACGCCGATCAGCGGCTACGCGGCGATGCAGGAGTTTCTGAACAAAGGCATCGGGGCGGACGCGGTATTCAGCGCAAACGATCAGATGGCAATCGGAGCGATGAAGGCGATCGCGCTTGCGGGGCTGAGAATTCCGCAGGACATCGCGGTGGTGGGATTCGACGACCTGAGCGTTTCCTCGCTGGTCTCCCCCGGCCTCACCACCATCCATTATCCGATCTATCAGATCGGCTACGGGGCAATGCGCAGCATCGTGGACAGCCGGGAGGGCAAAGAGGTTCAGGGGCACGTTCGCATGAACGCGAAGCTGGTGATCCGGCGCTCGTCAGACGCCTCGAAGCACGACGACTGGCAGCTCAACAAATGGTAAAAGCAGTTTTGGCGCGTCAGGCAAAACTGTTTATTACAGGGCAAGACCCAATCTATTTAAGGAGGAAGGAACCCATGAAGAAACTGTTGGCTATCCTGTTGGCAACAATGCTGGTGCTGGCAATGGCAGGTTCGGCCATGGCCGAGGGAGGCACCCGCAAGGTATTCTTCACCAACGCATTCTACACCGCGCCGTTCTGCGATCCGCTGAACAACGCGGCAACCGCCTATGCCCAGGAAAACGGCGTTGAGCTGACCATCGTGGACGGCCAGGGCGACGCGTCGGTGCAGCTGGATCAGATCAAAACCGCGATCGACCAGGGATACGACGGCATCATCTACTTCCCGGCCGATGCGGAAGGATCCATCACCATCGTCAATACGCTGAACGAATCCGGCATTCCCTACGCGATCATCGACTCCCGCGTCGACGCTTCCGTCGCCGACACCATCTACGGCTTCGCCGGCCCGGACAATATCCAGATGGGCGAAGCGGGCGGCCAGGCCTGCGTGGATCTGCTGGGCGAAGAGGGCGGCAAGGTCGTCTGCATGATGGGCGCCGCCGGAACCGATCCCGCGACCAACCGTCAGCAGGGCTTCGTGAACATCGTGAGCCAGCATGACAACATCGAAATCATCTACGCCGAGAACGTCGAAGGCTGGGATACCGCGATCGCGATGAGCCAGATGCAGGACGTCATCACCCGCTTCGGCGACGATTATGACTTCATCTGGTGCCACGACGACGGCATCTACCAGGGCGTGCATCAGGCGCTGGAAGCCGCCGGCATCGACGAAGCCGAATCCGGCATCATCTCCGTCGGCACCGGCTGCAACGCGGCTGGCGTGGCCGGCATCCGCGGCGGCTATCACTACGGCGATGTTCTGCATTCCGCCAAAGAAGAAGGACAGCTGGGCGTGCAGCTGTGCATCGACGCCATGGACGGCAAGGTCAAACCCGGCGACGCCGTATGGTACAAATGCTCCAGCCCGCTGGTAACCATCGAGAACGTCGACGAATTCGACGGCATCGGCTGGTAATCGCACAACGGAACGGGAAGGCGCGCATCTCCGGACCGCGCCTTCCGGAGGGGGTCAGGCTATGGCTTGCGCCCCCTCTTTCTCAAAGCACCCGCCGATCCCGGCAGGCAATCGGGAGCGGTCCGAAAGGACCGCCGCCGATTTCCCGCCGGAACGGGAAAACCATATGCCCAGGGACGACGAGAGGAAGAGTTGCATGCAGGAAAACATCTTGTACATGAAAGGCATCTCGAAGACTTTCGGCAGCACAAAAGCGCTCGACCATGTGGACTTCACCGTCCGCAAGGGCGAGGTTCACGCGCTTTTGGGCGAGAACGGCGCCGGAAAATCCACGCTCATGAAAATCCTGAGTGGCGTTTACACGGCGGATGAAGGAACGATCGAAATCGAAGGCAAGCAGGTACAGTTCAAAAACACCCGGGAATCCGCCCAGGGCGGCGTCGGCCTCGTGTTCCAGGAGCTGAATCTGGTTCCGTCCCTCACGACAACGGAAAACGCCTTTCTGGGGCATCTTCAGGTAACCGGCGCGCTGAAGCGGGTTCAATGGAAAAAAATGCAGGATGAGTTCGCCCGCTTCATGAAGAGCATCGATTTTGAAATGGATCCCACACAGCTGGTGAGCGATCTGTCCATCGCCGAAAAGCAGATGGTCGAAATCGCCCGCGCGCTGATGATGCAGTCCCGGATCATCGTGCTGGACGAGCCCACCGCGCCGCTGACGACGGAGGAGATCCGAAAGCTGTTCGCCATCGTGCGCAATCTGAAGGAAAAGGGCATTACCATCATCTATATCTCCCATCGCCTGGAGGAGGTCTTCCAGATCTGCGACCGCGCGACGGTTCTGCGCGACGGCCATTCCATCTGCACGCTGAATGTAGCCGAGACCAACAAAGCGGAGCTGATCGAGAAAATGGTCGGCCGCAGCATGGAGGGCGAGTTCCCGCCCCGTCAGCTGGGCCAGTACGGCGAACCCGTTCTGGAAGTCAAAAACCTTTTCACCCCCGGCTTTCTGCGGGATATCAGCCTGACGCTGCACAAGGGGGAAATTCTGGGGCTGGCCGGCCTGGTCGGCTCCGGACGGAGCGAAATCGCGCGGGCGATTTTCGGCGCGGACAAAATCGAAAAGGGAGAATTCTATATCGGCGGCAAGAAGGTCGCCATTCATTCCACCATGCTGGCAAAGGCCAATTCCATCGGGCTGGTGCCGGAAGACCGCAAGGACGAGGGGCTGGCCGTCGATTTTTCCATTCAGAAGAACATCACCATCACCAACCTGAAGAAGACCTGCGGCCGGCTCGGGATTCTGAGCGCGGACCGCGAAGCGAAAGCCGCGGAGAAATACATCAAAGAGCTGAGCATCAAAACCCCCTCCTCCCGCCAGCGGGTGGAGCAGCTCTCCGGCGGCAACCAGCAGAAGGTGGTCCTGGCCAAATGGCTGTACAACGACGCGGATATCCTGATCCTGGACGAACCCACCCGCGGCATCGACGTCGGCGCGAAGTACGAGATCTACCTGCTGATGATCGAACTGGTCAGGCAGGGCAAGGCCATCATCATGATCTCCTCCGAGCTTCCGGAAATCTTCGCGCTGTCCGATCGCATCGTCGTCATGTACGAAGGAGAGGTCAGGAATTGCGTGGACAATTATCCGGGCCTGAAGCCCGAAGACGTCATGCAGTTCGCATTGGGATGACGGGAGGACTGTAGAGATGAAGAAGAAACTGTTTCGAGGCTCCGCAATCAGCCTGATTTTGGGCGTATGCATGCTGGTGACGATCATCTACGGCCGTGCGAATTATCTGGCGCAGAAATCCAAGGTGCTCAAGCAAATGCTGGCGGCGCTGGAAGAGGGAACCGCCACCGGCTATCAGAAATACCTGGATTTCTGCTACAGAAGCTTCTGGCCCTTTTTCATCGCGGGGCTCCTGCTGGTGCTGCTGGGGCTGTCGCTGTACATCTCCGGACGGGTGATGGCAGACAAGCGGTATCCGCAGGACGAATCCTCCCCCCTGGGCGAAGTGCTGTTCCGGAAGGAATTCTTCCAGGAAGCGCTGGATTTCATCAGCGATTACATGATGTTTTCGATCATCATCCTGCTGATTCTGATCATGTCCTTCGCGTTCCCCCGGTTCTTCACCCTCGCCAATTTCAGCAACGTGCTCAACCAGGTGGCGATCTGGGGCGTCATGGCCTGCGGCATCACGTTTGTTTTGCTGCTGGGGAGCATTGACCTGACCATCGGTTCGATTCTGTCCCTGGTCGGCATCATCTGCGGCACGCTGCTGAACCGAACCAATTCTCTTCCGATGATCATCTGCCTTCCGGTGCTGCTCGGATGCCTGGTCGGCGCCTGCACCGGCGGCATCATGGCAGGCATCAACGGACGCATGGGCGAATCCTTCATCGTCACATACGGCGGCCAGACGGCCGTGGCCGCGCTGGCGCTGCTGGTGCAGGGCGGAACCTACATTACCATCGAAGTCGCGGATATCGAAGCAAGAGGCGTCGGGGCCTTCCAGCTGTTCGGCTCCGGCGTCAATCCCGCTTACGTATTCTTTGCCATCGTCATCATCTGCCAGCTGGTTCTCAAATATACCCGCTTCGGCAGAAACCTTCTGTTCGTCGGCGCGAATCCCAAAGCGGCACAGCTGAGCGGCATCAACGTCCGGCTCTACATTCTGCTCGCTTTCCTGATCTGCGGCGGCATCAACGGTCTCGCAGGCGTCCTGCAGACCTCGCGCGTCATGACGGCCAACCCGACGGCCGGAACGGATTACGAAATGACGGCCATCGCGATGTGCGTGGTGGGCGGTGTCTCCATGAAGGGCGGCAGCGGCAGCTTCATCAACACGCTGCTCGGCGTTCTGATCATCGGCATCATCACCAACTCCATGAACCTGCTCGGCTACTCCACGTATCCGCAGATGATGATCAAGGGCTTCGTGATTATGTTCGCCTTTGGTCTGGATGTCGTCAACAAGAACAGAAAGCTGAAAAGGGGATGATGTCCGATGAAGAAGAAAAGAGATTTCGGCTCGTTTGTAAAAAGCAACATCATCATCGTCGCGCTGGCTGTATTCGTCCTGCTCTTTTCGGTTTCCGCCAAAGGATTCCTGACGGTGAACAACATCACCAACATCCTTCTGCAGATTTCCACTTACGGCATCGTCGCCTTCGCAATGACGATTTCGATCATCGGCGGCGAATTCGATCTTTCCGTCAGTTCGCTGATGGGCTTTATCACGCTGCTGTTCACCGATCTGGCAAAGAAGGCCGGCGTGTTCCCCGCCATTCTGGTCTGCCTGGCGGTCGGGCTGCTGACCGGTCTTTTGAACGGGCTGATGGTTTCCCGCCTGAAGATGAACGCCTTTGTCGTTACGCTGGGCATGATGATGTTCATCAAAGGGCTGGCGCTGACCTATACCGGCGGCCGCCCGAACAACTTCCCGAATCCCGCGCTGAATTCCTTCGCCAACGGAAGCCTCCTGCGCATCCCGACGATCACCTGGTTTTTCCTGATCACCTTCCTGGCCGTTCACCTGATACTGCGCTACACCCGCTTCGGGCGGAATGTGTACGCGACGGGCGGCAACCCCACGGTCGCGCGCATGGCGGGCGTCAACGTGGAATTCTACAAGATGATGCTGTTCGTCATTCTGGGTTTTGTCACATCCGTTTCCGCGATTCTGATGTCGATGCGCCTGTCCGCAGGCAACGTGCTCTACGGCAGCGACCTGACCATGTCGGTCATCGCGGGAATCGTAATCGGCGGCACTTCGATGGCCGGCGGCAGCGGCAGCGCCGTGCGCACCTTCTGGGGCACCCTGTTCATCGGCGTGCTGTTCAACGGCCTGCAGCGCCTCGAGATTCAGGCCAGCTGGCAGGATGTAATCAAGGGCGCAATTCTGATCATGGTCATTTCGATGGATACGATCATGGCCCAGCGCAAGGTTCGAAAGACCATCGTTCGGGACTAGGGCAACACCGCACAATTCGCCGGCACGCCCGGCAGCGCGCTAAAGGGAAAGCGCGCCGGAAAACGGTTTTCTATGACATCCCCATACAATGCGAAAGGAGTCACGGATATGTCAAGAGCAATCATTCAGAAAGCACTGGAAGAGGGCAAAGGCGTCGTTCGCCTCGCGCCGAACTGGGTACCGCGTTCCTTCTGCCGTCCCGGCCGCCGCCTTCGCCTGCACCCGGACGATTATTTCGCGCTGGGCACGGAACGAGGTGGCATCGATGAGCGCTGGTTCTCGTCCACCACGCCGGCAGACAACGGTCCCGGCACGCCGGAGAACCAAGGCCTGAGCTTTATCGTGACCGAAGACGGCGAACAGGCGCGCCTGATCGACGCCGTCTCCGAATTCAAAGGCGAGATCATCGGGGACAATCTGTACGCAAAGTACGGAAAATGGCCGATGTATTCCAAATTCTTTGACAACAAAGGCCCCCTGCCGCACCACATCCATCACAACGACGAATACGCGGCGAAGGTCGGCGAGGCCGGAAAGCCCGAGATGTACTTCTTCCCCGCCCAGTACAACAACGTGTACGGCGGAGAATTCCCGTTCACCTTCTTCGGCTTCAACCCCGGCGTGACCAAGGAGCAGGTTCGCGACGCGCTGAAGGCCTTTACCAAGGGCGACAACAAGCTGCTGTCCCTGTCCCGCGCCTATTCCATCGACGTGGATACCGGCTGGGATGTCCCGCCGGGAGTCATGCACGCGCCCGCTTCCATGTGCACCTACGAGCCGCAGTTCGCCTCCGACGTATACGCCATGTATCAGTCGGTTCTGTACTTCGATCACGTGGTCGGCGAAGACCTGCTGTGGAAGAACTGCCCGGAAGACAAGAAGGGCGATTTCGATTACCTGGTCGAGGTGATGGACTGGGATCTGAATCTCGATCCGATGTTCTACCAGAACCGCCGGATGGAACCCAAACCGGTGGAGGACATGGACGCGATGAAGGCCGAAGGCTACATCAACGAATTGATCTGCTACAAATGCGACGTGCTCGGCGCCAGCCGCTATACGGTGCTGCCCGGCAGAACGGCCACGCTGAAAACCGACGAGGCATACGGCCTGATCTGCGTGCAGGGCTTCGGCACCATCAACGGCATGGAGCTGTCCTCTCCCAATATGATCCGCTTCGGCGAACTGACCCACGATGAATACTTCGTCACCCAGAAGGCGGCAAAGGAAGGCGTGACCTTCACCAACCTCTCCAAGGGCGAGCCGCTGGTCATTTTGCGCCACTACGCCAAAATCTGATTCACGGGAGAACCGGTTCCCGCCGCGGCGATCCCCCGATCCGGCGCGGAAACCGCAGAAAGGAGATACAACATGGACAAAAAAGAACTCATCCGCAAAACGCTGAAGGACGGCGAGGGCGTATTGCGTCTGACCCCCACGTGGGTGCCGCGTCCGTTCAACCGCCCGGGCCGCAGGATACGGCTGCATCCCGACGACCTCTTCGCGATGGGCATGGAACGCGGCGCGATCGTCGAGCGCTGGTTCTCGTCGATCACGCACGTGGAAACCGCCGGCGCCGGCCCGTACGAAGGCATGAGCTTCGTCAACGTGGACGACGACCCCGGCCACGTGGTGCTGTTCAAGGATTTTGTGGACGAGCTCGGCGCCGATCTGATCGGCAAGGAACTGATGGACCGCTTCGGCACTTGGCCGATGTACTCCAAGTTCTACGATTACGATATGCCGCTGTTCCACCACATCCATCACGCCGAAGCGGCCTGCAAGCGCTACGGAAACGTGAAGCCGAAGCATGAACACTATTTCTTCCCGAAGCAGTACAACCAGACTCTGGGCCAGATGCCGGTATCCTATTTCGGGTTCGATCCTTCGGTGACGAAGGAAGAGGTCAAGGCCCGGCTGGCGAATTTCAGCAAATGCGACGGCAGGATCACCGAACTGTCCCGGGCGTTCCGCATCGAATTGGATACCGGCTGGTACACGCCGGCGGGCGTGGTGCATGCGCCGGGCTCGCTGTGCACCTACGAGCCGCAGTGGAATTCGGACGTCATGGCCATGTGGGAAAATGTAGTCAACGGCGAAGTGTTCACCTGGGACGATTTGGCAGGCTATGTGCCGGACGCCGACAAGAACAATCTGGACGTCATTCTGGACGTGGCGGACTGGGACATCAACACCTGCCCGGACTACCGCGAACGCTATTTCCGCCGTCCGCTGCCGGAGCAGGAAGGCGAAGGCTGGAACCAGAAATGGATTGCCTACGGCAACGATTACGTCGGCGCGAAGGAGCTGACCGTCAAGCCCGGCTGCTCGGTGACCGTCCGCGACAACGCCCCCTACGGCTGTCTGGTCATCGAAGGCCACGGCAAATTCGGCGTGTTCGACTGCGAGACTCCGACGCTGATTCACTACGGCGATCTGACCGCGGACGAATTCTATGTGTCGTACGAGGCCTCCGCCAGGGGCGTCACCGTGACGAATACCTCGAAATACGAGGACCTGGTCATTCTGAAGCACTTCGGCCCCGACTGCAACTCTCCCGAAGTCCCCGCGATGAAGAAACCCTTCCATTAAACTCTTTCGGGGCGGCCGGCCCCGCCGATTCCTGAGCATGCGGGCTGTATGACTGGTCGTACAGCCCGTATCTATGGTTCGCCGCGCGGCAGGGATTCGTTTCTGATACTGCTTTCCATCCAAAACATCGTTTTGGATGGAAGGGCGCGTACCGCGTCCACAAAGGCGCATGGATGTGCCTTTGCCATTCCGTACGGCCTGAGGGCCTGCTTACAATAAGCCCGTCAAAGATGTGCATATTTCAGAACGAAATCAGACAACGCTGTGCCCTTTATTTGTACACCGCGGCAATTGACGAAGGCCGCGAATCGTTGTATAATGTTTTTGTTACGCAGGCCGCGGAGCCTGCGCAATCACGAAAGGAGATCGACCATGATGAAGAAGTTGCTGGCATTGCTGTGCGCGCTGTGTCTTCTGGTGCCCGCTTTCGCGCTGGCGGAGGAAGACACCATCGTATTCGGCGGCACCGAACCGACCTATCTGGAACCGAACGCACCGGCGATCGGCGGACCGGAGATTCACGCGGTGGAACAGATCAACGAAGGCCTCGTCCGCATGAGCAGCGACGGCGTAACCGTCGAGCCGCTGCTGGCCACAGACTGGACCATCAGCGAGGACGGCCTGACCTACACCTTCAACCTGGTGCCGGGCGTCGTCTTCTCCGACGGAACGCCTGTCAAGGGCGAGGACTGGGAGTGGAGTCTCTATCGCGCCCGCGATACCGAGACCAGCGAATACCGCTTCATCGCCGAGCCGATCGACACGGTGGAGGCCACTGACAGCCAGGTGGTCATTACGCTGAAGGCGCCCAACGGCGCGTTCCTGGCGGAGCTGTGCAGCTTCAACATGGTTCTGGGCTGCAAGGCATACGCGGAATCCATGACCGAAGAAGAGTACATCATGAACCCGATGGGCACCGGCGCCTATATGCTCAAAGAGTGGAACCACGGCAACTACGTGCTGCTGGAGAAGAACCCGAACTACCGCAACGCGGATCAGGTGAAGACCCAGTACATCAAATTCCAGACCGTGGAAGACGACAACACCCGCCTGATGCAGCTGCAGTCCGGCCAGATCGACATCATGGGCGACATTCCCGCCTCTCTGATGGACGTGGTCCGCAACAGCGAAGGCCTCACCCTCGAGACCTTTGAATCCACCCAGATCCGTTACCTGCTGCTCAACACCACGATCGAGCCGTTCAGCGACATCAACGTGCGCAAGGCCCTGGTCAAGGGCATCAACCGCGACGAAATCGCCGAAGTGGTTTACGGCGAATTCGGCGGTGCCACCGCGTCCGTGCTGTCCGCGGCCCACACGAAGTACATCAACACCGATCTGGAAGTGGTTCCCTACGATCCCGAAGGCGCAAAGGCGGATCTGGAAGCGGCCGGCTACCCGGACGGCATCGAATTCACGCTGTACGCGTCTCCCAACGAAGTCTATCAGCAGATCGCGATCATGCTGCAGAGCCAGCTGGCGCCCGCGGGCTTCAAGGTCAACATCGTGACCGAGGACGGCGGCACGATCTACGAGCACGCCCAGAATCTGGAGCTGGAAGCCTGCATGTTCCAGTGGTCCGACGATTACTATGATCCTTCCGAAGTGCTGGGCTGGATCTGCGACTACGACCAGTCGAGCGCGTGGTTTACCGGCCTGAACGACGTGGAACTGGACGAGCTCCAGGCGGCGGCGCTGATCGAGCAGGACGACGAAAAGCGCGTGGAAATGTACAAGGAGCTCCAGCAGCGCGTGTACGACAACTACAACGTCATCCCGCTGTTCCACAACTCCTTCGCCTATGCCTACAACAACAGCGTACAGGGCCTGGCGGTGGACACCTTCTCCAACTACTACTGCGAGAACATCTTCAAAGCGGAATAATCAAAGCATCCGCACCTGATGATGACGGAGCCGGCGCAAACCGCCGGCTCCACTCCGCGATACAACATTCTCACAAGGGCGGTGAAGCGTTTTGCGTCGTCTCAATTACATTCTGAAGCGGCTGCTGCAAATGCTGCCGGTTTTGCTGGTGGTCACCATCATGACGTTCCTGATGATCCATTTGATCCCCGGCGATCCGGCGCGGATTATGGCAGGCGAGAAGGCGCGTCCGGACGCGGTGGAGGCCATGCGCGTGAAGCTGGGGCTGAACAAGCCGCTGTGGGAGCAATACGGGATCTATTTAAAGAATCTCCTCACGCTCGATCTGGGCACCTCGATGAAGTTCTCCCGGCCCGTAGTCGAAATGATCAGGGAACGGCTTCCGGTCACCGTTGCTCTGACGCTGTTCTCGACGTTTCTGGGCCTTCTGTTCGCGCTCCCTCTGGGATATCTGGCCGGGATTCAGAAGGATCGCATGGCCGACCACGCGATCCGCATTTCCACACTGATCGCGATCGCAATGCCTTCGTTCTGGGTGGGACTCCTTCTGATGATTCTGTTTTCCGTCAATCATCGCTGGCTGCCTGCCGGAGGCTGGGACAACACGAATCTGTTCACCGAATTCAAATGCCTGATCCTGCCCGCCTTTACCCAATCGCTGATGACGGCCGCGATTCTGATTCGCGACATGCGCAATTCGGTCGTCGATATCATCCGGCAGGATTATGTGGATTTTGCCAAATCAAAGGGCCTTTCCGCGGGCGCTGTCAGGCGCCGTCACATCATTCGAAATTCCATGGTGTCCACGGTGACGCTGCTTTCGATGCGCATGGCCGCGCTTTTGGGCGGAAGCGTCATCATTGAAACCGTGTTCGCGCTGCCGGGCATCGGCAAGCTCACCTACGACGCCATTTCCGCCCGGGATTATACCGTGGTGCAATCGGTCGTATTCCTGTTTGCGCTGCTGGTTCTGGTGGTCACGCTCCTGACCGATATCCTGTATTCCTTCCTGGATCCCCGGGTCGAATTTTAGAGGAAGGAGAAGCTGTATGAAACGTTATCATCCCGCGGACGAAACGCGCGCCCGAAAGCACCGCCTGCCCGCCTGGGCTGTGACGCCCACCTTCATTCTGGGCGTCGTCATCGTCGTCATCGCATTGATCCTGGCGATTTTTCCGGCGCAGATCGCCCCTTACGATCCCACGGAGGTCGTTATCACCGCGCGCACGAAAGCGCCCAGCCCCGAGCATCTGTTCGGCACCGACAACTACGGCCGGGACATCTTTTCCCGCGTGGTCTGGGGAACACGGATCGACCTTTCGATCGGGTTTTTCGGCGTGCTGATTCCGTTGATCGTCGGCAGCATCATCGGCCTGCTGGCCGCCTGGTACGGGGGATGGCTGGACAGCCTGCTGATGCGGATCAGTGAAATCATGATGGCCTTCCCGTTTACGATTCTGGTCATCGCCATCATCACCATTCTGGGCACGGGCACCATCAACCTGTTCATCGCGCTGTGGCTTGTGGGCTGGATGAGCTACGCCCGGCTGGTGCGCGCCGAGGTGCTGACGCTCAAGAATTCCGAATTCATCGAAGCGGCGCGGGTGGCCGGGTTTTCCAACGCGCGCATCCTGCTGCGTCACGTTCTTCCCAACGTCATATCTTCCTCCATCGTGTTCGCCGCCAGCGACATGGTCATGTGCATGCTCACCGGCGCGTCCATGAGCTTTCTGGGGCTGGGCGTGCAGCCGCCGACGCCGGAGTGGGGCGCGATTCTGAACGAGGGGCGCACCTATATCACCTACGCCTCGTGGATGACCTTCTTCCCCGGCCTGGTTCTGGCGATCACCGGCGTGGGCCTGAGCCTGCTGGGCGATTCCCTGACCGACATTCTGCGCAGAAAAGGACGGTGAGCGGGATGGCGCAAAAGATACTGGAAGTCAAGGACCTGAGAACCTACTTTCCGGGCCGCAATGAAGTCGTCAAGGCTGTGGACGGGGTATCCTTCGAAGTGTACAGGGGGGAAACCTTCGGCCTGGTGGGCGAATCCGGCTGCGGAAAAAGCCAGACCTGCCGCTCGATCCTGGGGCTGCTGAAAAAGCCCGGCCGCGTCGTGGGCGGCAGGATCCTGCTGGACGGCCAGGACATCACCCATCTGAAGGAAAAGGAAATGCGCAAGCTTCGGGGCAAAAAAATGAGCGTCATTTTTCAGGAACCGATGACCTCTCTCTCCCCGGTGCTGAAAATCAAGAAGCAGCTGATGGAAGTGTTCGACGACACGCCGATGACCAAAGCGGAAAAAAAGCGCAAGGCGGTGGATCTGCTTCGCATGGTCGGCATTCCGTCGCCGGAAATGCGCATGGAAGAATACACATTCCAATTTTCCGGCGGCATGCGCCAGCGGGCGATGATCGCGATGGCTCTGGGCGCACGGCCGGAGCTGCTGATCGCGGACGAGCCCACTACGGCGCTGGACGTCACCATACAGGACCAGATCATGAAGCTGATCAACAGCCTCAAGCAGGAGCTGGACATGAGCATCATTCTGGTCACCCACGATCTGGGCGTCATTGCCCAGATGTGCGACAGGGTGGCGGTCATGTACTCGGGGCTGATCATGGAGATGTGCGATGTGGTGACGCTGTTCGCTTCGCCGCGCCATCCGTACACCTACGCGCTGATGTCCTCGCTGCCGGACCCCGGCAATCTGGGCGCCCGGCTGAACGCGATCCAGGGTTCGCCGCCCAATCTGGCGCACCTGCCGGAAGGATGCCCGTTCTGGCCCCGCTGTACCGAGTGCGCGGAGATTTGCAGGCACCTGCGCCCGGAAATGACGGAAATCGCGCCGGGGCATTCGGTTCGCTGCCATTGTCTGGACAAAACGGCCGGTTACAGAGGGCTCATCGACGTGCCGAAAGCAAAGGGGGGTGTCGCACTTGGCAAAGACACAGTTTGATTTTGCGAATGCCTCCAGGCTGGTCGAAGTGCGCGATCTGTGCAAGTGGTTTCCGCTCAAGCGGACCATCGCGGACAGCATCGCCCGGCGGCCCGTCCGGTACGTCAAGGCGGTGGACCATGTAACGCTGGATATCTTTCGGGGAGAGTGCCTGGGCCTGGTCGGGGAATCCGGATGCGGAAAATCCACGCTTGCCCGCACGATTATCCGCCTGTATCGGCCTACCGGCGGCGAAATCCTGCTGGACGGCACCGACATCGCGAATATGAGCGACCGCGAACTGCGCCCGCTGCGCCCGAAAATGCAGATGGTATTCCAGGACCCGTATTCTTCGCTGAATCCGCGCATGTCCGTGCGGTCGATCCTGTCGGAGCTGCTGCTCTATCACGGCATCGTGCCCCGGGAAAAGGTGAACGATCGTGTCATCGAGCTGATGGGCATGTGCGGCCTCTCCGCGGATTACGCGGACCGGTATCCCGGAGAATTCTCCGGCGGCCAGCAGCAGCGCGTCGGCATCGCGCGCGCGCTGGCGCTCCAACCGGAATTCATCATCGCAGACGAGCCGGTTTCCGCGCTGGACGTTTCGATCCAGGCCCAGATCATCAACCTGCTCGGCGATCTGCAGGAACAGCTGGGGCTGACCATCCTGTTCATTTCCCACGACCTCCGCGTGGTGCGGCACATCACCCATCGGGTTGCGGTCATGTATCTGGGCAACGTCATGGAGCTGGGGCCGACGGAAGAGCTGTTTACCCATCCGCTTCATCCGTATACCCTGGTGCTGACCAAGGCGGCACCGGTGATGAATCCGCTCAACCGCACCCGCGAATACGCGATCGAGGGAGAAACGCCCAGTCCCATCCACATGCCGTCCGGCTGCCGCTTTCATCCCCGCTGCACCCGCTGCGCGGAGATCTGCAGGAAAGAAGCGCCGCCGCTTCGCGAAGCGGCTCCGGGCCGATTCGTCGCCTGCCACCGGCCGTTGGAGGCAGGGACATGAGGCTGGCGAACCTGACCTGGCCTCAGGCAGAGCAGGTGCTCACAAGCGATCCCGTCGTCGTTCTTCCGGTCGGCACGGCGGAACAGCACGGAAGGCACCTGCCGCTGGGCACCGACATGCTCGCGCCGAACCGCGTATGCGATCTGATCGAACAAGCGGATCCGTCGGTTCTGATTCTGCCGGGCTGGAGCTACGGCCAGTGCGACAGCCAGACCGAATTCCCCGGGACCGTCACCCTGGGGCCGGAGCTGCTTTACAGAGTGGTCCTGACGGTCTTTACGGACCTCATGCGCTGCGGCGCGCGCAGGTTCATCGCGCTGAACGGACACGGCCCGAACACCGGGCCGATCGAACGCGCGGCGCTGGAGTTAAAGCGGCAGGGCGCGATGCTGGCAGTGCTCAATTGGTGGCGCTATGCAGCGGAGCTCAATCCGGCCTGGCGCGGGGGACACGCGGGCGGTCAGGAAACCGCCGCGATTCTGGCGATCGACCCGAAGCTGGTGGATGCATGCGCATTTGAGCCGGCCCGGATGCGGGGAATTTCACGGGAAATGCCCGCTTCCGGATGGGACACGGTTCTGTACCGCGGCGTCAATATACCGGTCCCGCGCTTGGACATCGACGTTACCGACAACGGATGGCTCGGCCCGGATCCTCCGGAACGGGCGACCGCAGAGATCGGAGACGCGATGCTGCGCGCGGCGGCCGGCTGGGCGGTGGATTTCATCGCGGCGTACCGGAAAATACCGATCGAAGGCACAGGGTAAACGCCGCCATCAGCACCGCGGGAGACAGAAACGCACAGACCGAGAGAGCCAAACTGATCGGCGCGCTGAAGCGGACCGGGGCCATGATCTCGAACAGCCTCGGTTACAAGCCGAAATAGCGCTTCCATTCCGTTTCCGGAACCGCTGATTCCTCCGGCGGCGATCACGGCAGCGCCTTTTTCCGCCGGCCGGCAAATCCGTTCCGTATGCCGGCGCGGCAGAGCCGGCAGCCATGGATCCTTCCGCAGAATCAGCGTTTCGATAAGGAGTCAATTTTCATACCATAAGGAGGCCTTTATCCATGCAACTGGCGAACATGACCTGGCCGGAAGCCGGAAAGTACTTTCAGGAGAACGATATCATCCTCCTTTCCGTGGGCAGCATCGAATGCCACGGAAAGCATCTGCCGCTGGGCACCGACACGCTGATCCCGCAGAAGCTGCTGGAGCTGATCGAGCCGAAAACCGACGTGGTGATCGCCCCGATCATCCCCTTCGGCGCGTGCGACAGCCAGACGGATTATCCGGGCACCGTATCGCTCGGCGTGGATACGCTGTACGACGTCTTCACAAAGATCACCCAGGGCTACCGGGCGCACGGGGTGCGCAGGTTTGTCGTGCTCAACGGGCACGGCGGCAACATTCCGGTGCTCGACCGCGTGGCGCTGGATCTTCAGCGGCAGGGCTGCATGCTCGCGGAAATGAACTGGTGGCTGATGGCCTGGGACCTGAATCCCGCATGGAAAGGCGGCCACGGCGGCGCGGAGGAAACCGCGGGCATCCTGGCGGTGGATCCGAAGCTGGTCGACTTCGCCGCGATCGAGGACATGGAGCTCAAGGACGTTTCCGACGAGCTGCAGGCGACCGGCTTCAAAACCGTCCGGTTCAAGGGCGTCGAAATTCCGCTGGTGCGCCCGGTGGTGGACATCTCCGACAACGGCTGGATCGGCCCGGACCATCCGAAAAACGCCACCGAAGAATGGGGCGTGGAAATGCTGAACGCCTGCGCGGATTATATCGTCGAGTTCATGGAAGCGTTCCGCCGCGCACCGCTTCCGGTCAGAAAGTGAGGCGCCGCAATGAACGAGCTTCAAATGATCGCCGATTTTTCCAATGCCTTCGGGCCTTCCGGCTTTGAAGACGAGGCCGTCGCGGTCGCAAGGCGGTACGCGCCAAAGGACGCGAAAATCGAGGAGGATTCCCTTCGCAACCTGTACATCCATCGTTCGGGCAACAGCGGAAACAGGCCGGTCATCCAGCTGGACGCGCACCTGGACGAGGTCGGCTTTATGATTCAGGCCGTACGCCCCAACGGCACATTGAAATTCATCCCGCTGGGAGGGATCGTGAACAGCAACATCCCCGCCCACAGGGTTCGGGTCAAAACCCGCTCCGGGCAGTGGATTCCCGGCGTCACCGCCGCCAAGCCGCCGCACTTTATGACCGACGCGGAAAGAAACAGAATGCCGCAGGTCGAAGAGATGGCGATTGACGTCGGCGCTTCCAGTCCGGAAGAAGTCCGGGACAGTTACGGCATCCGGGTAGCGGCTCCCGCGGTGCCCGACGTGACCTTCGAATACGACGAAGCGCACGACATCATGATCGGCAAGGCGTTTGACAACCGGCTGGGCTGCGCCGCGATCGAAGCCACCCTCGAGGCGCTGAACGGAGAACCGCTGGAAGTGGACGTCGTCGGCGCGATGGCGTCCCAGGAGGAAGTGGGAACCCGCGGCGCGTCCGTCACCGCCAGGCACGTGAAACCGCAGGCCGCCATCGTTTTCGAGGGATGCCCCGCGGACGACACGGTGGTCGAAAGCTGGCTCTCCCAGACGGCCGTGCACAAGGGGCCGATGCTGCGCCACATCGACGCGCGGATGATCACCAATCCCCGCTACCAGCGCTGGGCGCTGGACCTTGCGGAGGAACTGGGAATCCCGGTGCAGGAGGCGGTACGCACCGGCGGCTCCACCAACGGCGCGCCGATTCACCTGTCCGGCCAGGGAGTGCCCTGCATCGTGATCGGTTTCCCGGTTCGCTACATTCACAGCCATTACGGCATCGCGTCGCTGGCCGATTTCCGAAACGGCGTAAAGCTCGCCGCGGAGATCCTTCGCCGCATGAACGCGGACAGGATCCTCAGCTTCTGAATCAGTATGACGGTCCGGGACGGCACCATGTACGTGCCGTCCCTTTTTGTGCAAAGATTTGGCGGATTGCAGGCCTTCAGCCCGCCGCTACCGCCGAAACGCTTGACGGCTTAACAAACATCCTGTATGATGATTGCGGCCAAGTGGATTCCATACAATGATGAGGAGCGTGCATTATGAATAAGAAGACCGTGAAGGATGTCGACGTTGCCGGCAAGAGAGTGCTTGTCCGCTGTGACTTCAACGTGCCGCTGGACGCCGATAAGAACATCACCGACGAAACCCGCATCAACGCGGCGCTGCCCACGATCCGCTATCTTCTGGATAACGGAGCCAAAGTGATCCTGTGCTCGCATCTGGGCCGTCCCAAGGGCGAATTCAACATGAAGTATTCCCTGGCGCCGGTGGCGAAGCGCCTGAGCGAGAAGCTGGGCTTTGAAGTCAAGCTGGCCCAGGACGTGGTCGGCGAAAGCGCGAAGAAGCTGGCCGCCGAAGTCAAAAGCGGCGAAGCCGTGCTGCTGGAGAATGTCCGGTTCATGCCGGGCGAAGAGAAGAACGATCCAGAGCTGGCGAAAGAGCTGGCCTCGATGGCGGATCTGTACGTTTCCGACGCTTTCGGAACGGTGCACCGCGCCCACGCCTCCACCGCCGGCGTCGCCGATTACCTGCCCGCGGTTGCCGGCTTCCTGATCGGCAAGGAGCTGGATTTCCTGGGCGGCGCGATCAACGACCCGAAGCGCCCGTTCGTCGCGATTCTGGGCGGCGCCAAGGTCAAGGACAAGATCGGCGTCATCACCAACCTGCTGGAAAAGGTCGACACGCTGATCATCGGCGGCGGCATGGCCTACACGTTCTCCAAAGCGATGGGCGGCGAAATCGGCAATTCCCTTCTGGACGCCGAGCGCGTCGAACTGGCGAAAGACATGATGAAGAGCGCCGAGGAGAAAGGCGTGAAGCTGCTTCTTCCGGTGGACACGGTCTGCGCCAACGACTTTGACAACCCGACCGACATCATCACCGTCGAAGCCGGCAGGATCCCCGAAGGGTACCAGGGCCTGGATATCGGCCCGAAGACCATCGAACTGTTCTCCGAAGCCGTGAAGACCGCCAAAACGGTCGTGTGGAACGGCCCGATGGGCGTGTTCGAGAAGAAGGAATTCGCGGTGGGCACGCTGGCCATTGCCACGGCGATGGCGGAAAGCGAAGCCACGACCATCATCGGCGGCGGCGACAGCGCGGCTGCCGTCACCCAGATGGGCCTCGCTTCCAAGATGAGCCACATCTCCACCGGCGGCGGCGCTTCCCTCGAATTCCTTGAGGGCAAGACGCTGCCCGGCGTCGCGGCACTGAACGACAAATAATCATTGCAATCGGGCGGGCGGATTTCGCCCGCCCCATCAAAAGATCAGGAGGAAACCGTTATGCGTAAGCCCATCATTGCCGGCAACTGGAAAATGAACAAAACCCCCGAAGAAGCCGTTCAGCTGGTCACCGAACTGATCCCGCTGGTCAAGGACGCCGCGTGCGAAGTCGTGGTGTGCCCCCCGGCGGTCTGCCTGGCGGCCGTGCATGAGGTCATCAAGGGCACGAACATCAAGCTGGGCGCGGAGAACGTCCACTTCAAGGCTTCCGGCGCCTACACCGGCGAGCTGTCCGCCGATATGATCAAAGCGGTCGGCTGCGAATACGTAATCATCGGCCATTCCGAGCGGCGCCAGTACTTCGGCGAAACCGACAAAACGGTGAACCTGCGCGCGATGGCGGCCGTCAAGGCCGGCCTGACCCCGATCATCTGCGTCGGCGAAATGAAGGACGAGCGGGAAGCCGGATACACCGACATTCTGGTCACCTATCAGACCCAGATGGCGCTGCACGGCATGACCAAGGAAGAAGTCGAAGGCGTCGTCATCGCCTACGAACCGGTCTGGGCGATCGGCACCGGCCTGACCGCAACCGACGAGCAGGCAAACGAGACCATCGGCGTGATCCGCCAGGCCATCGCCGCGAAATACGGTGACGAGACCGCGCAGAAGGTCCGCATCCAGTACGGCGGATCCATGAAGGGCTCCAACGTGAAGGGCCTGATGGCGCAGAGCGAGATCGACGGCGGCCTGATCGGCGGCGCGTCGCTGAAAGCCCCCGATTTTGCCCAGGTGGTGAATTACTGATGAGCACGACGGCGCTGATCATCATGGACGGCTGCGGCATCGCGCCGGCCGGTCCACACAACGCGGTAACCGTCGCCGGCACGCCGAATCTGGATCGCCTGAAGGCGGAGTATTGCCATACGCAGATCGGCGCATCCGGTCTGGACGTGGGCCTTCCGGACGGCCAGATGGGCAACAGCGAGGTCGGCCACACCAACATCGGCGCGGGCCGGGTCGTCTACCAGATGCTGGTGAAGATCACCAAGGACATCGAAGACGGCGTGTTCTTTGAAAACCCCGCGCTTCTCAAGGCGATGGAGAACTGCGAGAAAACCGGCGCGGCGCTGCACCTGATCGGCCTTGTGTCTCCCGGCGGCGTGCATTCCCATACCCGCCATCTGTACGGGCTTTTGGAGATGGCAAAACGCCACGGGCTGGAAAAGGTCTATGTGCACGCGCTGCTGGACGGGCGCGACGAACCGCCGGCCTCCGGCGCGGAGTTCGTGCGCGAGCTGACCGAAGAAATGCGCAGGCTCGGCGTGGGCAAGGTGGCGACGGTCATGGGCCGCCTGTACGCGATGGACCGCGACTTCGCATGGGCGCGCGTGGAGAAAGCCTATCAGGCGATGGTTTACGGCGAGGGCATCGAAAAGGACGACCCGGTCAAGGCGATCGAGGAATCCTACGAAGTCATCGACGAGACCGGCAAGCACCTGACCGACGAATTCATGCTGCCCACCGTCATCGACAGGAACGGCATGGTAAAGAGCGGCGATTCGGTCATCTTCTTCAATTTCCGTCCCGACCGCGCCCGCGAGATCACCCGCGCGTTCGTCGACCCGGATTTCACCGGCTTTGAGCGCAGGAACGGGTTCTTCCCGCTGACCTACGTCTGCATGACCCAATACGACGCCACGATGCCGAACGTTCTGCTGGCGTATCCGCCGGAAGCGCTGTCCATGACGATGGGAGAGTACATCTCGTCCCTGGGCAAAACGCAGCTGCGCATCGCGGAAACCCAGAAATACGCGCACGTCACGTTCTTCTTCAACGGCGGCGAAGAGCGCACGTTCCCCGGCGAAGACCGCATCCTGGTCCCGTCGCCGGACGCGAAGGAAGTGCCCACCTTCGATCTCAAGCCTGAGATGAGCGCCTACGAGGTAACCGACGCGGTGCTGAAGGAAATCGAAAAGCAGAAGTACGACATGATCATCCTGAACTACGCCAACTGCGATATGGTCGGCCACACCGGCGTGATGAAAGCCGCGGTCAAGGCCGTAAGCGTAGTGGACGAATGCGTCGGCCGCGTAACCGACGCGGTCGTCAGGCAGGGCGGCAAGGTGGTCATCACCGCCGACCACGGCAACGCCGATCAGATGGTGGATCCGGCCACCGGCGAACCGTTCACCGCCCACACGACCAATCCCGTGCCGGTGATCGTGGTGGATCCCGCGCATCCCAGGCACGTCCTGCGGGACGGCGGAAAGCTGTGCGATCTGTGCCCAACGATGCTGACGCTGATGGGTCTCCCCCAGCCGAAGGAAATGACGGGACAGTCGCTGATCCTGGATTAATACATCGCCGTACAATTCGCCGGCCGGCGAATTGCTCCGGGGTGTTTAAGAATCACAAAAGCGAACCGCGAGAGCGGTTCGCTTTTTGGGTACGGACAATCTCAATAATTGATGATCTTCCTGGAATCTCTGAGTTTAATTGCATTCATAAGATCAGTACTGTAGAAGTCGGTCTCAAATCCACTCTCCTCCTGGAAAATCAGGTGATCAGGCTGGTTCTTCCATTTGAAGTGCAGCCCATACGACCATTCGTCGCCACCATCATGATAGGTGATGATCATCACGCTGTTGAGGTCGCCGGAGGCGATTTTTACCCGCTCACATGTTTCATCCCCATTGCCGTCAGCAAATGAATACACATAGCCTTCGTCAAAGTCCACGATGAGATAATTGTAATATGTTCCGCCAGTGGTTCTGTAGGAGTATACTCCTTTGTTACCGTTCTTAATCGAACTCTTGGAATTGGTCGAATAGTTATAATCTCCGGTTTTTATTCCGGAAGATTTTCCGGCAGGTTCAGGATCAGACGAAGACTCTCCTCCGCTCAGCCCCAGTGACCGCAGCAGGGAATCGTCAATGATTCCGCTGGCGGCAAGGCCATTGTCCTTTTGGTAATCCGTAATGGCTTTCTTGGTGTTCTTTCCCGCGACCCCGTCTGGCGTCCCACAGTTGTAGCCGGCATCATTCAATGCCTTTTGAACTTCTTTGACAGTATCTTTCGAGATAAATGATGCTGAAGCAGTGACTGTACAGAGCAGCAGAGCAAAGGTGATGGCAAGGCAAATGAGTTTTCTCATAGTTCTCTTCCTTTTGCTGATTCTCATATCAGACAGTATTAGTCATACTTAGGCATTCACTCTGTCATTTTGATCACCGAAGCGGGTAACCTGCCTTGTCGCGGAAAGAACCCATCAAAATCAGAATCAAATCAACGAGCCATCCGATACCGCAAAGGCCAGCGGTAAACAGCCACAGAATACCAGTCCCTGATTTCCCCACATAAAACCGATGAATTCCCAAACCTCCAAGAAACAGGCAAAGTAAAAAAGCAGTCCATTTGCTCTTGTACGGATATGCACCCATGCCGTTTATGTTGGTGTTGGAATTCTGGTTAATAACATTGACCACAACGGGATCGCGATTGGGAACAGCATTCCCTTGCCCCTGTTGCCGCGCGCCGCAAAAGGGGCAAAAGCTTGTGCCCTCGTCAATTTTTTTCCCACACGCTTTGCAGTACATAGAACCAACTCCTTTTCATCAACGCGATGTTTAATTCTATTACAAATATTAACCATTGTCAACCCTTTGTTTCTGATTGCGCTGTTATACGTATAGAATAAGTCGTCTGGGCTGAGAATCATTAAGCGCATCGAAATCACGCGCGACTTGCATGAGGATACTGACAAAAGCAGCAACAGCTCGCTGATGTATTGGGTGCCTTTCATATAGGGTATGCATGTTATAAGATCGGCGCAAATGAACTACCCATACGTCATCTGATCAAAGCGTGTGAATACCACCATGTCACGGCAGAGTATCTTCTGATATCAATCCTGTCCATGACGGCGCTGAGCAATCTCACCGGGTCATCCTTTGGATGTATACGTCACATTCCAGTGAAATTCGCAGTTGATATCCGCTCTTATATGCGGTATAATCAAGTTGCGTGTTATGTTTTTTCTTCACACGATTATCATAACAACGCTGCCAGGTCTGCGCAAGGCCTGGTATCTTTTTTTCATTCATAAGAGGCTGCCTCTTTTTTGAGACAGCCCCTTTTGCTGTGTCCGGAATGCCGGAACGCCGAATCCAGCGGCAATTCTGTCAGCTTTCTTCGGATTGGGCGAGATCCTCAAATTCTGGAATTTCCCCGTCTTCGATATCGTCTTCGAGGTATTCCATCGGCCCCACTTCGCCATCCAGTTCGATCGGTTCCGGTTCCGGAGTTGCCGTTTCATACGGAATGACTCCCATGAGATCTTCGATGACCGGTTTCGGCGTCGGTTGCCCCAGCGACCGGACGTTTTCCACCAGCGACTCGACGGCCGTACAGCCGGTCAGCGCCAGGGTCACGCCGACGGACAAACCGGCCAGCGCCACGCGCCGATTGTTCATCCGACGCTTTTCCAGCGCTTCCTCGAGATACCGCACCTCCGCCTCACAGCGCGGGCAGGTGCCCCGGCAGTCGCCCTTGTGGGTGCACTCCGCGATCGTGAGCTGAATATCGTTTTCCGCCGCGATCTGCCTTCGGATTTCCTTCAGAATTTTGCACTTCTCTTTGCCGTTCATCTGCTTACGCTCCTTTCCTCTCCCATTGTCTGTCAGACGAGCGGGAAGGGCAATTTGTTCAATGTCCGTTCTGCGGCCGCGCCGCCGGGAATTCGGGACAGCCCGGAAGCTTGCGCGGAAATCGCGCTTGTGAATGCGCAGAAAAGTGGTATAATAGTGTCACGACAGCAAAGCAGAGGCGGTGAGAGCTTGGTCAGGCGTCGCGTAACCATTACCGATCTCGCGAAAAAAACCGGCCATTCGGCAGGCACGGTTTCCAAAGCGCTGAAGGGCGCGAAGGGAATCGCGCCCGAGACGCGCGACGAAATCATTCGCGCCGCCAGGACGGAAGGGTATATCGTCAACATACAGGCCAGCGCGCTGCGCTCCGGGCTGAGCAGAACCGTCGCGATCATCGTTACGGACATCGCCAACCCGCTGTTCGCGATTCTGATCAAGCTTTGCATATCCCGCCTCGAAACCTACGGCTACCGCGCGATTCTGATGGCCACCGAGGAGAACGCTTCCCAGGAAGAGCAGGCGATCGTTTCCGCGATCCATCAGAATGTGGACGGCGTGCTGCTGTGCCCGACCCAGAAATCCCGCGCGGGCATCGAGCTGCTGCGCCGGAACAGGGTTCCGTTCGTCCTTCTGGGGCGGCGCGATCAGCGGGATGCGGAAATGGATTACGTCGTATGCGACGACCGCCTGGGCGGGTACCTGGCCGGACAGCATCTCGTCTCTCTCGGACACGAAAGGATCCTGGTGGTTCTGCCGAACGACGAGATCTCCTCGGCGCAGGAGCGGCTCGAGGGCTTTTCCCAGGCGATGGCGGAAGCCGGTAAGGAATTGCGCGGGGAATGGATCCTGCGCAGCGAAGCGACCGGCGAAGGAATCGGGCGAAGGGTGCTGGACGCGCTGAAAGCAAACGACGGCTGCACCGCGGTTTTCTCGTTCAGCGACTACATCACCTGGGAGATCCTGTACGCGCTCAGCGGCGCGAACATCCGCGTGCCGGAGGATTTGTCCATCGTCAGCTTCGATAACGTGCAATCCCGCCTGTGCTTTCCGCCGCCGCTGACGACGATTCATTATCCGAAGAAAGAAATCGCCGACCGCTCCGTGGATTTGCTGCTGGCGCGCATTCAGGATCCCGAAAAGCCATGGGAGCACGTGATGTGCGAAAGCTACCTCGTGGTGCGGGAAACCACCGCGCCGCGCAAATAACTTCTGCCGGGAAGAAGGAAAAGACGATCCAGTACGATAACGTCATCAAAGCCGCGTTTCTCTGCCGGCCGAACCGGTTTGCCGCGCGCGTGGACATCGCCGGGCAGGCGGAAACCGTGCACGTGAAGAACACCGGGCGCATGCGGGAACTGCTGATTCCCGGCGCCGAAGTCTATCTGGCCGCGTCCGGCAGCCCCGGCAGAAAAACGCGATACGATCTGATCGCGGTGCGCAAGGACAGCGGCCTGCTGATCAACATCGACAGCCAGGCGCCAAACCGCGCGGCCGCCGAATGGCTTGCCGCGCAGGGATTCGACCGAATCCGGCCCGAGTGCCGCTTCGGCGCGTCCCGCATCGATTTTTTCATGGAGCGCGGCAGCGAAAAATACCTGATGGAGGTCAAAGGCTGCACGCTGGAGCGAAACGGCATCGGCTATTTTCCGGACGCCCCGACCGCGCGCGGCGTCAGGCACCTGCAGGAGCTGGCCGGAGCGGCGCAAGGCGGCTATCGCGCGATCCTGGCATTTGTGATTCAGATGGACGGCGTCTCCCGGGTGCTCCCCAACACGGATACGCATCCGGAATTCGCGATCGCTCTCGAACGCGCCAAAGCCGCCGGTGTGCGGGTGCTGTGCCTGCCCTGTCACGTGGAAACCGATTCCCTGGCCGTTTTGCCCGGCGTCGTCTTCCCAGCGGAACCGAACGATCTTCCCCCAACGAGGTGAACGAGCAGATGAAAGGCGGAAAGAGGCCCGATCCGATGACTGTCCACCCGATCGCCGGGTACGACAGGGAAATCTACGTAAAACCGACCGTCACAAACCCGAATATCGTCGTCGGGGATTTCACCTATATTGCCGATTCGGACTTTGAGAGCCACGTCACCCACCATTACGAATGGAACGGAGACAGGCTGATCATCGGCAAATTCTGCCAGATCGCGTCCGGCGTGGAATTCGTGATGAACGGCGCGAACCATCAGATGAACGCCGCGACCACGTTTCCGTTTTATACGCTGGAGGGATGGGATATGGATCCCCCGGCGCTCTCCGATCTGCCGCTGAAGGGGGATACGGTGATCGGCAACGACGTCTGGATCGGCCAGAACGCGGTGATCCTCCCCGGCGTCAGGATCGGGGATGGGGCGATCGTCGGCGCGAACAGCATCGTCGGCAGCGATGTCGAACCGTATACGATCGTGATCGGCAATCCGTCCAGACTGCTGCGCAGGCGGTTCGATCAGGAGATGACCGATCTGCTGCTGCGGCTGCGATGGTGGGACAGGAGCATCGATGAAATCAACCGCCTGATCCCCATTCTGACCTGCGGCGATCCTGACAGAGCAAAGGAACAGCTGAAAAGAGCCGCCGGAGACGGCCTTCATTGAGCCGTTCGCTTCCGGCTCCCGGATCTGTTGCGTCAATCGGAGATTCTCCCATGAAAATCATGATCAGCGCATGCCTTGCGGGCGTCAATTGCAAATACAACGGCGGCAGCAACCGGAACGAGCGGGTGATCGGCCTGTGCGCCGGACATCAGGTCATCGCCGTGTGCCCCGAGCAGATGGGCGGGCTTCCGACGCCCCGCGTTCCGGCCGAAATCCGAAACGGCACCGCGGTCAACGCAGAGGGAATCAGCGTGGACGAAGCGTTTCGCCGCGGCGCGGAGGCGTGCCTTCAAATCGCGCTCCGGGAGCGGCCGGATCTGATCATCCTGCAGTCAAGAAGCCCCAGCTGCGGCGTGAAGCAGCGGTACGACGGCACGTTTTCCGGGACGCTGGTCGACGGATCCGGAATCACCGCGGCGCTTCTGATCCGCCACGGGTTCCGTGTCGTGGACGCCGGGGACATCTGAATCCGGCAGGCGAACGGACGGCCCGCGCCGAAGGCGCAAGAAGGCGGTACGAGCCGCGCATCGGGCGAAGAAACACCGGTGCCGTCGCAGGGCGAAGGCGAGCGCGCCCTGTGGGCGATGCAGCGAGCCTGCAGCCCAATGAGCAAAGGAGTCCATGAGCGAAAGCGAAGGGACGACTATTGCGAATTGAGAGTTGTTTGAATTCGGATGCTGTAACTTGGCACCCAAGTAACGGAGATACAGAACACGGATAAAGTACCTAAACGCCAAAACCTCATCCGTCTTGCACCTACGGTGCAATCCACCGTCTTGCGCCTTCGGCGCTTCGGTCAGCTTCGCAATAGTCGCGTGCTTCAGCGGCGCTTCGCCCGCTCCTTTGCTCAGCCGGCTTCCGGCTCGCTTTATCGCCCCCTGGGCGCGCTCGCCTCC
>JAFWEY010000188.1 GCA_017512675.1 Clostridia bacterium | reverse complement strand
GCTATACCGATTGATGGATGGATTACCGATTCCGACAGAACAATTCTCCGTAGCCCGTTGTCCCTTCGCAGCGCAGCGGCCGCGAAGGGACAAGTAATTTCGGGTTGGTAAGGGTGTCCCTTACATTAATTCCACAGAGGCAGCTCCGCTGCCTCGAGGAGCCATTTTTGCGAAGGCAGCTTGCCGCCGAGAGCAGAAATGGTTTCCCTGCAGATTTTCCGTCCGCATCCGAAGGATGCAGGAAAATCTGAAAAACGGCTTGGAATCCTGCGTGCAGGGTTCCAAGCCAAGCGAGCGCAGCGAGCGTAAATCGGCCTGGAATATCCGCATTGCGGAGATTCCAGGCCAAACGAACGCAGTGAGCGTTGCCTGCAAGTCTGTTTTGTGATAGAATGTTCCCGGACATTGACCGCGCCGGGGCGCTGCGGGGAAAGAGGTAAGCCATCCGGAAGGCAGCAGCCTGGCCACGCTGTACCACATGGTGCTGGATATCGTTCCCACGAATCTGTTTACGCCGTTTTCCCGCGGAAACACGCTGCAAATCCTGTTCGTGGCCATCGTGGTGGGACTCACGATGATCGTCATCGGCGAGGAGACCCAGCAGGTGGCCGTCTTCGCGGAACAGCGCAGCCACATCGTCAACAGCATCATGGGGGTAATCGGGAAGCTGGTGCCGCTGTTTGTGTTCGGCAGCCTGTTCAACATCATCGCCGGCAGCGACGTCAGCCTGCTGCTGGACGCGGGCAAGTTCTTCTTCGGCACGCTGATCGGCTGCCTGGTCATCCTGATCTCGCATATCGTCCTCGCGTGCGCAATGACCCGCATATCGCCGGCCGCGCTGTGCAGGAAGACCTTCTCGACATTTCTGATCGGTTTGACGACCGCGTCCTCCTCCGCCGCCTTCGCCGACAATCTGAAGGTATGCACGGAGAAGCTGGGCATCAGCCCGAAGCTCGCCAATTTCGCGGTGCCGTTCGGGCAGATCCTGTACAAGCCGGGCACCGCGGTCATGTATTGGTTCGCGGCGGTCAGCGTGGCCGAAACCAGCGGCCTGACCGTGTCCGCCGCCTGGGCGGTCACGGCGCTGGTGATCTCAATCGTGCTGTCCGCGGCTACACCGCCCATTCCCGGCGGAACGACGGCGAGCTTTTCCATCCTGTTCGCCCAGCTGGGGCTGCCGGCCGAAAGCTTCGCGATCATTCTCGCGCTCAACGTCATACAGGAATTCTTCCGCACCGCCACGAACCTGTTCGCCGGGCAATGCGTCGTGCTGACCGCGTCCAGGTCATTCGGGATGTACGGAAAAGAGAATTAGTGCAGTGCCGCACCGACGAGGCGGCCGGGCGGCAAGCGGACTGCGCGCCGGACGCCGGGGGCTACCGCAGGAATTTCCCGGTCACGCTTTCCGGGCAGCCGGCGATCTGTTCGGGCGTGCCGCAGGCGACGATCCTGCCGCCCTCTTCCCCGCCGCCGGGGCCCATATCGATGATATAGTCGGCGCTGCGGATCACGTCCAGGTCGTGCTCGATGACGATCACCGTCGCCCCGCTGCCGATCAGGGTCCGGAATACCTGCAGCAGCGTACGCACGTCCAGCGGATGCAGGCCGATGGTCGGTTCGTCGAATACGAATACGGAATCCTCCTGCGCTCTGCCCATTTCGCTCGCAAGCTTCAGCCGCTGCGCTTCGCCGCCGGACAGGCTCGGCGTATCCTCGCCGAGCGTCAGGTATCCGAGGCCCAGGCTTTGAAGGACCGACAGCTTCGGCGCCACGCTTTTCATATCCCGGCAAAAGCGGACCGCGGCGTCGACGTCCATCGCCATCAGCCCGGGCAGGGATTTTTCCTCCCCCGCCCTGTTTTTGCAGACCGCCTGCCAGGCGGCCCTGGCGTACCTGGATCCCCGGCATTCCGGGCAGGGGATCTCCACGTCGGGCAGGAACTGCACGTCCAGGCTGATGGAGCCGGTGCCGTCGCAGACCGGGCACCGCAGTCTTCCGGTGTTGTAGGAGAAATCGCCGGCGCGAAAGCCGAGGTCCTTCGCGCTTCGGGTTGCGGCAAAGATCTTCCGCAGCTCGTCGTGGACGTTCGCGTACGTGGCGACCGTGGAGCGGACGTTGATGCCGATCGGCGCCGCGTCGATCAGCTTCACGCGGCGGATTCCTTCCGCTTCCATTTCCGTCACATGGTTCGGCAGCCTCGTCCCCTGCGTCAGCGCGGCCAGCCCCGGAACGAGGCTTTCCAGCACCATGGTAGTCTTGCCCGAGCCGGATACGCCCGTCACGACGGTCAGCATTCCTTTCGGGATCACCGCAACCAGCGCCTTCACCGTGTGAATGGGCGCAGTCTTCATGCGGATGCAGCCCTTCGCGAACAGGTCCCCCGCCGCGCGCCTTCCTTCAGCCGCCGCGCCGCCCTTCAGAAACGGCGCGATCATCGAATCGGGATTCTCTTTGATCTGCTCCACCGTTCCCTCGGCGATCACTCTGCCGCCGTCCGCGCCGGCCTTCGGGCCCATTTCGACGATCCAGTCGGATTCCTTCAGAATCTGCGTATCGTGGTCCACCAGCACGACGGAGTTCCCGTCCGCGACCAGATCGCGCATCACGCCGTTCAGCCCGGCGATGTTGGCGGGATGCAGCCCGATGGACGGCTCGTCCAGCACGTAGAGCACGCCTGTGGTGCGGTTCCTGACGGCGCGCGCCAGCTGCATCCGCTGCCGCTCGCCGGTGGACAGCGTGGAGGCCGCGCGGTCCAGGGTCAGATAGGAAAGCCCCAGATCCATCAGCCGTTTTGCCGCGGACAGGTAGGATTCGCAGATGCTTTCCGCCATGGGCTTCATGGACTCCGGCACGGAACCGGGAACGCGTCTGATCCACTTAAGCGACGCGGAAAGCGTCATGGTGCAGGCCTCTGCAAGGCTGATGCCCATCACCCTCGGCGCCCGCGCCTGCTCCGAAAGCCTGGTTCCGCCGCATTCCGGGCACACCGAAAGCCGCAGGAACTTCTCCACGCGCTTCATGCCCTTTTCGTCCTTCACTTTGGAGAGCGCGTTTTCCACGGTGTACGTGGCGTTGAAATAGGTAAAATCCATTTCGCCCGCGGCGCCGCTGGTCCGGTTCTGATAGACGATATGCCGCTTGACCGCAGGCCCGTGAAAGACCATTTCCCGCTCTTCTTCGGTCAGGTCCTTAAAGGGCACATCCGTTCGGACGCCGAGATCCCGCGCGATGTCCTTCATCAGCGACCACATCAGCGTCTGCCACGGGAGCACGGCGCCCTCGTCGATGGTGAGCGTTTCGTCGGGAACCAGCGTGGATTCATCCACCACGCGAACGATCCCCGTTCCGTCACAGTTGGGGCACGCCCCCTGGCTGTTGAAGGCAAGCTCCTCCGCGCCGGGGCCGTAAAAGCGCGCGCCGCATTCGGGGCACACCAATTCCTTTTCCGCCGCCACCGCCTCCGACGGCGGAACATAATGCCCGTTCGGGCACCTGTGGCTGCCGACGCGCGAAAACAGCAGGCGCAGGCTGTTTAACAGCTCCGTTCCCGTGCCGAAGGTCGAGCGTATGCCCGGCACCGCCGGGCGCTGGTGCAGCGCGAGCGCCGCCGGAACGTAAAGCACCTCGTCCGCGTCCGCCCTGGCCGCCTGCGTCATGCGCCGCCGCGTGTACGTGGAAAGGGATTCCAGATACCGCCTCGATCCTTCCGCATACAGCACGCCCAGCGCAAGGGAGGATTTGCCCGAGCCGGACACCCCCGCGATTCCCACGATCCGGTTCAGCGGAATGTCCACGTCGATATTCTTCAGATTGTGGACCCGCGCTCCCCTGATTTTTATCTTCTCCGGTATCTCACGATTCATAGGCTGTTCATCCCCGGCTTTCCTGATTCTTCCGGAATCCGTTCGGCTTCGCGCCGCAGAAGCCGCGCCTGCCGGCGCGGACAGAAGGGGGGCTTCCGCGTTCCGTGCAGGGCCGCAGTCCGCGCTTCGGGACCGCCGCGCCGTCTTATACGCGCAGCTCGACCTCCAGGGTCTCCCTGGCATAAACCTGGCAGCCCAGCCGCCAGCCGTCCTGCAGCTGCGCCTCGCTGAACCAGATTCTGTCCATCGGATTGACCGCGGCGCTGCCTTTGACGACGCGGACCGCGCACTTGCCGCAGCTGCCCCGGCCGCCGCACGCGGTCAGTATGTGGATGTCCTGACTGAGCAGATAATCATGCAGGCGCATATTCGCCGGGCATTCAACAATCATGCTTCTCCTCCGCCGTTCCGGCCGCGCAGCCCCTTGGCCCCTGCCGGCGGGGAGAACGCGCGGCCCGCTTTCCCTGCTATTTTACAGCCGCGGGCGGCGGCGCGCAACGGCGGGACGCGGGACGCAAATGTTTTATGGGTAAATTGTCTGTTATCCCCGCCGGAGACGCCCGGCACACAAAGGAAGCCCCCGCCGGGTTTCGTTCCGGCGGGGGCGGAATGACGGGGGAAATTATCCTTCGATCATGATGACCTTTTTCTCAGGAACCTTCTTTTCTTCCTTCTTCGGGATGTTCAGGCTCAGCACGCCGTGCTCCAGTTTCGCGCCGATGTCCGCCTCCGTCAGGGCTTCGCCCACATAGAAGCTCCTCTGCATCGTGCCGGCCCAGCGCTCCTGCCGGATGATCCTGCCCTTCTTCGCGGTCTCTTCCTTGTCCATGCCCTTCGCGGCGGTTACGGTCAGATAGCCGTTCTGCAACTCCAGCGTGATGTCTTCCTTCCGGAAGCCCGGCAGATCGATATCCACTTCGAAGTGGTCCTCGTGCTCGTGCACGTCCGTCTTCATTTCGCGCGCCGCGTTTTTGCCGTACAGCTTGCGGTCCATTCTGCGCATCTCGCGGTCCCAGTCACCAAAGAACTCGTCAAACAGGTTTTCACCAAAGATACTCGGCATCAACATAACTCTTACCTCCTTTGACCCTCATGCGCTGGTCGCGCACCCGCTTTCGGTCCGCTCCCTTTCGGGCGCTTCCCCCGGCAGGCTATCGTGTCGGCGTCGGTCCTTGTATGTTGTTACCCTGAACCTCCGGGGCTCTTTCTTTTTTCCCCCTCGGTTCGACTATAATTATACTCATTTTGTTAGCACTGTCAAGAGGTGAGTGCTAATTTGACGGTAAACAATTCATGAACAGTTTTGCAGAGAATGATTCGCGCCGGAATTTTTTGATGCATGCCGGCGCGGCGGGCGCCGAACCGCGCGCGCCGCCTTAAGGCACCGCCGCCGGGTTCGCCGGCGCGTCTGAAGGCGTCCGTTCCGCCGTCCGTTTCCCGCAGCTTTCCCGATTGACATTAAGGCAACATCGCACAATTCGCCGGCACGCCCGGCAGCGTCTTTTGCGCCATCCATTTCCTGCAAATTTCTCGATTTACCTCCAGTAAACCATCGAAATCTGCAGGAACGCCTGACGCAAAATCCACTTGTCGGTCGACCACCTCATTTGT
>JAFWEY010000187.1 GCA_017512675.1 Clostridia bacterium | reverse complement strand
GCGGCCGGCAGACTGTTAAGTTTCGGCATTTTCCGGCGCGGGACTTGATATATACCCGTAGGGGGTATATAATGCGGGTAAACAGGGCCGGGCGGGACGTCCGCCTTGCGCTGCCGCGGATCGCGTGAAAACGGAGGGGAAAACCATGCAGAATACCATGCAGAAAACCATGAAGATCGACGGGATGATGTGCGGCCACTGTGAGGCTGCGGTCCGGAAGGCGCTGGAGGCGCTGGACGGCGTATCGGAAGCCAGGGTCAGTTACCGGGACGGCACGGCTGTCGTCACGCTGACGGCGGATGTCGGCGATGATGTGCTCAGGAAAGCCGTGGAGGATCAGGACTACGCGGTAAAAGGCATCGAATAACGGATCGATCGAAAAGGGCTGCCCACGTGCGGGGCAGCCCTTTTCGATTGGCCGCACAGCGGCGGATCCTTCGGCTGATTCGGGGACGGGAGGCTTTCGTGCCGCCGCCGAAAACGCGCTGCCGTGGGCCTGGATTCCCTGCGCCTGACGAAAAAACACCGGCGGCAAATGCCGCCGGTGCGGAAACCGCTGCGCGGGATCAGTGCGGATCGAGGCGTATGTAACGGGCGTCGTCATCGTCGTCATCGCCGTCATCGCGGTAGCGGCGCCTGTCGCGCTGACGGTGCCGGCGCCGGTCATCCTCGTCGCTGTCATCGTCGTCGCTGTCGTCGTCATCATCGATGATATCATCGCCGTCATCTTCGTCGTCTTCTTCAGCGTCGTCGAAGCGGGGGCGGCGGCGGTGCCGCATGCGGGATCCGCGTTCGTCATAGCGCCCGAAATAGAACTGAATCAGGTTGATCAGGCAGCCCGCGGCGATCATCAGCAGCGGAATCAGCTTGAGGAGCTCCAGCCTGCCCGATCCGAGAAGCCCAAGATAGTCAAGCCCGAACCAGGCCAGCGCGACGCCCAGCAGCAGGATCAGGTAGGCGCCCCGCGGCCTGTTGCGCAGCGCGATGCAGAACAGCGCGTATACCACGCAGCAGAACAGGAACAGAACCAGCCGGAACATGCTGGGATCAAAGTAGGAAAGCGCGCGCCTGAACGGGATGTTCTCGTTCGAGCACATTCTCCACAGCCCGCTGAGGGCCCACCAGATGGTGTCCAGCCTTGCATACAGTTCATACCCGGCCCACGTCAGAAGCAGGATCGCGCCCAGGGTGAACAGGTGTCTGCCCGCGTAACGCCGTTTCATCATGTGAATGCACCTCTCTGGATGGATTGGATCGAAACCGCCGGGGGGCCGTGGAATCCGTGCGGCCTGCAGAGGGCGGGAACCCGGTTATTTCCCCGCCATTTCGATCAGCTTCAGCTGCGTCTCGGGCGAGGCATAGCCGGTCGGCTTCAGGCCGTTCGCCTGCTGGAATTTTTTGACCGCCTTTGCCGTGCTGGCGTTGTAGCTGGTGCTGACGGCGCTTGCGCCGATGTATCCCAGCCGGTTCAGCCGCGTTTTGAATGCCTTGACCACGATGCCCGTGGCGCCGGGCTTCAGCGTGCGGGCGGTGCCGGTCAGAGAATCGTCGCTGGCGACGCGCAGCTGCAGCGCGCTGTCCGCCTGGCCTGTGACGGCAAGGCCGGCTGCCTTCTGATACGCTTCGACCGCGTTCTTTGTGGCGGCGTTGAAGGTGCCGTTGGGCTTGCCGCCGTAGAAGCCGAGGGATCTGAGCCGCGCCTGCAGGGCCTTTACGTCGTTGCCCTTGCTGCCGAGGGACAGCGGCGGCTTGGGCGTCGGGGTCGGCGCCGAGACGGAGAACAGAAGCTTTTGCTGATCGGTGGAAAGAGTGGTGCTGAGCGCCAGCCCTCCGGCCTTCTGGAAAGCCGTTACGGCTTTGGCCGTCGCCGCGTCATAGGTGGTGTTCGGCGTGCCGGAGAAGAAGCCCAGCGCTTTCAGCCTGGCTTCCACCTTTTTGACCACCAGGCCGGTGGAGCCCTTTTTCAGAGGCACGTTGGTGCCGAAATGCTCTTCGTCTTCCGTCAGCTTCGCCTGTTCGGACGGGGTGGCGATGCCGTCGGCCTTCAGGCCCGCGTCTTTTTCGTACTGCTTCCAGGCGGCGACGGCTTCCTCGTCGAACAGCGCGGAGGAAGTGGAGCCGGCAAAATAGCCCCGGGATTTCAGCTTCGATTTCAGCGATTTGACGCGGACGTTGGTATCTCCGGGGTTCAGCGTGGGCGGCGCCGGCGTCGGGGTCGGCGACAGGGTCGGCTGTACGCCGCTGTGCCCCAGCTTGTTCTTGTACAGGTTCATGATTTCGTCGTGCTTCTGGCCGAGCCCGACGATGCCGCTGTTTTTCACGATCCTGACCTTGGTGCCCTTTTTGCAGTGGTAGTTGATCCACTGCGCGTCGATCGGCGCGAGGCGCACGCAGCCGTGAGAGGCCCGGACGCCCAGCTTGTGCCAGGATTCCTGGTTGAGCGAGCTCGGATTGCGGGAGGAGTACAGAATGGAGTGGAAGTAGTATCCGCCCTTGATTCTGGTGGGATAGCGGACGTAGCAGCCCGGGAACACGCACCAGCTCTGCGCCTTGGTGCCCGGAAGCTTGAACGTGCCGGTGACGGTCGGGGTGGAAGCCTTGCCGGAGGAGCAGATCATGTACCGCACCGGCTGATCGGTCGCGGTATCGAAGGCCACCACAACCTGGCGGTTGAGATCCACCACCAGATAATAGGGCATCGTGTACTCGGCAACGGCGCTGCCCGCCAGGGCGAGAAGCGCCAGCTGAAATACAGCAAGAACCGCTGTGCGCAGTTTTTTCATCGGTAACACCTCATATCGTTATTGTTCGGTATGAACGGACATTGCGCGTAAGAAAGCACGAAACATTCCACTCTATATAATATACGAACAGAAAGCATTTTGCAAGCCCCGGCGAAATTTCCCTTGTAAAGTTTTCGGATGGTCTTGACAGTGTTTCGCGCCGCGTGTATAATATCATCTGTTGCGAGGCCATGGGTCATTAGCTCAGTTGGTAGAGCACCTGACTCTTAATCAGGGTGTCCAGGGTTCGAGTCCCTGATGACCCACCAACCTGTCTGTCGAAGACAGGTTTTTTTATGCCCGGAAACGGTCCGAAGGCGCTGCGGCCGCGGGAAAGGATGCCCGGGGCTGTTCCGAAAAGCGTTCCCCCCCGTCGGTTTCGAAGCCGCCGCGGCGAAACGCCTGTTTAAAATGGGAGGCACCATGAAGTATTACGACGTAATCATTATCGGCGCGGGGCCCGGCGGCATTTTTACCGCGCTGGAGCTGAGCCGGAAGCGCCCGGATCTGAAGGTGGCGCTGTTCGACCGCGGCCATTCGCTGGACAGGCGCCGCTGTCCGATCGACGGCAGGAACGTCAAGGCCTGCATCAAGTGCCCGACCTGCGCGATCATGAACGGGTTCGGCGGAGCCGGCGCCTTTTCGGACGGCAAATACAACATCACCAACGATTTCGGCGGCACGCTGCACGAATACATCGGCAGGGAAACGGCGATGGAGCTGATGCGGTACGTCGATTCGATCAACGTCGGGATGGGCGGCCAGGACACCACGCTCTACACCACCGCCGGAACCCGCTTCAAGAAGCTGTGCATACAGAACAGGCTGACGCTTCTGGAGGCGTCGGTGCGCCATCTGGGCACCGATATCAATTCCGTGGTGCTGGAAAACCTGTACCGGGAGCTGTCCGGCAAGGTCGATTTCCATTTCGATACCCATGTGGATGAAATCGAGGCGCCCGACGGCGGCGGATACCGGATCCGGGCCGGATCGAACGAGTTCGCGTGCGGCGTCTGCGTGGTGTCGGTGGGGCGCAGCGGAAGCAGGTGGATGCAGGGCGTGTGCGAGCACCTTCACATCGCCACGAAGTCCAACCGCGTCGATCTGGGCGTGCGGGTGGAATTGCCGGCCGTGATATTTTCCCACATCACAGACGAACTGTATGAGAGCAAAATCGTGTACCGCACCGAAAAATACGAAGACCAGGTGCGCACCTTCTGCATGAACCCGCGGGGAATCGTGGTCAACGAGAACACCAACGGCATCGTTACCGTCAACGGCCACAGCTTCGAGGACGAGAGCCGCAAGACGGAGAACACGAATTTCGCGCTGCTGGTTTCCAAGCATTTTTCCGAACCGTTCAAGGACAGCAACGGGTACGGCGAGAGCATCGTGCGCCTGTCGAACATGCTCGGCGGCGGCGCGATCGTGCAACGCTTCGGCGATCTGGAGCGGGGCAGGCGGTCCACCGCCAAGCGCATCGACGAGAGCACTGTGCGCCCGACGCTTGCGGCGACCCCGGGAGATCTGAGCCTGGTGATTCCGAAGAGGATTCTCGACGGCATCATTGAAATGATCTACGCGCTGGACAAAATCGCGCCGGGCACCGCCAATGACGATACGCTGCTCTACGGCGTGGAAGTGAAGTTCTATAACATGGAAGTGGAACTGAACGAAAAGCTGGAAACCCGCTGCCCCGGGCTGTACGTGATCGGCGACGGCAGCGGCGTCACCCATTCGCTGAGCCATGCCTCTGCCAGCGGGGTGTTCGTCGCGCGGGAAATCGCGGGCAAATAGCGTCAGCGCCGCCTGCGCAGGTAGAGCACTCTCCCGTGGCGGATCGGTTCCAGGCACGGCTGATGGATTTCGCGCAGCAGCTGACGGATTCCCTCCACGCGGCTGTCGAGCAGCGTGCGCTGCGGACGGGTCAGGCGGGGCGGGGCATAGGGCTGGCCCGCGAGATTGACGCAATGGCCTTCCTTCTCCAGCAGGTGAATCAGGCGCCTGCACAGGTATTGGGCGTCCTGCGGGCTTTCGTTCAGGCAGACGATCAGCGCGCTGTGCCAGAAGAAGCCCTCCGAGCCGTCGGTTTCGCTTTCGCAGTGCTTCAGCAGCCTTGTGATGACGTGATCGGTCAGGCCGATGTACACGCCCTCCGTCTGATGCTCGTCGCGGCAAAACAGGAAGTAGATGGCCTGCTCGTCGCCGATGAGCGTGCTCGCGCCGATCAGCGCCTCCCGGGGCAGCTGGTATGCCTGCGCGTTCCATCCTTCCACTGTGAACTGTCGTATGGAATCCTCGATGATGCGAAATACCCGTTTCATGTTTGAGCGCCCTCTGTCCCCATTGCTCCCGGCACGTTCTGATCCGGCTGACAGGCTGCGGACGATCCCCCCGACGTCCGCAGCACGGAATGTTTACCTGCAACACCATATTTGACTGCATTATAACATATTCTTTGGCACATTGCAATAGGGAAATCCTTATTTTTTAAACGTTGGAAAATTTGCGGTTATTTTTTGAGTTGTCCCATAAGAAGCGCCGGACGGAACCCGATTGACAAAGCGCGCCAAAGGGGATACAATACCCACATTGTACCGGAAAGGATGGGATTCGATTGAAAAAGCTGCTTTCATGGATGCTTCTTTGCGCTGTCATGCTGTCGCTGCCGGCGATGGCGGAGGGCGCGGTGCGGGTCGCTTCGCTGAAGGGGCCGACCACGATGGGAATGGTCAGGATGATCAAGGACGATGAACAGACCGGAGCGTACGAATTCACCGTCGCCGGCGCGGCGGACGAGGTTGTGCCGCTGCTGGTCAAGGGCGATGTGGACATCGCGCTGATTCCGGCGAACCTGGCGGCGGTGCTGTACGGGCGGACCGAAGGCAAGGTGGGCGTAAAGGCGATCAATACGCTGGGCGTTCTTTACATTGTCGAAGCGGGAGACAGCATCCATTCCGTCGGGGATCTGAAGGGCAAAACGATCTGCGCCACGGGCAAGGGCACGACGCCGGAATACGCGCTCAGAACGGTTCTGACCGCGGCGGGCATGGATCCGGAAAAGGACGTGACGATCGAATACAAATCCGAAGCGACGGAAGCCGCGGCGGCGCTGGCCGCCGGACAGGCAACGGTGGCCATGCTGCCGCAGCCGTTTGTAACCGCGGCGCTGGCGCAGAACGAAGGGCTGCGCGTCGCGCTGAGCCTGACCGAAGCCTGGGATCAGGTGATGACGGACGGAAGCGCGCTGGTAACCGGCGTCGTCGCGGTGCGCAGGGATTTCGCGCAGAGCAATCCCGAGGCGCTGGAGGCCTTCATGGAAGCGTACCGGGCGTCCACCGCGTTTGTCAACGAGAATCCGGAGGAGGCGTCGGAATGGATCGCCGATCTGGGCATCGTCGCCAAAGCCGGAATCGCGCTGAAAGCGATCCCGGCCTGCAACATCGTTTGCATCGAGGGCGAGGAGATGCAGAGCAAGCTCTCCGGGTATCTGAACGCACTGTACAATCAGGATCCCGCCTCCGTGGGAGGGGCGCTGCCGCTGGATGACTTCTATCTGTAAGAAACTGAAAAACCGAAAGGAAGACCTGCTGTGCGCGCTGTTCTGGCTGTGCGTATGGCAGGCGGCGAGCATGCTGGTGGGGCAGGAGATACTGCTTGCGTCTCCTGCCGCCACCGCGCGCGCTCTTCTTCGCCTGCTCCGGCAGGCTTCTTTTTACCGTTCGGTGCTGAATTCGTTCGGCCGGATCCTGCTGGGCTTCGTTCTGGGGCTGTCAAGCGGCGTGCTGCTGGCGGTGCTGTCGCTTTACAGCAGGGGGCTTCGCGCGCTTTTGCGCCTTCCGATGCAGGCCGTCAAGGCCGCGCCGGTCGCCTCGTTCATCATTCTGGCGCTGGTCTGGTTTTCCTCGCGGCACATCTCGGTGTTCATTTCTTATCTGATGGTGCTTCCCGCGATTTACCTGAATACGCTGAGCGGGCTTTCCGCGGCGGACCCGAAGCTGCTGGAGATGGCGAAGGTCTTTTCGGTTTCCCCGGGACGGGTGCTGCGGCAGATCCGGCTTCCGGCCGCCGTTCCCCATCTTCTGACCGCATGCCATCTGAGCTTGGGGCTTTGCTGGAAGGCGGGCATCGCGGCGGAAGTGATCGGCCAGCCGGACCGGTCGATCGGCGACGCGCTGTTTCGCAGCAAGCTGTTCCTGCTGACGGACGAACTGTTCGCGTGGACCCTGATCATCGTGATTCTGAGCGTCGTATTCGAAAAGGCCGCCGTCGGCGCGCTGACCCGAATCGCGAACCGAAGGGGGGCGGCGGGGCATGATTGAAATCCGGCATCTGGAAAAGCGCTTCGGGGACCGGGCGGTTCTGAAGGATTTCTCGGCGCGGCTTCCGGCGGGCGTCACCGCGCTGCGCGGGCCGTCGGGTTCCGGAAAGAGCACGCTGATTCACATTCTGCTGGGGCTGATCCAGCCGGATGCCGGGGAGATCTCCGGCCTTGCCGGCAAACGCCTTTCCGCGGTGTTCCAGGAGGACCGGCTGCTGGAGGCGCAGGACGCGGCGGGCAACCTGCGCTTCGCGAACCCGGAAGTGTCCCTCGAAGAAGCCGAACGGGCGCTTCGGGCGCTGGGAATCGAAGAGGTGCGGGGCAAGCCGGTCAGGGAATTCTCCGGCGGGATGAAGCGCCGGGTGGCGATCGCCCGGGCGGCGCTTCACCGCGCGGATTTTGTGGCGCTGGACGAACCGTTTACCGGGCTGGACGCCGAAGCGATGGAAAAGGCCGCCGCGTTTCTGCGGGAAACGCTTCGCGGCGCCGTCGTGCTGTGCGCCGCGCACGATGCCCGGGAAACCGATCTGCTGGGCGCGGCCGGCGAAATCCGGATCGGGGAGGGGGAAAGCGGCCGCCGCGCGCCGGAGTAGAAATTTCACCGGTTCGTTCGGGCGTTTTTCTGTAGACATACCGCAGTGAATATGTTATAATTGCTTTAATCCGACGTTTGCGAACGCCTCCACACCGGCGGCGGATGCGGGCAGGCAGGGGCGGCGCCCCGCCGGCCTTCGCGCAGCGCGGCCGGCCGCGGACGGCAGCCGTATAGGGACGATGTTTTTGGCACTGTGTATATATGTCATTGAGAATGGAACAGGAGGGATTTCCCATGAAGAAGTTCATTGCCGGTCTGGTTGCGCTCGTTTTGATCCTGTCGCTTGCCGTCATTCCGGCGGCCGGCGCTGAAGGCGAGACCATCGAGGAGAACGGATTTGTCTGTGTGCGCCTGCGCGACGGCAATCTGAAGCTGGTGCAGTACACCCAGGACGGCGCGGGGAAGACGGTCAACATCCCCAGCACGATCAGCGGAAGCCACATCGAGCAGATCGGTTCCTACGCCTTCGACGGAAACAAGATGGCGAACGTAACGATTCCGGATACGGTCAAGGTCATCGAAACCTTCGCGTTCAACGGCTGCACGGAAATCCGGAAAATCTCCATTCCCAACGAAACGAGTTTCATTTCCGGCAACCCGTTTACCGGCTGCACCAAGCTGGTGAATATCAGCCTGGATCCGAAGCACCCCACGCTGCAGGTGACGAGCGACGGCGTGCTGTACAGCAGAAGGAACAGAATGCTGATCTGCTATCCCTGCTCGAAGGCGGAGCGCTCCTTCTCCGTGAAATCGGGCACGGTCACGATCGACGAGTACGCGTTCGCCGGCTGCGACGCGCTGGAATCCATCAGCCTGCCGGCCACGGTGACGGAGATTTGCGAGGGGGCGTTCCTGGGCTGCACCGGGCTGATCAACGTCACCCTGCCCGAGTCGCTTCTCTCGATCGGAGAGCTCGCGTTCGCCGGCTGCACCTCGCTGCGGGGGGTCGCGATCCCCAAGAACGTTTCCCGCGTCGAGACCAGCACCTTCTACCGGTGCGAGTCGCTGTCGAACGTTTCCTTCCCGGAGAACCTGACGAAGATCTGCGACAGGGCCTTCGCCGGCTGCAAGGAGCTGTCGGAGATCCATCTGCCGTCGAATACGACGAGCATCGGCGACGAGGTTTTCAACGGCTGCGAGGCCCTGAAGGACGCGTACATCCCCGTTTCGGTGACGGACATCGGCAAGGACGCGTTTGAGAACTGCTCGGTCAGCCTCTACATGCATCTGGATGAATACGCTTACGCGGAGATTTACGCGAAGCTCTACGACATCAGCATCGATTACGGCAACAGGGACGATTTCCTGACGGACAGCGGCAATCCCGATCCGGTCGCTCCCTGATACTGCTTTCCATCCAAAACATCGTTTTGGATGGAAGGACGCGTACCGCGGCCACAAAGGCGTGTGCCTTTGTCGTCTCATACGATTTCGTACGGCCTGAGGGCCTGCTAGAATATGCCCATCAAAGATGTCCATATTTTAGAACGAAATCAGTATGGGGATCCCTTCCCGGCGATTGGCCGCTGAAGGAATTGAAACCGGCGTACGAAAGGACCTGCGCGGTCCCGTACGCCGGTTTTTTGCCGCTGCGGCGCCGCGCAGCCCGCACTGCGCCGGAGCGGCCGCGCGCCGTTTTGCTTTTCGGGCACAAAACACCCTGCCCGCGGGAGTTCTGCGGGCAATGCGCGTCTGCTGCAGATTGCCGCAGATTGCGGCGGATTGCCGCGGATTGTCCGCCTGAATCCAATCCGAATCCGAATCCGAATCCGAATCCAAATCCGAATCCGAATATGAATCCGAAGAAGAATCCGAAGCCGAAGCCGCTGCGCGGCGGGTCTTTCAAGATACGGTACGTTTACATAGTGCCGTGACGAAGCGAAGTTCGCAGATGCGGGGTTGGACTTCCGGCACCGAATCCCGATCCATCAAGCCGGTACAGCATTCCGAATCCATTGTAGGGGCGCCCCAAGCGCAGCGCGGTGCGCCCGCAATCTCTTCCGGGAATGAAGATCCAACCATCAATCGGTACATCATTCCGAATCCGCTGTGTTCCCGTCTGCCGGTACGCAGCCCCGGTTCCATCGCAGGGGCGCTCCAAGCGGAACGCGGTGCGCCCGCAATTTCTTTCGGACTCGAATCCCGTCTCATCAGTCGGC
>JAFWEY010000186.1 GCA_017512675.1 Clostridia bacterium | reverse complement strand
TCCGGCCCGGCAGCTATTGACAAACCGCCGGTTTGATGTTATATTTATATTAGCTGAATCTGCGCTGCGATTCGCGCGCCGACAATAGATGCAGCATCCATGGAGGCGATAGTAATGTCCTTTGTCAAAGACCACATGCGGGAACTGGAGCTGTTCTCCCGCATGTCCTGTCAGATCGGCTGCCGACCCGATTACGTACAGGGCGGCGGCGGCAACACGTCGATGAAAACCAACGACGGCCGCATGGCCATAAAGGCGTCCGGCTTCAAGCTGAACGATATTACCCCTTCCGCAGGCTACGCGCTGATCGATTACAAGCCGCTGGCTGAATTCTATCTTCACGGCGATCCCGCGTCCTTCGAGGATGTGGAAAAGGCCGGCAGCGACCGCGCGAAGGAGCTTACGCTTTCCGTCCCCGAACTGCCCTCCCTGCGCCCTTCGGTGGAAGCGGGGTTCCACTCGATTCTCGACAAATACGTGATTCACAGCCACTCGGTCTACAGCAATCTTGCCGCCTGCGCGCTGGAATGCGACAGCGTTCTGGAATCCGCGCTGAACGGCGTGCCCTACATTTACACCTCGGTGCCGTACACCAATCCCGGCGCGAAGCTGACCTTCATCATCAGGGACGCGATCCGCGCCACCGAGAAGCGCCGCGGCATCAAGCCGGCGGTCATCGTGATGCGCAATCACGGGCTGATCGTCACCCATGACGACATCGATCAGGTGCTGCGCATCCACGAGGACGTAAACGTGCGCCTCGCGAAGCATTTCGGCATAAAAATCAACGATTTCCCGCTGCCCGCGGTTGCGCAGCAGCCGGACGGAAGCTTCATCTCCGCGACGCCCTATCTCGCGGAACGGCTGAAAACCGGCCGCTACACGCCGGAGCTGTTCCTGAACAATCCGCTGTATCCGGATCAGATGGTGTTCTTCAGGGGCACGCTGCTGGAAACCGGCGAAGCGCTGCGCGACGGCGCCTGCGCCATCGACGTCAAAAACGGCACCGTGACCTACCGGGTTCGCCAGGCGCAGGCCCAGGTGCTGGAGGAAACGCTCTGCGCGGTGATCTTCATCCACGAAACCCTGGAAAGAGCCGCGCTGCACATTCAGTACATGGGGCAGGACGCCCGCTCCTTCATCGAGAACTGGGAGAGCGAGAAATACCGCAAATCGCTGAACGCGAACAAATAACAAACGGGACGGCAAATCATGAAGCTGTGAACGCAGACGGCAATTCCCTGCTTCACAGCTTCAATTCTCTTCAGGACGGCCGCCGGAGGGTCAGCTTCGGCCGCCCGCCGCGTCCGCCGTGCTGAACGCATAGGTCCCGATCGAAACGGCCATCGCCAGATTCAGCGAATCGATCTTCTCGCTCTGCGGAATCAGAACCGCCTGCCCCAGTCCGGCGAACTGCGCGGGCAGCCCGCTCTGTTCGTTTCCGAACACCAGCGCGTATCGCGGGGGATGGTTCCCGGCGGCGGTGTTCAGCGGCACCGCGCCGTCCAGCATGAACGGATACAGCGCGTGATCCGGGTACAGCGCCCGGTACTCGTCGAAGGTATCGAATACCCGCACGTTCATCTGAAAGAACGCGCCCATCGACGCGCGCAGCGCCCTGGGATCGAACACGTCCACGCAGGGGCGAATGACCGCGACATCCTCAAACCCAAATCCCAGGCAGGCCCGCAGCGCGGTTCCGAGGTTTCCCTGATCCGAGATCTGGCAGAGCACCACGTGCGGCCTGTCCCCGCGCAGCTCCGCGCGGTACTTTTCGAACACCAGCGCGGCATAGCAGTTGTCCTTGCGGGCTTCCCTGCGCAGCACGCGCTCCGCTTCCTCCTCGCGAACGCCCAGTTCCCTCGCTTTCGCACGCAGCTTCGCCACGCCCTCGTTGCGCCCGCAGCGGGGATGCAGCAAAAGCCGCGTAACGGTTTCCGGACGCGACATCAGCAGATTCAGCGACGGGAAAACCCCCAGGCAGTAGCTGTATTCCAGCGCGGCAGAATAGCTTTCGAGTTTCGGCAACGGTATCCCCTCCCTGTGGCGAAGTATACCCGAGGCGCGTTAATTTGGCAATCCGTTTCAAAAATCAATGCTCTGTACCGGAGGTGGCATCCGCATGAACAGACTGGATCCCGGTTCCGTTCCGAAGTTCACGCTGGCCGGGGGCGAACAGGTGCCGGTGATCGGCATGGGAACTTTCGGCAACGACCGCTTCTCGCCCGGGCAGGTGGCAGACGCCGTTAAAGGCGCCGCCCTGTGCGGGTACCGCTTTTTCGACTGCGCCGCCGCCTATCAGAACGAAGCCGAAATCGGCCTGGCGCTGGAAGACGCGATGAAGACAGGCGGCATCCGGCGCGAAGAGCTGTTCGTTTCCTCCAAGGTTTGGAACGACATGCACGGGCGCGGCGACGTCCTGATCGCGCTGGCCAAATCCCTCAAGGATCTTCGCCTCGATTACCTGGACGGGTACATGGTGCACTGGCCGTTTCCCAACTACCACCCGCCCGGATGCGCCCGCGACTGGCGCAGTCCCGCGTCCCGCCCCTTCCTGATCGACGAATTCATGGAAACCTGGCGGCAGATGGAGCGCCTGGTCGACGCCGGGCTGGTGCGCCACATCGGCGTTTCCAACATGACCCTGCCGAAGCTGCGAGCCCTGCTTCCCCGCTGCCGGATCCGTCCGGCCTTCAACGAGGTGGAGCTGCACCCGGGCTTTCAGCAGCAGGAGCTGTTCGAATACTGCCGCAGGGAACGGATTCTGCTGATCGGGTTCTGTCCACTCGGTTCGCCGACCCGCCCCGCGCGGGACAGGCTGCCCGACGACGTTTCGGTGATGGAAATGCCCGCCGTGCGGGAAATCGCCGCGAGGCACGGCGTACACCCGGCGCTCATCTGCATCAAATGGGCGGTGCGGCGCGGCCACATGCCGATTCCGTTCTCGGTTTACGAGGCAGAATACGAAAGCAACCTGCGCTGCGTGACCGAAGACCCGCTGACCGACGGCGAATTCGAAGCGCTGACCAGGGCGGACACCGGCAGGCGCATCATCAAGGCCTTCAATTTTCTGTGGCCCGGCGCCGAGAGCTGGGAAAACCTGTGGGATACGGGCGGCGAAATCGATCTGACCGGCTGGGAGCAGCCCGCAGGAGGCAGCCCGTCATAACGCGCGGCAGAGGCCGATCCGGACGGATCGGCCTCTGCGCGTCTTTCATGCGCCGCTTCGGCGAAACCGGAAACGCGCGCCGTTATTTGACCAGCGCCACCGCCACGTCGTTCACGTTGGTGCCGGTGGGCCCGGTAAAGATCAGCCCGTCCACCAGGCCGAGCGCGTGATAGGCGTCGTTTTCCCGCAGCGTGTCGGAAATGGTGCGGCCCGCCGCAAGGAGCGCTTCCTTCGTATCGCCGTCCGCGTAGCCGCCGGCCGCGTCGGTCGGTCCGTCGGTGCCGTCGCTTCCCACAGAGAATACGCAGACGTTCTGAAGGCCGGCAATGCCTTCCGCCGCCGCCAGCGCCAGTTCCTGGTTGCGGCCGCCCAGGCCCTTGCCCGTCAGCTTGACCACGGTTTCCCCGCCGGCGATAAAAGCCTTCGGCTTGCCGCTCTGGGCATGGGTGCACGCCACCGACGCCAGGAAGCTGCCCGCTTCCTTCGCCTGGCAGCACAGAAGATCGGTCAGCAGCACGGGCTCGTAGCCCAGAGCCTCGCAGCTCTTCGCCGCCGCCGCGCACAGCTCGCGTACGCTGCCGGTGATCTGCGTTTCCACATTGGAAAGCGACTTCGGCGTTTCCTCCGCCAGAAGCGCCCGCGCCCCGTCCGGCATCCGCAGCTCGTACTTGCGGGCGATTGCCTGCGCCATCTCACAGGTGGTCGAATCCGGGCAGGCCGGACCGGAAGCGATCATGTCCAGCGGATCGCCCAGAATATCGCTCAGGATCACCTGGAAGACCTTCGCCGGAGCGCAGATCTCGGCGAACCGCCCGCCCTTGACCGCCGAAAGGCGCTTGCGGATCGTGTTCATCTCCACGATGTCGGCGCCGGAGGAAAGCAGCTGTCCGGTAATGTCCTGCAGCACCGGGCCGGGCACCTTCGGCTTTTCAAACAGCGCGCTGCCGCCGCCCGACAGCAGGAACAGCACCGTGTCCTTTTCCGTCAGGTTTCCGACCAGATCCAGCGCCGCCTGGGTTCCGGCAAAGGAATTCTCGTCCGGCACCGGATGCCCCGCTTCCTTCATCACGAAATGCGAAATCGGCCCCTTGATATGATCGTATTTGGTCACCACCACGCCGTCCTCAATGCGGTCGCCCAGGCAGTCATAGGCCGCTTTCGCCATCTGCCAGGCGGCTTTCCCGGCTGCCACCAGCACCAGCCTCCCGGGAAACTCCCTGCCCTTCAGCGCCCGCGCCACGGCTTCGTCCGGCTGCACTGCGCGAATCGCGTCCGAAATGATCCGGTCGGCGTCCCTGCGCAACAATTCCTGCATAGCGAATCCCCCTTGCTCGTTTTTTTATACTTTTATTATACCGGATAACCGCCCTGCTTTGCAAGAGGAGAAACCAAATCGCTGCGCTTTTTGTACGGATAGTAAATACCCAAAGTAACGTCCACAGTGGACGAGGGGGTGGACGTTAGTCCGGGAAACAGAAAAGGGGTAGAATTAAGTCTGGGAAAAAAAACAAAGGAGGTTATCCCATGCCAGACTTAAAGAAGAGCCCCACCGCT
>JAFWEY010000023.1 GCA_017512675.1 Clostridia bacterium | reverse complement strand
TCCTGGAAGGCGAGGGGCATACGAACGGTACAGCAGGCCGTGGTGCGGGACAACGGCCTGCTCGGCGAAATCCCCGACGACGACCTGTTCTGACCGGGAGGAGGGGCATATGGGCACATTGGGAAGCGAGGCGTACCGGTTTCTCGGCGCGCTGGGCTCCGCCGGGCATCTTCCCGCCGCCGAAGGCGATTACATCGGCGCCGACGGGCGGCTGCACTGCGGCAAATGCGGCAGGCCCCGGGAATTCCGCCTGCCCTGCAACGGGCGGTACGTTTCCTGCCGCTGCGGGTGCGACGACGCGATGCTCGAGCGCGAGCGGCAGGCCGACAGGCTCCGGGAGGAGCAGGAGCGGGTGCGGGAAATGCAGCGGTATTCGCTGGCGGACGAGCGGTTTCGCCTGGCGACCTTCGACCGGTTCCGCGCGGACGGGCCGGAGGACCGGCGGGTGCTGGACCTCTGCCGCAATTACGTGGAGCACTTCGACCGGATGTACGCCGCCGGCGCGGGGCTGCTGTTCCGCGGCAGGCCCGGCACCGGCAAGACCTTCGCCGCGGGCTGCATCGCGAACGCGCTGATGGCCAGGCGGGTGCCGGTGCTGGTGACCAGCCTCGTGCGGCTGACGGCGGAGGGCGACGGCGACGCGCTGAACCGGCTGCTCCCGAAGATGAACGCGGCGCGGCTGATGGTGCTGGACGACTTCGGCGCGGAGCGCGATACCGAATTCAAAGCCGAGCAGGTGTTCAGCGTGATCGACGCCCGCTACGCCGCGAAGAAGCCGATGATTCTGACGACGAACCTGGACGGGTTCACTTCCGTCTCCGATCCGCGCCGCCGGCGCGTGTACGACCGGATTCTGGAGGTTTGCACGCCGGTGCCGATGAACGGCGAATCCCGCCGGCTGAAGGAAGCCGAGCTGCTGCGCGGCGAAATCCGCCCGCTGCTGCGGGACGGCGCCGCGGAACCGGCGATGGACGAACAGCGAAGGACGCGCCCGGACGAACGCCGGGCTGAAGGGAGTACAGTATGACCAGAGAACAGGTTGATTCGGCATTCGCCCGGTACCGGGAAAACACGGCGCGCTGCGCGCTGCTGCGGGGACAGATCGAGCAGTGCGAGAAGGTGCTGCGGGAGCTCGAATCGAACGTCGAGGAAGCCGGACTCACCGTCACGGCGCAGCTGAGCCACGCCCCGCGAAGCGGCCTGCGCGCCGACCGGACCGCTTCCCTGGCGTCCGCGCTGGCGGACGGCGGCGCGCCCTGGTGCGTGCTGGAGGTTCGGGAGGACATCCGCCGAATGCGGAGCGAATTCGAGCGCCGCCAGGCGCAGAACGCGGCCGTGGACGCGTGCCTGCTGGCAATGACGGAGCCGGAGGCGCTGATCGTGCGCAGGCGGGTGATCGACGGCATGCACTGGCGGGACGCCGCCGAGGCCTTCGAGGAGCGGTTCGGCCTGCCCGTCAGCCGGACCAAGGCGACCGGCCTGTACCGCAGGGGCATGGAACGCGCGTACGCGGTGGCGAGGTGACGAATGGCGAAGGCGAGGGCCTTCTCCAGAGTGAAGAGCGAAGAGTGAAGAGTGAAGATGCAGTTGGTATCCAGGCAACGGAGATACAGCGCACGGCAAATGTACCTGAGCGCCAAAACCTCATCCACCTTCCACATAGGGGAAGGCAAGAGCAGGGTCGGAATGATGTGCCGATTGATGAAAGGATCTTCGATTCCGGGAGAAATTGCGGGCGCACCGCGCTTCGCTTGGGGCGCCCCTACAATGGATTCGGAATGGTGTGCCGCTTGATGAACGAATCTTCGTCTCCGGAAGAGATTGCGAGCGCACAAACAATGCGGCAAGCGAAGCCAGATCAGGGTCTTCTCTTCCGTTCTTGCCGAGGCAACCTCATCCGTCTTGCACCTACGGTGCAAGCCACCTTCCCCATAGGGGAAGGCATGAGTGGATTCGGAATGGTGTGCCGATTGATGAAAGGATCTTCGATTCCGGGAGAAATTGCGGGCGCACCGCGCTGCTCTTGGGGCGCCCCTACAATGGATTCGGAATGATGTACCGGTTGATGAATGGAAAACCGAACCCGACAGACCAACCTCCGTAACCCGT
>JAFWEY010000185.1 GCA_017512675.1 Clostridia bacterium | reverse complement strand
TGTCCGGCGGCCAGCAGCAGCGCGTCGGCTTTGCCCGGGCGCTGGTCGGGCGCCCGCAGATTCTGTTCGCGGATGAACCGACCGGCAACCTGGATCTGAAGACCTCGCGCGAGGTGCTGCGGCTGATCCGGCAGATCTGCCGGGAAACCGGCACGACGCTGATTATGGTCACCCACGATCCGGAAATGGCGCAGTACGCGGACCGGGTCGTGAAGCTGCTGGACGGGAAAATCCTGGAAAACACCGTCAACGAGAACCCGGCGGAGGTTGTGCTGGTGAAAACCCTGTCGGACGGAACCGTGGTGCCGCTGACGCCGGAAGAAATCGAAAACCTGACCGTCGGTCAGGACTGAGAGGGACGAAAATGAACAAATCGCGTTTTGCCGCGCTGATGCTCGCGATCCTGCTGGCGCTGAACCTGGGATCGGGCTTTGCCGTTCGCGCGGAAGACGGATCGGACTGGTATGAAGACGGGTATGAGGACTGGTATTTCGAGGCGGTTCCGGATCCGACTCCGAAGACCAAATCGGTGTCTGAACCTGTACTGGAGCCGGAGCCTCAGCCTGAACCTGTGCCAGAACCGGAGCCTGTGCAGGAACAGAAGGATGAGGTTGTGGTTGAATCCTCCTCTATGCAGAAGGAAGCTGACACTTTTTCTTCAAATAACGGAACTGCAGAGGAAGATTTTTTCAACGAGGATGAACAACAATGGTTCGAAGAGGATGATCCTGAAGATGATCCTGAAGACGACCCCGAGGAAAAACCTGAGCAAATCTATTCCTCTGATCCGGAAGAAACGATCCTGTGTTCTTTGGGTGAAAAAAGCCTGACAAGAAGAAAGGCTAAAACATTGTATATTCTCTATACTGAGCTTGCAGAAGCCATTGCTGATGCGCTTGGGATTGATGCGGGCGATGTATATCAAGAATTGCAATACTTTAGTAAACCAGAGAAAGGAAATGCTGATAAAAATCAAAAACCTCCTCAACTACAGAAAAATAGTGCGGTATTTTCCAAGTCAAAAACTGTATCATTAACGAACCACAAGAAAAATGGTGAGCAGTTCTCTGTTAAAACATTGAAGGTAAAAAAGAAAACCGCATCTTCCGGAACGCTTAAAGTGCTATTCACACTGAATAATCAAACAACGGTTTTGAATGATGCACTCGGGAAAAGTCCTGGAGAAACATTTACAGTGCTGATTCCTGTGTCGATTTCAAACCCTTCTTCCAGCGGTTATTATGGCAGCAGCAGCTCCTCCTCCGAGAAGGTGGAGCCCACGCCGCTGCCGGTCGCCAGGCTGATCATCGAGGACGTGCACACCGACCCGGCGAAGGTTTCGGCGGGGGACGAATTCGATGTGGTTCTGAAGCTGCACAACACTTCCGACAAGCTGGGGCTGCAGAACCTGCAGCTGAGCTACTCGGCGGAAAACGACGCGATCGCCTCCGTCACCGGCGCCAATACGGTGTATATCAGCAGCATCGGCAGGGATTCCTCGGTTGAGCAGCGTCTGCACGTGAAATCCAAGCCGGACCTGGAGACGCAGAACATCAAGCTGGACGTGTCCGTTGAATTTGAGGACACGAAGCTCAACGCGCTGTCCGCCTCCCAGTCGGTGGTGGTCAACGTGGCGGCGGTGCAGCGCATTGAACTGGACGAGCCGGAAAAGCCCACGGAGGATCCGACGGAGGGCGACGAATACGAAGTGTCGATGGGCGTATTCAACCTGGGCAAAACGAACCTGTACAACGTGACGGCCCGCGTGTATCCGTCGGACGAGACGGTAACCGCGGGAGCTGCGGAATTCGTCGGCACGATGGAGCCGGGCGCCACCAAGACGGTCAAGCTCCGGATGGTTCCTTCAAAGGAGGGGGACTATCAGGCGGAGCTTCGCGTCAGCTATGAGACGGTGGACGGCGATGTCAGCACCGCCAGCAAAACGGTATCGATGCACGTCAACCCGACGGAAAGCTTTGAAGAGTACGACGAGAACGAAGACTACGATTACGGTATGCAGGAGGAGGAAACGCCGGATGCCATGACGGTTCTCGCGGCGCTGCCCTGGTGGCTGTATGCCGCTGCCGCCGGCCTGTTTGCGCTGCTCCTGTTCGGCATCGGCATGAGCGCCCGCCGCCGCAGAGTGCGGGCATTCGAAGACGATGAGATGGATTGACATCCTTTCCGCGGCGATGAACAATCTGCGCCGGCGCAAACTGCGCTCGGCGCTTACCATGCTGGGCGTCGTTATCGGCACCGCGGCCATCGTCGTGACCATTTCCCTGGGCTACGGCGCGGAAGCGGCGCAGATGCAGCAGCTGGAAGCGGCGACCAACCTGCGCCTGGTGCAGGTGTATCCGTTCTACAGCTATACGGGCAGCGCGACCTCCGCCACCGGCGCGCGCATCACGCGCATCACGGATTCCGTCGTCAACCGGATCCGCGGCGTGTCGCATGTGGCCGCCGTGACTCCGCAGATCGCCGTCTACGGCATGGAATTCATCTTGGCCACCGGAAAGTACGAATGCAGCACGGGCCTGCTGGCCGTGTATCCGGAGGATTTCGCGAAGATACAGGGGCTGAAAAGCGGGAAATACTTTACGCGCAGTACCAGCAAAATGGAATTCATCATGTCGGAAATGCAGATGCTGGAATTCCACAAGGAAAAAGAAGAAGCGGAATGGGTGGACGTCTGGACCCTGCTGGAAGAGGGCGAGGAGCTGCCGCTGCCGAAAATCGATTGGCTGGACGCGAATTTTACGTTCCGAATGCAGTGGGAGGACCCGGAAAACACCGACTCGGAGGGGAATCCGGAATTGCTGACAAAGGAAATCCCCGCCAAAATGCGCGGCATCATCGCTGCGGATCTGAACGATTACACGTATTCCTACAACGCGGTCGTCAATCTGAACTGGATGAAGAAGCTGTACCGGGAAAACAAGCAGCTGTTCAAGGAGCAGGGAATGCCGGATTTCACCACCTATGACAACCTGGTGGTTCTGGCGGACAAGGTGGACAACGTTTCCGATATGGTTAAGGAACTGACGGATATGGGCCTTCAGTGCTACAGCGAGCTGACCATCGTGGAACAGTTCCGCGAACAGATCCGCACGGTGCAGGCTTTTCTGGGGTTCATCGGCGCCATATCGATGCTGGTGGCCGCGCTGTCCATCGCCAACACGATGATGATGTCGATCTACGAGCGGACCCGCGAAATCGGCGTGATGAAGGTGCTGGGCTGCAGGCTCAGCAACATTCGGGCGCTGTTTCTGACGGAAGCCGCCTACATCGGCGTGTTCGGCGGCGCGCTGGGGCTGGTCGTCAGCTACACGCTGAGCTATCTGCTGAACAACGTGGAATGGATGCAGCAGCTGGTTTCCTCCATCATGGCTTCCGCCAGCTATCTGGGCGGCACGGAAGGCGCAAATACCTCCATCATTCCGCCGCAGCTGGCGTTGACCACCTGGGGCTTTGTCATCCTGATATCGATCGCCTCCGGCATCCAGCCGGCGCGCCGGGCGATGAAGCTGAGCTCGCTGGAAGCGATCCGCGGCGAATAACGCCGCGGTTTTCGCAGGGAAGCGATGGTTTTTTTGAGACCGCTGGAAGCACAGAACTGCATAGATAGCAAAAATTAACGCAATTTTTCCTGAATTTGTTCAAAAATGCGCCCAAAAGACACAGATTTAGCGCGGTAATGCGGTATAATGCGGATGTCGGTTGAAAAACCGATCTTCATACCCCCCTTCATTCGAAAACGCTCTGCAGGCTTGAGCAACCGGCAGGGCGTTTTCACCTTTCAGGGATGCGGTTTCCGGCGGTCATTCCGCGGCCTTCAGCCGGATTTCCCCGTAAACGTTTCTTTGGCGGACGGTGATGCGGTTGAGGCGAAGCAGCTCCAGCAGCGCCAGGAAAACCGTAATGACTTCGTCTCTGCCGGGCGCGTCCTCAAACAGCTCGGCAAATGAGGTTTCTCCCTTCTTCACCCGCCGCTGAATGCGGAACATGCAGCTTTGCACTGTAAAGCGATCCCGCTGGATTTCCCGCCGCGCGGGCTCGCCCGTTTCCTGCCGGTCCTGAACGCGCTTGAGCACCCGGGCGAAGGCCCTTGCGAGGCCGTCCAGCGTCAGGCCGGTCAATTCGAACAGCGGCGGCGGCACAGGATATTCCTCGGGAAGCTTGGTGATCAGCGCCCGTGCCTCTTCTTCAAGGGATTTCATTTCTCCGCTCAGTTCTTTGAAGGTTTTGTATTCGGTCAGCTGGCGAATCAGCGCTTCCTCCGGAGACTCCTCTTCGGGATCCTGCGATTTGTCCGGCGGCAGCAGCGCGCGGGATTTGATTTCCAGCAGCGTAGCGGCCATTTGCAGGAACTCGCTGGCCGCGTCCATATCCAGTTCGTCCAGGCCCTCCATCGAAGCCAGGTACTGTTCGGTAATCTCCGAAACGAATATATCCCGAATATCGACTTTCGCGCGGGAAATCAGCGTCAGGAGAAGATCCAGCGGCCCGTCGAATTGTTTGAGAGAAACCACATAGGCCATGCGAAGTCCTCCTTAAAGCGGAAGGGCGCCGTATACGGCCTGCATGACGGACGCTGCGCCGTCCAGCACGCCGTACAGGAGCTTTGTCGCGACCCGGCTGTAAAGCCCGGAAAACACGAGCGCCAGCACGATGCCCTGACCGATCCGCTGCGCCTTTGCAGAAGCGAAGAACGACTTTTTCAGAACCAGGTCGTTCAGTACGTGGTATCCGTCCAGCGGCGGCACCGGCATCAGGTTGAAGCAGGCCAGCGAAAAGTTGATGATGCAGTAATGGATCAGAACCTCGTACACAAAACCGGCAACCGTGCCCATGTACGGACCGATCAGGTAGGTGTGCATTGCATAGAACACCCCAAAGACGTCGCTGATTGCCAAACGGTACCGGCCGTCGGCGGTGTCGGTGAGGAACCGGGCGCTGCCTTGCCACATATCCTGCGGGACCGCCTTCAGCGCGGCGCACAGGAAAATGAAAATGAGAATCAGAGCCGCAAGAAACTGCAGCAGGTTGGATGTGATGCCGGCCAGAGAGACCAGCAGGTCATCCCTGCGCCCGCGGCGAAAATTGTTGGGATTGACCGGAACCGGCTTGGCGTAACCCACGTGGACCAGCATCATCATCAGAAATCCGGTGGGATCGATATGCCTGAGCGGGTTGATGCTGAGCCGTCCCAGATCCCTGGCGGTGGGATCGCCGCAGCGCCAGGCGGCATAGGCGTGCCCCGCTTCGTGCAGGGACAGAGCCACCAGAATGCCGGGCAGCGACACAAGCATATCGTAAAGCGTTTCGAGCAGGCTGGAATCTCCGCGTAAAAAATCGAGCAGCATAGCATCCTCCGTTTCGGACAATACACGTATTATACTACGTTCGGGCGTTTGGTTTCAATCCCTGAAGTGACAATCACGTTATGTTTGTTGCGCAATTGCCGTTTCCGGCTGTTTGCGCCTTCAAAATGGGCGTTCGCAGGCGCCGGAACGCGGCGGTTCAGCCCGGTTTCCGCCGCCGGGGAGCGGGGCCGGCGGCGGATTGCCGCGCGCGAAGGCGGCCGGCCGTTTTTACGAAAGAAGTAAACCAGCTTTAACATATTTCGTGCCCGTTCATTACCTTCCTTTGCAGAACAAACTGACAAAAAGTAGTATAATAATATAGTAGGAAAATTTCCGGGCTCAGAAAGGAATCAGCAATGCAAACGGAAACCAATCGCTACGATGAAAACCAGATTCAGGTGCTGGAAGGGCTGGAAGCTGTCCGCCGCAGGCCGGGCATGTACATCGGTTCGACCGATGAACGCGGCCTGCATCACTGCGTGTATGAAATCGTCGACAACGCGGTCGACGAGGCCCTGGCGGGGTTTTGCGACCACATCGAAGTAACGCTGAACGCGGACGGTTCGGTCACGGTCAAGGACAACGGACGGGGCTTTCCGGTGGGGATCCATCCGAAGATCCACCGCCCGGCCGTCGAGGTCTGCCTGACGATTCTGCACGCCGGCGGCAAGTTCGGCGGAGAAGGATACAAGGTCTCCGGCGGCCTGCACGGGGTCGGCGCGTCGGTCGTCAACGCGCTGAGCCGGCACCTTCAGGTAAACGTGTATCAAAACGGCAAAATTTATCAGCAGGAGTACGAGCGGGGAAAGGTTCTGTACGACCTGAAAACGGTCGGGGAAACCGAGCGCACCGGCACGACCATCCGCTTCTGGCCGGATGTCAAGACCGGGGAAGATCCGGAACCGGGAATCTTTGAAACGGGCGCGTTCGATTTCGATGTGCTGAGGACGCGCTTTCGCGAAATGGCGTTCCTGAACAAAGGCATCCGCATATCGATCGAGGATCACCGGGTCGAGCCGCACCTGACAAAGGAATACCATTACGAAGGCGGCATCCGTTCGTTTGTCGAATACCTGAACAAAAACAAAACGCCGCTGTTCAATCCGCCGGTCTACATCGACGGCGTCCGCGACGGTACGGCGATCGAAGTCGCGCTGCAGTGGAACGACGGCTACAACGAAATGGCGCTCGCGTTCGCCAACAATATCCATACCCCGGAAGGCGGAACGCATCTGACGGGCTTCCGCACCGCGCTGACCCGGGTGATCAACGATTACGGGCGCAAAAGCGGCATTCTGAAAGCAAACGATCAGAACCTGACCGGCGACGACGTGCGCGAGGGGCTGACCGCGATTGTCTCGGTCAAGCTGACGGAGCCGCAGTTCGAGGGACAGACCAAGAGCAAGCTGGGAAACAGCGAGGTGCGCCCGCTTGTGGACGCGATGGTGTCCGAGACGCTGTCCTCGTTCTTCGAGGAAAACCCGCAGGTTGCCAAAACGGTGCTGGAAAAATGCGTATCCGCGGCGCGGGCCAGGGAGGCCGCACGCAAAGCCCGCGACGCCACCCGGCGGAAAACCGCGCTGGAATCGGCGTCTCTGCCGGGCAAGCTGGCGGACTGCTCGGAGCGGGATCCGGCGAAGTGCGAAATCTTCCTCGTGGAAGGAGACTCGGCCGGCGGTTCCGCCAAGAGCGGACGCGACCGCCACTTCCAGGCGATCCTGCCGCTGCGCGGGAAAATCCTGAACGTCGAAAAGACGCCGGAGCACCGGGTACTCGCCAACCAGGAAATCCAGGCGATGATTACCGCCTTCGGCGGCGGGTTCGGCAAGGAATTCAATCCGGAAAAGTTGCGCTACCACCGGATCGTCTGCATGACGGACGCCGACGTGGACGGAAGCCATATCAGGATCCTGCTACTGACCTTCTTCTACAGGCACTTCCCGCGGCTGATTGAGGACGGATATGTCTACATCGCCCAGCCGCCGCTTTACAAGGTGACCAAGGGAAAAACCCAGCGCTACGTCTACTCCGACGCGCAGCTGCAGGCGCTGCTGGACGAATTGGGCAGGGACGCCAAGCCGGACGTGCAGCGCTACAAAGGGCTCGGAGAAATGAGCGCGGAGCAGCTCTGGGAAACCACGATGGATCCGTCGCGCCGCTCGATGTACCGGGTCAGCGTCAAGGACGCCATCGCGGCGGATGAGATCTTCACGCTGCTGATGGGCGATCAGGTGGAGCCGCGCAAGGAATTCATTGAGCAGAACGCGAAACTGGTGGCAGATTTGGATATCTAAATGGAGGAGAACCCGTGAGCGATAAGGAGAATCTGAACCTTGAAAACAATGTCGGCCGCCTGGAGCCGGTGGACGTCGAGGATGAACTGAAAAAATCGTTCATCTCCTACGCGATGGCGGTCATTGTCACCCGCGCGCTGCCCGATGTGCGCGACGGCCTGAAGCCGGTGCACAGGCGCATCCTGTATTCAATGGTGGAGCTGGGCAATACGCCGGACAAGCCGTACCGCAAATCGGCCCGTATCGTCGGGGACTGCCTGGGAAAATACCATCCCCACGGCGACAGCTCGGTCTACGACGCGATGGTCCGCCTGGCGCAGGATTTCACGATCCGCTGCCCGCTGGTCGACGGCCAGGGCAACTTCGGATCTGTGGACGGCGACGGCGCCGCGGCCATGCGCTATACCGAAGCGCGGCTGACCAAACTGGCCATGGAAATGGTGGCCGATCTGGACAAGGAAACCGTCGATTTTTATCCGAACTTTGACGAGACGCTGATGCAGCCGGCGGTCATGCCCAGCCGGTTTCCCAACCTGCTGGTCAACGGCTCCAGCGGCATCGCGGTCGGCATGGCGACAAACATTCCGCCGCACAATCTCGGCGAGGTCATCGACGGCACGGTGTATATGCTGGATCATCCGGAGGCGACCAGCGAGGATCTGATGCAGTTTGTCAAGGGCCCGGACTTCCCGACCGGAGGGATTATTCTGGGCAAGCGGGGCATCTACGACGCCTACAACACCGGGCGCGGGCGCATTCTGACGCGGGCGCGCACCGAATTCGAAGAGATTTCTTCCAACCGGCAGCGCATCGTGGTGCGGGAAATCCCGTACATGGTCAACAAGGCCCGGCTGATCGAAAAGATGGCGCAGCTGGTGCACGAGAAGCGGCTGGACGGAATCTCCGATATCCGGGACGAATCGGACCGCGAAGGCATGCGCATCGCGATCGATCTGAAGCGGGACGCGAATCCCAACGTGGTGCTCAATACGCTGTACAAGCATACGCAGCTGCAGGAAGCGTTCTCCGTCAATATGCTGGCGCTGGTGAACGGGGAACCGAAAATCCTGTCGCTGCGCCAGGCGGTGCACCATTATATCGAGCACCAGATCGACGTGGTTACCCGGCGCACGAAATACGATCTGAACAAGGCGGAAGCCCGCGCCCATATTCTGGAAGGCCTTCTGATCGCGCTGGACCGCATCGACGAGGTCATCAGCATCATCCGCGCGTCGCAGACCGACCAGATCGCGAAGGACGCGCTGATGAGCCGGTTCGGCCTGTCGGACAGGCAGGCGCAGGCCATACTGGATATGCGGCTGCGCCGTTTGACCGGTCTGGAACGCGACAAGCTGCAGGCGGAATACGAGGAGCTTCAGAAAACCATCGCGTACCTGCGTTCGCTGCTGACGGACGAACACCTGCTGCGCGGCGTCATTAAACAGGAGCTTCTCGAAATCAAGCGCAAATACGCGGATCCCCGCCGCACCGAGATATCGGCGATGGAAGGCGATATCGATATGCTCGACCTGGTCAAGGAAGAGGATACCGTCATCACGCTGACACACCGCGGATACGTCAAGCGCCTTCCGAAGACCACCTATCGCGCGCAGCGGCGCGGCGGCAAGGGCATCATGGGCGCCCAGGCCAGGGACGAGGACTTCGTCGAGCAGCTGTATGTGACCAGCACCCACGACGTGCTGATGTTCTTCACGGACCGCGGCCGCGCGTACCAGATGAATTGCTACATGATCCCGGAGGCCGGGCGCGGAGCGCGCGGCACGGCGATCATCAACCTGATGCAGCTGGATCCGGGCGAAAAGGTGACTGCGATGCTGCCGGTGCCGGGCGAAAAAACCGAGGGCCTGTACTTGGTGATGGCCACGCGCAGGGGCGTAATCAAACGCGTGGAGCTGACGGAGTTCGTAAACATGCGCAAGACCGGCCTGATCGCCGTCAACCTGCGCGAGGACGATGCGCTGATCGGCGTCAAGCTGACCCGCGGCGACAGCGAAATCGTGCTGGGCACCAGGCAGGGCATGGCCATCCGCTTCCGCGAGAGCGACGTGCGCGCAATGGGCCGTCAGGCAACCGGCGTGCGCGCGCTGGATCTGCGCGAGGGCGACGAACTGATCGAAATGTCGACCACCGACGAAGGGGAATACGTGCTGTCGATCACCGAAAACGGGTTCGGCAAACGCACGGAGCTGTCGGAATACCGGCTGCAGTCCAGAGGCGGTAAGGGCATCAAGGCGCTGAACCTGAGCGAAAAGAGCGGTCAGCTGGCGGGCCAGCTGCTGGCGCACGGCGGGGAAGATCTGCTGCTGATCACGGACGACGGCACGATCATCCGCACATCGGTCAACGAAATCCCGGTCCACGGGCGCGCCACGATGGGCGTCCGCCTGATGCGGGTGGCGCAGCATACGAGAGTCGTCAGCGTCACGCTGGCAGAGCCGGATGAACCCGACGAGCCCGACGAGCCCGATGAGCCCGATGCGGAAGACCGGGATGCGGCGGGCGAAGCGCGGATTCCCGCGCAGGAGCCTTCTGCCGCGGCGGACGGGCAGCCGGACGCGCTGGACCGCCTGCTGGAAGATCTGGAAGAGAATCCGGAACCGGATCCGGAGGATGAAATCTGACCGGAACGGAAGCCTGACGGAAGACGGGCGGGCAAATGAAGAGGCAGCACCGCCGGGTTCGCCGGCGCGCCGGACGGCGCCTTCTCTGCCGTCCGGTATGTCCAAAGAAGGAGGAACACGCATGCGTTTTGATCTTATGCATCCCGCGGATCAGCTGGTTATGATTATGAACCGCATCTATTACGGGGGCATGACCACCACATCCGGAGGAAATCTGTCCATACGCGACGAGAACGGCGACATCTGGATTACGCCTTCCGGCATCGATAAGGGCAACCTGACCCGGGACGACATCATCCTGGTGAAGCCGGACGGCACCCTGATCGGGAATCACGTTCCGTCGGTGGAGCTGCCGTTTCACCGCGACATCTACAGGCAGCGCCCCGATCTGAAGGCGATCCTGCACGCGCATCCGCCCACGCTGGTCGGCTTTTCGCTGGCGCGCATCATCCCGGATATCTATCTGGTGCCCTCCGCCAGCCTGTTCTGCGGCGAGGTGTCAATGGCCGCCTATGACGTACCGGGCAGCGAGGGGCTCGGCGCGAAGATTTCGCAGGAGTTCGCAAAAGGGTACAACACCGTTATGCTGGAAAACCACGGCGTGGTCTGCGGCGCGCGCGATCTGTTCCGCGCGTTCATGGCGTTCGAAACGCTGGATTTCTGCGGACGCATTCAGATTCAGGCACACAAGGTCGGCACGCCGCACAGCCTGACCAAGGCGCAGGTTACGATGGACAGCGAAAAGGCCCATCCTCCGATGGACGCATTTGTTTCCCATCAGGTCACATCCGAGGAGTGCGCGGCGCGCAGGGATATGTGCAAGCTGATTCATCGCGCTTACGATCAGCGGCTGTTCAATTCCACTCAGGGCACGTTCTCGCAGCGCATGTCGGACGGCTCGTTCCTGATTACGCCGTACCATGTCGACCGGAAATACATTGAACCGGAAGACATCGTTCGGATCAAAAACGGCATGTGCGAAGCCGGCAAGACTCCGTCCCGGTCCGCGCTCCTGCATCAGGAAATCTACAGGAAGCATCCGGAAATCGGTTCGGTGATCATCGCCCATCCGCCGGCGATCATGGCCTTTGCCTGCACCGACGCGGAATTCGATTCACGGCTGATTCCGGAAAGCTACATTATGCTGCGGGATGTCAAGCGCCTGCCCTACGCGGCGTCCACACTGGATGTCGAGGGAACAGCGGCGGCGTTCAGCGAGAAAACGCCGGTCATCATCATCAGCAATCAGTGCGTGATCGTGACGGGCACCAGCCTGCTGAACGCGTTTGACCGGCTGGAGGTGCTGGACTACAGCGCCAAAGCGATCATCGCCGCCAAGGACATCGGCCCGGTGGTGATGATTTCGGATCAGGAAGTCAGCGAAATCGAAGACGCGTTTCACCTGAAGTAATTCCGGAGAACAAAAACTGCTCCCGGCAGCGGCCGGGAGCAGTTTTCCATATGCGTTACTTTTTCAGGCAGGCTTCGGCCTTGGCCGCGATGTTTTCGGCGGTGAAGCCGAAATGCTTGAACAGCACCTTGTACGGAGCCGAGGCGCCGTAGCCGTTCATGCACACCGTTTCGCCGTCCATGCCGATGTATTTGTACCAGGGCATTGCGACGCCGGCTTCGCTGGCCACGCGTGCGCGCACCGCTTTGGGCAGAACGGATTCCCTGTATTCCTCGGGCTGCTCGTCGAACAGTTCCATGCAGGGCATGGAAACGACCCGGGCGTCGATCCCCTTCTCCCTGAGCAGTTCCCTCGCCCCGACACACTGTTCGACTTCAGAACCGGAGGCCATCAGGATGACGTCCGGTGTGTCCTTTTCGCTGTCGAGCAGCACATAGCCGCCTTTGAGCGCGTCCTTTCCGCTGGTTTCATACAGCGGAAGATCCTGGCGGGTGGTAACGATACAGGTGGGTTTTCCGCTGGTCTGTGCGCTGAGTCAAGCGGCGGCGGTTTCCCTGGAGTCTGCCGGGCGGAACACGTTCAGCCCCGGAATCGCCCGCAGGCCGGCCAGATGCTCGACCGGCTGGTGCGTCGGGCCGTCCTCGCCGACGCCGATGGAGTCGTGGGAGAGGATGTAGGTGACCGGAATCTGCATCAGCGCGGACATGCGCATCGCGTTCTTCATGTAGTCGCTGAATACGAAGAAGGTCGCGCCGTACGCCCGCAGGCCGCCGTGCAGCTGAATTCCGTTGCAGATGGCCGCCATTGCGTGTTCGCGCACGCCGAAGTGGATGTTGCCGGCATCGGGCGTTTCGGCGGAGAAGTCGCCCGCGCCTTTCATGTTGCTCTTGTTGGAAGGAGCCAGGTCGGCGGAACCGCCGAAGAAATTCGGCACCTTGGCGGCAAGCCGGTTCAGCACTTCGCCGCAGGCGTTGCGGGTGGCCGCCTTGCCCGGGAAGCTCCAGAAGGATTCGTCGTTCAGCGCGTCCCAGGGCAGCTTTTCGTCGAACCAGAGCGACCATTCGGCGGCGAGTTCCGGATAGGCCTGCGCGTACTTCGCAAACAGCTCGTTCCATTTCGCTTCCGCCCGTTCTCCGTCTTCAATCGTCTTTGCGGTGGTGTCATACACTTCCTGCGGCACGCAGAACGGTTCCTCGCAAGGCCAGTTCAGGTTTTTCTTTGTAATGGCCAGATTTTCTTCGCCGAGCGGTTCGCCGTGTGCGGAGGCCATGCCGGCCTTGGGGGAACCGTAGCCGATCGTCGTGTGACAGACGATCAGGGTGGGGCGGTCGGCGGATTTGGCCAGGCGCAGGGCGGCGCACACGTTCTTGTAGCAGTTGCCGTCGGCGACGTCGATCACGTTCCAGCCGTAGGCGCGGAAGCGGGCGGGCACGTCTTCGCGGAACGCGATGTCCGTGGAGCCCTCGATGGAGATTTCGTTGTCGTCGTACAGCGCGATCAGTTTGTTCAGCTTCAGCGTGCCTGCAAGCGAGCACGCTTCGTGGGAAATGCCTTCCATCATGCAGCCGTCGCCGAGGATGACGTAGGTGTAGTGATCCATCACCGGATATCCGTCGCGGTTGAATTTGGCAGCCAGGCGCTTTTCCGCCATGGCCATGCCGACCGCGTTGGCGATGCCCTGTCCGAGCGGGCCGGTAGTGGTCTCGATGCCCACCGTATGGCGGTATTCCGGGTGGCCGGGGGTTTTCGAACCGAACTGCCGGAATTCTTTCAGATCGTCAATCGTCAGGCCGTAGCCGAACAGATGCAGAAGAGAGTACAGAAGCATAGAGCCGTGTCCGGAGGACAGTACGAAGCGATCCCGGTTTACCCACTTTGGATTTTTCGGATTGTGCACCATGTTCTTGCCCCAGAGCGCATAGGCCATGGCGGCCGCGCCCATCGGCATGCCCGGGTGTCCGGATTTGGCTTTCTGCACCGCTTCCGCGGACAGAATCCGAATCGCGTTTACGACCAGACGATCATTTTTGCTCATGTGAAACATCTCCTTTTCTGTCTCTGACAATCTATCTGCCGCCTGGAAAGGCAGCCTCGCACAGATGAAGGCGGTCCGTCTTCGAATTGCGGGGTGCCGCCCGAAGCGGTGATAACGGATTCGTTGCGCGCAGACCGCGCGCGGCAGGGCCGGCCCAGCGATGCCCTGCCCTATGGTTCAGCCGGGTATACGGACAGGAAACAGCGGTACAGGGCCTTCAGCGTACTCAGCGACGTTCCGATGTCCTGCGCGAGGGCGGAGGATCCGATCAGGCTGAAATCCCGGATTTCCCTTTCAAGGTAAAACCCGCGCAGAGGATACCAGGGCCGCTGCTTCTGCGGGATCTGCGCAGGGACCTTCATTCGCTGAATCGTATTCCCGTACAGCCGAAAAGCGGGATCGGCCCGGTTCAGGGCGTTGATGACCTTCCGCGGATGCTCTGTGAGCAGGGTGCGGAACGAACGCATCAGCGGCTCGTTCCGGTCGTACAGACCCATGCCGCAGGTTACGCCGTCCATTCGCAGTTCCACATAAGCTCCCAGGTGGGGATCCGACGCGGCGCCGGGGCGGTGAAACGCAATCCACATGTGATCGCGGTACGGAGATTTGTCGCGCGCAAAGCGTACGTCCCGGTTGATGCGGGAAACGCATCGGTTCGGCCGGGTTTCGAACTGCGGGTCCATCTCCAGTGCCGTGGGACTGAGTTCCGCGGCCAGGTCGAGCAGCGGCTGCCGGACCGCGCGCAGATACCAGTCGTGATTCTCCCGAAAAAAATCCACGTTGTTGTTGAAGCTCAACGCCATGAAAAAGTTGAACGTCTCTTCGCTGAAACCGTTGAACACTGTGTCCCTCCTGGTCTGTCTATCCGCGCTTGGTATGCCATGCCCCCGGAAGCGTCCTGGCTCCGGTCCAAAGCGACAGAATCGGGGCTTCGCTCTCCGGGTCCGTTTCCGGGGAATCGGGTTCTTTCGCTGAATCCGCGTCCGCCGCGGCCGGCTTGGCGTTCTCCTCCGGCTGGACCTCTTCCGGGACCGGCGGCTCTGACGGGGGTTCGAAGGCGGAAGCCGCCGGATTGGCGGAACCGCCGGAATCCTTCGGCTCGGGCGGCGTTTCCGCCTGCTTCGGCGCGGATTCTTTCGATTCCATGGATTCTTTCGCTTCTGACGCCTCTTCGCCGCGCAGCGTGCCCGGCGTGCGCACAAACGGGCTGTTCGGCGCCGCTTTGTCCGCGCCGGAGGCTTCTTCTCCTTTTTCTTTCTTCACGCTGCTGTGCAGAATGTGCCGGAAGAGCCGCTCGTGCGGCGTGCGGGTGCGCTTGACGCGCTTTCGTCCCGTGACGCTCCGCCAGATGCCCAGCGCGATCAGCACGGCCAGCAGCGTGGAAACCTCCACCATCATCCTGCCGTAGATGTGACCGTCGAGCTCGATCTGCAGCGCCTGCCTTCCGGCCAGGGCGTCCAGTTCGCTTTCCTGGCCGGTCCCGGCGGATGCGCCCCGTTTTTTCGGCGTCAGCGCCGGCGCGAGAACCACCGTTTCGCCGCCCATTCCGTCGGCGTATTCGGCCCGGAAAACCAGCGGCCGGTTCTGTGCCTTTACCGGGATATCCATATCGGTTTCGCCCGGCGCCACAACGGCCAGCGTGCGGATTTCGCCGAGGGACGCTTCTGAAATATGCACGCCGCGGATCGCTTTGCTCCCCGAATTGCGCAGCAGAAGCCGGACGCCGCCTTCCGTGTCGCTTGCCCGCGCGCTCAGGGTCAGCCCGCCGGCATGCGGCGCTTCGCCGACCGCCACCGTAAGCGGATTGGAGGCGGCTGCGACCGTCCCGCCTTCCGTTTCGCCTTCCAGCGTAAACAGGAACGTGGTTGTGCGGGAAAGGATGACGCTGCGCGTGAATACCACGGTCCTGCCCGAGGAAAGCTCGTCAGGCTGGAGGATCATCTCTCCCAGCTGGGCGTCCCGCATTCGAAGCTTTTTGCCGCGTGCGCCGCTCGCGTTTCGGATCCTGCAGGTCAAAGTCAGGCTTTCTCCGACGGCTACCGAGGACGAAGAGGCGGAAAGGGAGAGCGTCCACTGGCCGGACGCGATTCTGACGATCGACGCGGCCAGACTGCGTTCGAGCGTTTCGGCGGTGCCGGCCACCCTGCAGGACAGGAAGGGCTGGCTGATCAGCGCGGAACGGAGCGTCTGCCGCACCACGAACGTGCGGCGCTCGCCGGCACGCAGCGTCTCGCCCTGCGCGGCGTAGCCCAGGTTTCCGTCCCAGATCGACAGATCGCTCAGGTCGACATTCCCGGTGTTGTGAACCTGATAGGCGATTTCGATCTCCGAACCCGCCTGCACCCGTCCGGCAGGCAGAGTGCGCGTAAACTGCACATCCGGATGGGCTTCCAGCTTGTCGAGCGCCGCAAACATCGAACGTTCCACCGTCTGTTCTCCGGGCAATCCTTTGCCCAGCACATAGCGCAGACGATAGGGGATGCTGCCCATATTGATCTGATCTTCGCTCGGGGTTACTTTTCCCGTATACTCCAGCGCGCTTTCCTCTTCGTCCAGCCTTTCGGCCCGGGCCAGAACCTCGCCTGCGGAGGACAGGATCTCAACGTCCGAAACCGGCAGCAGCTGGTCGTTTGTCAGGCGGATCAAAACGGTCGTTTCGGTCGGCGCGGCCATCTGCGAGGGATCTGTCGTCACGTCGATTGTCAGGGTATCGGTATATACCTCGCCGCTGCCCTCCTCCGCCAGGCCCCAGACACACAGACAGAACAGCACGGCTGTCCACAACACGGCCTGCCGTGCCAGAGTCCGAAAGCTGTCCGCACATAGTCTGTTCATATGATATTATTTTATTGCAAACCCGCGGAACTGTCAAGGATGCGGCGGAAAACAGCCGCTGCCCAATTGAGCGCAATCCGTCGGCGAGGGCAAAGGGCCTCCCGCTGCGCGCTCACGCTGGCAACGGCCGGCGGCATCGCCTGATTCTTCGGTTCTATCGCTTCTTTTTCACCGCGCTCAGCACAACATACGCCAGGATCAGCGCCCAGGCGGAAGCCAGCGAGATCAAGAGCGCGCGGGCCGTTCCGGGCAGCTCTCCCAATGTCCTGACGCCGGACAGATTCTCCCTGACGCCGCCCTGATCCAGACGGTAAAGGCTGGTCACGCTGCGGTACAGGTCGTCGATGAAGGCGTCGTCCACCGTTTTTTTGCGGCGCACCGATTTGGTCACATCCTCGATCATCTGTCCGGCCGCATCGCGCAGGGAGGCCGAGCCGTTGAAGACCGGCGTAACGAAGGTGTCTTCCGTATGGCGGATCAGCAGCTGCGTTGCCTGAATCTTGACCGGGTAATGGGCATCGTTGTCGATCCCGGCGCTGTTCAGGTATTCCTGATAGGAAGCATCCTGACGGGCCTTTTCCGTCACCGGCACGTAGCCTTCGGTTTCGGCGTAGGCGATCTGCACCTTGTTGCACAGCAAATACTGGGCAAACAGCCAGCCGGCCAGCACCTCCTGGGGGTCTGTTTTGTTGAAAACGCAGATGGACGGTCCCTGGGAGATCATCTGCGGATGCTCCGGATCGAACTGCGGCACCGGATAAACAGCCGTTTCAAAGGGGACGATCCTGTCCGCCGCAATGTCCGACAGCGGAGCGTCGCTTCCCATCCATGTCGCGCCGGCGGTGGAATCCACCGCGAAGATGCACTGCCCGGCGTTCAGAAAGTTCGCGGGATAGCTGGAAATTTTGAAGGTGGAAAAAGCTCCGGTTTGGGCATGGGAGGCGACGGTCTTCAGGAGTTCCCGGGTTGCGTCGCTGAACACCAGAATCTCGCCCTCCGCGGTCGAGTAAGGCGCGTTTTTTTGCCGCAGCATCTGGATCATCATGTTGTCGGTGGATTTGTAGATGAAAGGGATCATGACCTTCTGGCCGTTGATCAGAAAATTGCCGTCGCCGTCCTTTGCCATGGCGGCCTCCGAAACCTCCCACACAAAATCCCAGGTCAGCGTTTCGGGCAGCGTGAAGCCGAGCTTTTCCACGAAGGTCCTGTTGACATAGCACGCTTCGGTCGATCGCATGAACGGCAGCGCCCACTGAACCCCGTCAATCCTGCCTTCCGCCAGGTAGGCGGGAATGATCTGGTCCCGCGCCGGGCCGTCGAAGCGGACTTCGGAACCTGACAGACCCCACTTCGGATCGTCGATCAGCGAATCCAGCGGGACGACGATGTTCTTGCCGGTCAGATACGTGGCAATATGGTCCGGATAGGTGATGCACACGTTGGGCGTGGTTTTTGTTTTGATGTTCGTGATCACGTCGTTGTAGATCTTGCCGTAATCGGTGTACAGGCGCATATTGACCCGGATGTTGGGGTACAGCGCCTCAAAATCCCGTATCGCCTGGTCGTAGATGTCCGTCTGGCGCTTGTTGGTATCGTTTTTCGCCCAAAAGGTGATGTCGATCGTTCTCTGTCCGTCCATTTCGTCCGGGATTTGAAACTCAGGCAGGCCGCCGCTGCCGTGGCAGCCGGACAAACCGAGTGCAGGCAAAAGCAGCGCGAGCATCAGCGCAAAGAAGCGAACCGTCGTGTTCATCCTTTCAGCCCTCCCCGCGAAACGCCGGCCATGACTTTATTGCGGAACACCAAAAACAGCACGATCAGCGGCGCGGAAACGACGACCACCGCGGCCATCATGGCCGGTATGTTTTCCCGGCCGAAACCGCTTTCGCGAATCTCCTGAATGCCGCCGGAGACGAGGTAATACGCGGAATCGTCCGTGATCAGGCGCGGCCATACATAGGAGTTCCAGCACTCGATGATCTTCAGAATCGTGATTGTGACAATGGTCGGCTGGCAGATCGGCAGCATCACCTTCCACAGGTATTTGAAATCCGAAGTGCCGTCCACCTTCGCCGCCCGGTACAGCTCGTCCGGGATCTGTTCGAAGTTCTCCTTCAGCAGATAGATGTAGAAGACCGAGGTAATGGACGGGAGGATCAGGCCGGAAAATGTGTTGCGCATCCCCCATTTGGTGATGGTAACGAAATTTGTGATGACGACGAGTTCGTTGGGAATCATCATCAGCGACAGGAACAGCGTGAACACCAGGTTTTTTCCGCGGAATTCCAGCCGCGCAAAGGCGAAGGCCGCGAGGATAACCACGATCAGCATGGCGAGCGTCGTGATCGCCGTGAAGATCACGGTATTCAGGAAATACCGCCCGAGCGGAACCGCGTGAAACGCGGAAAAATAGTTTTCCAGCGTCGGCGAAAGGGTGTAGAACGCGGGAATGTATTCGCTGTTGTAGGCGCCGTAGCTTTTGACGGAAGTGAGAAGCATCCAATAGAATGGAAACAGCACCAGAACGGCCCATACGGTCAGGAAAAAGTAAATGACGGCATTTCCCGCCAACCGGTTCCGTCTGGCGCGGCGCTCGATCGCTTCGAATGATTTTTGCCGTTCCATGAAAATCTTCCTCCTTATCGAACGCGCCGCCTGCTGATCAGCAGATTGATGCAGGTTATGGTCAGCACGATGGCAAACAGGATCAGCGCGGCGGCGGACGCGTAGGAAGGATAGCCGCCGCTGTCCCCGTACAGCATGTCGTATACGTATCCGACGATGGTGTTCATATTCGCCGCGTTCAGATTGACGCCGAACAGTGCGACCTCGTCGGAATAGGCTTTGAACGCGCCGATAAATCCGGTGATTACCAGATAGAAGATCATCGGGGAGATCATGGGCAGCGTGATGCGCGTGAAGACGCGCCAGGGAGGAGTCGCGTCCACCCGGGCGGCCTTGTAGTAGTCCGGATTGACGGAAGCCAGCGCGCTGGTCAGAATCAGCACTTTGAACGGCATCACGATCCAGATCGTGTACAGGCAGGTGACCATCATTTTCGCCCAGTAGGGCCCGTCGATAAAATCGACGGATTCCCCGCCGAACAGGCGGATCAGAAGATTGATCATGCCGTCTGAATAGGCGGTCTTCTTGAACAGCACCATGAACACCAGCCCGACCGCCAGCGTGTTGGTGACGTACGGAAGGAAGTAGATGGTCTGAAACAGTTTCTTCAGCGGCGTGATGTGGTTCAGCCCGGCGGAAATCAGCAGCGCGAGGCCGGTGGATACCGGGACGGTTATGATGACCAGGATAAAGGTATTTACGACCGCCTGCAGGAAGAACGGCTCCCGCAGCACATAGCGGTAATTGTACAAGCCGACGCCGAAGAAGGTTTCAGACGCGGAATTGTACCCTTCCTCAAAGGAGTAGACGAATACGTCGATCAGGGGATAAACCAGGAAGAAGCCGAGAAAAACGATCGCAGGCAGCAGATACAGCCAGGCCTTCCATTTGTTTTTGTGCATATGCCCCTCCTTAAACCGCCGCTCGCAGGCGCTCGCCGGATTCTCTGGAGAACAAATGGGTTTTGGCGGGCTTCAGGCAAAAGCGCACGGTGTCGGAAGCCGTGTCCACAGGCGTTTCTGCGGGAATGATCGCGCGGATTTCCGGCGACTGGCAGGACGGATGACTCGCGACGACACTGCGGTCCCGGCCCATCACCTCGACGCCGGTCAGGCGGCAGCACAGCGGGCCTTCCGGGGACGGGACAAATCCTTCGGGGCGAATGCCTGCCCAGACGGCCTGATCCCGCAGCCCCTTTGCTTCCAGAACAGGGGCGTCTCCGATATACAGCATTTCTGCACGGATTTCGCCGGAGAACACGCTGACGGGCGGCGTGCCGAGGAATTTTGCGACGAACAGGTTTACCGGATCGTCGTACACCGTCTGCGGCGGGCCGATCTGCTGTACGACGCCGGATTCCATCACCACGATTTCGTCGGAGATTGACATGGCTTCTTCCTGATCGTGCGTGACGAACACCGTCGTGATCTGCGTTTCGCGCTGGATGCGGCGGATTTCTTCCCGGGTCTGCAGGCGCAGCCGGGCATCCAGATTGGACAGCGGCTCGTCCAGCAGCAGCACACGGGGGGTTTTCACAAGCGCTCTCGCGATGGCGACGCGCTGCTGCTGCCCGCCGCTCATTTCGCCCGGGCGCCTCTCCAGCAATTCGTCGATCTGCACCAGGTGCGCGGCTTCTTTCGCCTTGGCGAGCATCGTCTCCCGGGAAAGCTTCCTTTCGCCGCGGAGGTTTTCCAGCGGGAACAGAATATTCTGCAGAACCGTCAGGTGCGGATACAGCGCGTAATTCTGAAATACGAATCCGACGCCGCGGTTCTCCGGGGGAAGATCCGTCACGTCGTCGTCGCCAAAGAAAATCTTTCCGGCGGTCGGCGTTTCGAGGCCGCAGATCAGATTGAGCGCGGTGCTCTTTCCGCATCCGGAAGGCCCCAGAAGGCCGATCAGCTTTCCGTCCGGAATCGTAAAGTTGAAATCGCTGACCGCGACTACGTCTCCGCCGACCTTTTTGTTGCGGTTGGGGAAGATTTTGGTCAGGTGGGAAAGGACGATTTTCATGTTTCTGCCACCCCTGTTTTCTGATGCGCGGGATAAGAATATTGTACGCGCCGGAGGGCTTTCCGTCAAGGGTTTTCGGGAATCCGGCGCTGCGGGAGAGCTGAGGTCCCTGACGGCTTCCTGCCCGGATCGCTGTGCCCTGACACAAATTCCTTTGCGGGGTATCGCAAACGGCGAAAATGTGGTATACTGTTTCCGGTGAGATGAATGCAGAACGAATTGCCCAGGGCATTTCTGGCGGAAATGGAAGAAATGCTTCAGGCGGAGTTTCCCGCGTTTCTCGGTTCAATAGGGCAGGCGGCAGCCGTTTCCCTGCGGGTCAATCCGCTGAAGAGCTGGAACTGTCCGTTTGACGAATCGGTTCCCTGGGAGCCGTTGGGCAGATATGTTCCTGCCGGGTTTCATCCCGGGCTCGATCCGGCGTATTTCGGCGGCGGCTATTATATGCAGGATGCCGGCGCAATGATGCCGGCGAGGCTGCTGAGCGCCAGGCCGGGAGAAAGGATTCTGGATCTGTGCGCCGCGCCCGGCGGAAAGAGCGGGCAGATCGCTGCCGATCTGCGGGGGAAGGGCCTGCTTGTTGCCAACGAAAAGGATCCGAACCGGGCAAAAATCCTCGCCGGCAATCTGGAGCGGCTGGGCGTAACCAACGCCGTTGTGCTGAACGGGGACCCCGGGGCGCTCGCGGAAGGCTTTCCCGGGTTCTTCGACGGGATCGTGGCGGATGTGCCCTGTTCGGGAGAAGGGATGTTTCGCAGGGACGCGGCTGCCTGCCGCGAGTGGACGGCGGATTCGCCCCGGGGCTGCGCCGCCAGGCAGAGAAAGATTCTCGAATGCGCGTACCGCATGCTGAAGCCGGGCGGGCGCCTCGTCTACAGCACCTGCACCTTCAACCGCGCGGAAAACGAGGAAAACGTCGAATGGCTTCTCGCCGTGCATCCGGACATGACGCCCGGCAGCGCCGAGCTGGCGGGGCTGGGAAAAACCCGGAACGGCTGCCTGCGGGTATGGCCGCACAGGGTTCGCGGAGAAGGGCAGTTCGCGGCGCTCCTGATGAAGGAGGGGACGGCTTCCGGCTCCGGACCGCGCAGAAAAACCGTGCCGAACCGCCCGCAGGCTGCCGAGGGAGAGGAGTTCGCGCGGCAACTGGAGGCGCTTCTTCCGGGAAGCATGACCGGGGCCTTTGGCGAAAGAACGCCGGTTTTCCGCGGCGGCGTTTGGATTCTGCCGCCGGAGGAAATGCCGGAGATCAGAGGCGTTCGCGTGCTGCGGACCGGGCTTACGCTGGCGGAAACGAGAGGAAAGACCATCCTGCCTTCTCATTCGCTGGCAATGGCGCTGGCAGCGGAATCGGTGCCTTCCGTCGCGCTGGACGGCCGCCAGGCACGCCTTTTCATGGCGGGAGAGACGCTGCCCGCGCAGGAGACGGGCTGGCGGCTGATGACCTGGCGGAACCTGCCGCTGGGGTTTGCAAAGGGATCGGACGGACAATGGAAGAACCATGTACCCAAGGGGATTCGCGTCCCCATCAGGCAATATGAAGCACAGGAGGTTTTCAAATGAAATACGGGATCTACTACGCCTACTGGGAGCAGGAATGGAAGGCCGACTACAAGCCCTACATCGAGAAGGTGGCAAAGCTGGGCTTTGACTGCCTGGAGATCGCTTGCACTCCGGTCGTCAGCTACACAAAGCAGGAGATGCTGGATCTGAAGCAGTGCGCGAAGGACAACGGCATTTTCCTGACCGCCGGCCACGGCCCGTCCGCGAGCCAGAACCTGGCCAGCGCCGATCCGGAGATTTCGAAAGGCGCCCGCGCGTTCTATACCGATCTGCTCAAGCGGCTGGAAATCATGGATATCCATACCATCGGCGGCGGCATTTATAGCTATTGGCCGGTGGACTATTCAAAACCTATCGACAAAGAGGGAGACTGGGCCCGTTCCGTCGAGGGCGTGCGCGCGATGGGGAAGGTCGCGCAGGACTGCGGTGTCGATTACTGCCTGGAGGTTCTCAACCGGTTTGAGGGGTATCTTCTGAACACGTCGGAGGAAGCCGTCCGCTTCGTCACCGAGGTGGGATGCCCGGCGGTCAAGGTGATGCTGGACACCTTCCACATGAACATCGAGGAGGATTCGATCGGCGACGCGATCCGCACCGCCGGGCCGCTGCTGGGACACTTCCATACCGGCGAATGCAACCGCCGCGTACCGGGCAAGGGCCGCACGCCGTGGCGCGAAATCGGCTACGCGCTCCGGGACATCGGCTACAGCAAGAATGTCGTCATGGAGCCGTTCGTCCGCATGGGCGGAACCGTGGGCAGCGACATCAAGATCTGGCGCGATATTTCCCGCGGCGCGTCCGTCGAACAGCTGGATCGGGACGCGGCCGAATCCGTAGCCTTTGAGCGTTATATGCTCGAATCCCTGTAATCGCTGAAAACAGCGCCGCCGTTCATTTGATGAGCGGCGGCGTTTTGTATGTCTTTGGAGGATCAGAAGCGGCGGGGACGAACCGGAAAACGGGCTCTTTCCCGGGGGCGGGACAATTCTTATAATATATATTTTACCGCAAAAGGGGTTGACACGCACGCTGTGCTGTGGTTTAATATGATTCGCTTAAAAGTTTAGCGGTTTTAAACTCGTGAGGAGGGCGGACGGCATGGAAATCGGGAACAAGCTCAAGAGGCTTCGCCTGAAACTCGGTCTCACCCAGGAGGAACTGGCCGACCGCTGTGAACTCTCCAAGGGGTTTATATCGCTTCTGGAGAGGGATTTAACCAGTCCGTCGATCGCCACGCTGTGCGATATACTGGAATCCCTCGGCACGGATCTGCCGGGCTTCTTCAGCGAGAAAGCCGAGGAAAAGATCCTGTTTACCGAATCGGACACGAAGACGATGACGGACGGGGACGACCTGCGCGGATCCATCCGCTGGCTGGTTCCCAGCGCGCAGAAGAACAGCATGGAGCCGATTCTGGTGACGATGGAGGCCGGCGGGCGAACCGAGGAGCAGGATCCGCACGAAGGAGAAGAATTCGGATTCGTGCTGCAGGGCACCGTGACGCTGGTGCTTGGGGAAAAGCAGGTGCGGGTGCACAGGGGGGAAAGCTTCTATTATCAGCCGACAGAGCAGCATTATCTGCTGAACGCGAGCAAGGCGCTTTGCCGCGTGCTGTGGGTGGCGACGCCGCCGAGCTTCTGACAGGAGGGCACAACGATGCGAAAATTGATAGAATTCCGGAATATCGTAAAGAGCTTTGACGGACAGGTGGTGCTCAAGGGCGTCAACCTGAATATCAATGAAAACGAATTTGTGACTCTGCTGGGTCCGTCCGGCTGCGGGAAAACCACGCTTCTGCGGATTCTGGGCGGATTTCTCGAACAGGATGAAGGCACCGTGATTTTTGACGGGGAGTGCATCGACCGCGTACCGCCCTACAAGCGGGAGATCAACACCGTGTTTCAGCGGTACGCGCTGTTTCCGCACATGAACGTCTTTGAAAACATTGCTTTTGGCCTGCGCATCAAAAAGCTCGGAAACGACATCATCAGCCAGAAGGTCAACCGCATGCTTTCGCTGGTGAATCTGGAGGGGTATGAGAAGCGGCGCGTGACCCAGCTCTCCGGCGGGCAGCAGCAGCGCGTGGCGATTGCCCGCGCGCTGGTCAACGAACCGAACGTATTGCTGCTGGACGAACCGCTGGGCGCGCTGGATCTCAAGCTGCGCAAGGAAATGCAGCGCGAACTCAAGCGCATTCAGCAGGAGGTGGGAATCACCTTTATTTTCGTCACCCACGATCAGGAAGAAGCGCTGACGATGAGCGACAAAATCGTGGTCATGAACGCAGGCGAAATCGAGCAGATCGGGACGCCGCTGGAAATCTACAACGAGCCGGCAAACGCTTATGTGGCCCGCTTCATCGGCGAAAGCAACATCGTGACCGGAGAGATGAAAACCGAAACCCGCATCCGCTTCGACGATCGGGATTTCGACTGCCGGGATTACCGCTTCCGCCCGGGGGAACTGGTCGATGTGCTGATTCGTCCGGAGGACATCGGCATCGTCAAGCCGAAGGAAGGCATTATGCGCGGGGAGGTCAAAAGCGTCGTATTCAAAGGCGTTCATTACGAGCTGATGGTGGAAACGAAGACCGGCACCAGCAAGACGGTGAAAATGAACGTGGTCACCCAGCACGATATGGCCAACCCCGCGACGCAGGAAAAGATCAGCGCGAACGACTTTTATGTGGACCTGGACGACCTTGTAAACGGGGAAATGACCGATCAGGATTTTATCCGGATCGCCAATGCCCAGGCCTGGGACGAAGGCGAGCGCGATATTTCGCTGACCCGGGTCACCCATGACATCGAAAACAAGCCCGGCGTCTATAACATCACATTCGGCACCGAAAAGAAGACGGAAATCACCGTGAAGGTGTACGTGATTCATCCGGAATACGTGGAGGACCCGCGCCATAACATCGGCATCACCGCGCTGGATTTCTTTATCACGCCGGATGAAATCCGGGAATCGATGGCCATTTCCACCGACCTGAAGACCTGGGCCAGCGCAGAAGCCTGGAACCTTCAGGACGATTCCCCGGTGGACATCACCGACGTCAAGTTCGATTTCGATCCTGCGGAGATTACTGAGGGATCCTATGAGATTACCTTTGCCACCCGCGGCAGGGAATACAAGGTTGAAACGACGTCCCGCCACGAGGAAGGCGACAAAGTCGGGCTGCTCTTCGGGCCGGAAGACATTCATCTGATGCGAAAGGCGGTGCACGAAACGTGAAATCCTTCTTCCGCATGAGCTATCCCTACCTGCTGTGGATCGCGCTGTTCATCGTCGCGCCGATGATCATGATTCTGCTGTATGCGCTGACGCGTTCCGGCAACGGGCTTTTGACGTTTCAGTTTACGCTGGAGAACTTTACGAAGTTCTTTAACGACGCTACCTTTATGCGGGTGCTGTTCACCTCGCTGCGGATCGCGCTGCTGACGACGGTCTTCTGCATCCTGATCGGTTACCCGGCGGCGCTGTTCATGGCCAGCCTGCCGGAGCGGAAGCAGACCACGATGGTGCTGCTGCTGACGCTGCCGATGTGGATCAACATGCTGCTGAAGACGTATGCCTGGCGCGGAATCCTGATGAACTTCGATCTGGAAAGCGAAGCCAGGGTCTTTATCGGCATGGTCTACGATTTCCTTCCGTATATGATCATCCAGATCCACACCGCCATCGCCAAGATGGACAGGGATCTGCTGACCGCCGCCTACGATCTGGGCGCCAACCGCTGGAAGACTTTTCTGAAGGTCACGCTGCCGCTGAGCGTCCCGGGCATCATCAGCGGAATCACGCTGGTGTTTCTGCCGGCCGTTTCCAGCTTCGTCATCCCGAAGCTTTTGGGCGGCGGCGATTACGTGCTGATCGGCAACCTGATCGAGATCTATTTCCTGAACGCGGGAGACTGGAATTTCGGCAGCGCGATTTCGCTGATTATGGCGCTGATCATCATCGCTTCCATGTGGGCAACGAAGAAGCTGGACCGCAACGCGCAGGAGGGCTGAGCCATGAAAGAGAGGAAATCTCCCTGGTCGTTCTTTTCCGGCGGATACCTGCTGCTGGTGCTGCTGTTCATTTATCTGCCGATTGCCTACGTGTTGCTGTTTTCGTTCAACGACAGCAAGTCGCTGACGAACTTCACGGGGTTTTCGCTGCGCTGGTACGAGAACATGGTTCAGGACCGAACCATGCTGGAAAGCATCCAGTGCACGGTGGTGGTGGCCGTCATCGCTACGGCAGTCTCCACCGTGGTGGGAACGGTCGCGGCGATCGGCCTGTCGAAGGCACGGCGGATCATTCGCAATATCGTGCTGGAGATCAACAACCTGCCGGTGATGAACCCGGATATCGTCACCGCGATCGGGCTGATGCTCCTGTTTATCTCAACCAGGATTCAGCTGAGCCTGGCGACCCTGATCCTTTCGCACATCACGTTCTGCATCCCGTACGTGATTCTGACGATCATGCCCAAGCTGCGGCAGCTTGACGACAATGTGGCGGAAGCGGCGATGGATCTCGGCGCGACCCCCTGGCAGGCGCTGACCCGGGTGATCCTGCCGCAGATTTATCCGGCAATTCTGTCCGGCGCGCTGATCGCATTCAGCATGTCGTTCGACGATTTCGTCATTTCGTTCTTTACCGCCGGAGTAGGCATCAACAACATTTCGATGTATGTCTATTCGATGAAGCGGTACAATCCCAGCGTCAATGCGCTGTCCACGCTGATCGTGGTGGTGGTTACGCTGATTCTCGTGCTGGTCAACCTGATTCCATCGATCAGGGGCAGAAATACAAAAGAGGGGGACACCGAAGGATGAAAAGGTTTTGGGCAGTTCTTGCAATGCTGTGCATGCTGGCAGCGTCCGCCGGCGCTCTGGCCGCCGATTACGATCCGGTCGCCGAGTTCGGCAGCGACGTGCTGAATGTGTACAACTGGGGGGAATACATCGACAAGCAGGTTCTCACGGACTTCGAGAAGGAGTACAAGGTGCGGGTGAACTACTCGCTGTTTTCCTCCAACGAGGAAATGTACACCAAGCTGCTGTCCGGCGCCTCCTACGATGTGCTGGTGCCCAGCGATTACATGATCGAGCGGCTGATCAAAGAGAACAAGCTGCAGCCGCTTGACCGCGAGGTCGTGAACAACCTGGACAATCTGGCGGAGGGCGTCAGGAATCTGGATTATGACCCGGACAATACCTATTCCGTGCCCTATCTTTGGCAGACGGTAGGCATCGTATACGACACCACGAAGATCGATCCCGCCGAAATGGAGGAGCAGGGATGGTCCGCCTTCCTGAACCCGGAATACAGCGGGCACGTGTACATGTACGATTCGGAGCGCGACGCGTTCATGGTCGCGCTGAAGGCGTTGGGCTATTCCGCCAACACCGACGATCCTGACGAACTGCAGGCGGCTTTTGAGTGGCTGCGGGAGATGGACAAGGCGGTGCACCCGTCCTACGTGACCGACGAAGTCATCGACGCGATGGCCAACGGCGAAAAGTGGATGGCACTGGTTTACTCGGGAGACGCGGCGTATATTCTCTCTGAAAACGAGGATATGGGTTACCTGGCGCCGAAGGAGGGAACCAACATCTCGATCGACGCGATGGTCATTCCGGCGAACGCCACCAACCCGAAACTCGCGAACGTTTTCATCCGCTACATCCTGGAGTATGACGCGAGCCTGAGGATCTCCGAAGAGGTCGGTTACGCGTCCGCCAACGCGCAGGTGCTCGAGGAGCTTTCCGGGGAAGACGGCGCCTATGCAGGCAACGACGCCTATGTGCCCCGTGCCGGGTATGACCTGGACGAACACTACATCGACATTCCCGAATCCCTGCGCAGCCAGTATTCCTCCATGTGGATCAAGGTCAAGCTGCACGAATGAGGGAAGAAGAAATCCGGACCGAAAGCGCTGCGGGTGTCCCTTCGGGGGCACCCGCGCGGTTTTCAGGGGCATTCCCTTTCGGTGCGTCTTCCGCATCTGCGGGCGAAGCCGGCTTTTGCCTTCCCTGCTTCGGCCCTCGCGCCGGCGGCCGTGCACGGCGCCGGGCCCCCTTTGATAAATAAATATTTAATCGCGCTTAGCGAAATTTCGTTTCCAGCATCTGTACCGGATGTGAAAATCGTGGTATAATATACCTGTCAGGCAGCGGCAGGGCGGCGGACGCGGATCCGGGCGCCCTGCGGAACAGAAGAATAAAGGAGAGGATACCAATGAAAAACATAGCGGTGCGCATCCACGGCGTCAACGATCTGCGCATGGACGAGTTTGATTTGCCGGAAATCAGGGACGACGAGATTCTTGTAAAGGTTATTTCCGACTCGATCTGCATGTCCACCTACAAGGCGGCAGTGCAGGGCTCCAATCACAAGCGCGTGCCGGATTACATCGACGAGCATCCGGCGATCGTCGGCCACGAGTTCTGCGGCATCATCGAAAAGGTCGGCGCCAAGTGGCAGGACAAGTATGCCGTGGGTGACAAGTTCACCATTCAGCCGAACATATCCTACAAGGGAACCCTGATGACCCCCGGCTACGCGTTCGAGTTCTGCGGCGGCGATACCCAGCGCGCGGTGCTGATTCCCGAAGTGATGGAGCAGGATTGCCTGCTGAAATATCGCGCCAAAGAATTCTTCTACGGTTCGCTGTCCGAGCCGCTGAGCTGCATCATCGGCACCTTCCACGCGCAGTATCATACGAAGCCGGGCGTCTACGTACACGATATGGGAATCAAGGAAGGCGGAAACATGGCGATCCTGGCCGGAGCCGGCCCGATGGGCCTGGGCGCCATCGATTACGCGATCCACTGCGACCGCAAGCCCGGCCTGCTGGTGGTGACGGATATCGACCAGGCGCGCCTGGACCGCGCGGCGTCCATCTACACGGCGGAGGAAGCCGCGAAGAACGGCGTGAAGCTGGTGTATGCCAACACCCGCGAAAACGCGGTGGAAACACTGATGGCCATCACCGAAGGCAAGGGATACGACGATGTGCTGGTGTTCGCGCCGGTGCCCGCGGTCATCGAGCAGGGCGATGCGATTCTGGCCTTTGACGGCTGCCTGAACTTCTTTGCCGGCCCGACCAATCCGAAGCTGTCCGCGCAGTTCAATTTCTACAACGTCCACTACGCGGCGCACCATCTGGTCGGAACCTCCGGCGGCAACACCAACGATATGGTCGAAGCGCTGGACATGATCGCCGACGGCAGACTCAATCCTGCGGGCATGATTACCCATGTGGGCGGCCTGAACGCGGTGGCGGGAACCACGCTGAATCTGCCGAAGATCCCCGGCGGCAAGAAACTGATTTACCCGAACATCGATCTGCCGCTGACCGCGATCGACGATTTTGGCAAAGCCGGCGAAACCGATCCGATTTTCAAGGAACTGGACGCGATCTGCAAACGCTATAACGGGCTGTGGAACGGCGAAGCGGAAGAATACCTGCTCGCCAACGCGAAGCCGATCGAAGCCTGATCTCCGAAGAATTGCCGGGGCTGTCTTGACAGGAGGCAGCCCCTCTTTTTGTCCGCTGACAAATATTAATTTTTGAAACCATATTGAAACGGCGGGCAACTTTGGCTATAATTATGTACTGGCGCATCCTTGCCTTGGGTTTGTCCAAGGCCGCAAGTCCATAAGGAGGTGAAAGTTCAACTATGAACCAGTATGAGGTAATGTATGTGATCGATACCGCGCTGGACGATCAGGCGCGCGGCGCTGTGATCGACCGTTTCTCCCAGCTCGTGGAGCAGAACGGCGGCAAGGTGGATCGCATCGACGAGTGGGGCAAGCGCCGTCTGGCCTATGCCATCAATTACAAGACCGAGGGCTATTATGTGCTGATGTACATTTCCGCCCCGCCCCAGCTCCCCCGTGAGCTCGAACGCAATTTCAAGAACGCAGATCAAGTTCTCCGTTATCTGGTGATCCGCTTCGAAGGCGAACTGCCCGCGAAGCGCGAGCCGCTCAAGCCGGCAGCGCCTGTACAGGCCGCGCAGCCTGCGCCGCAGCCGGAGGAAGCTCCCGTCCCGGCAGCGGAAGAAGCCGCTGATATGGCAGAAGAGGCTGTGACCGTGGAAACGGTTGTGGACGCGGAAGAAGCTGTCGCTGAAGTGTGATCAAAAGGAGCCTGTCATGAACAAAGCAATTTTGATCGGTCGTTTGACCCGTGACCCCGAAACCCGCACGACACAAAGCGGCGTTACCCGCACGACATTCACGCTGGCGGTGGATCGCAGATTCCCGAACCAGCAGGGTGTGCGGGAAGCGGATTTCATCAACATCGTCGCGTGGCGGCAGTTGGCGGATCTCTGCGGCCGTTACCTGACCAAAGGGCGTCAGGCAGCGGTGATCGGACAGATTCAAACCCGTTCCTATGATGCGCAGGACGGTACGAAGCGCTATGTCACAGAGGTCGTTGCGGACGAAGTCGAGTTTCTGGGTTCCAAAAACGACGCCCCGCCCCGCACGTTCAACGAAGCGCCCGCGGAGCCGGCACCGGACGCCAGCGCGCCCGGCGGAACCTACGCAGATGTCGACGACGACGAATTGCCGTTCTGATGCCGAACCGGATAAGGAAAGGAGATTAAGACAATGTCTGAAGATAGAGGCGATCGCGCTGCCCGCCGTCCCCGTGGACGCAAGCCGCGCCGCAAGGTGTGCATGTTCTGCGTGGATAAGGTTCAGCACATCGATTATAAAGATCTGGTGCGCCTGCGCCGTTTTGTCAACGAGCGCGGAAAGATCGTGCCGCGCCGCATGAGCGGCACCTGCGCCAAGCATCAGCGCCAGCTGTCTACGGCCATCAAGCGCGCGCGCGCAATCGCGCTGCTTCCGTACAGCGCGGACTGATTTACGGTTCAGACCAAAGGGCCGTTCCCGCCGGATTTGGCAGGGAACGGCCTTTTTTGACGCGGGACCCGGCGCGCCGTTTGCACTCCGCGGATTTCCGGATCCGCCGCCGGCTTTGCCGAAGCGGTCCGGGGACCCGGGAATCAACAGCAGCTCACGCCTTCGCCGCGATTTCGGCGAGCTGAGCCATCGCGTCTTCGAGAAGCGCTGCGGACGACATGCCGGAGACCCCGGCGATCACGGTATCGCAGCGGTTGATCGGAATCAGAATCCGCGCGGCCCGGCTCTGGCCGACGGCAACGGCCATCTTCGGCGTTACCTCGCCCAGCAGCGCATCCGCAAGAACGATCCCGATGGGACCGACGATGACATCCGCCCAGCGGCATCCGACGGCCACTGCGTTTTCCCCGGTTGCCGCCTGCGCTGCGCCCGCTTTCAGCATGGCGCCGGTGGCGATGCTGTTGGTGCCTACGGCGCGGATTTCCGCGTCCGGTGACGCTCCCCGGATCATCTTTACCAATTGCCGGCCCAGGTTTCCGCCCTGGCCGTCCACGATCAGTATGCGCATTTTTACCCCTCCTGCTTCAATTATATGCGGGATTCGCCTCCGGCGCAATCCCTGCAGCATTTTGTATGCGCACATTGCAAAGTTTACAGGAAAGCGATATAATATAATGTATGTATAATGGGGAGCGCAGACATGACCATTGAACTGAATGGCGCAAAGGTGCATTATGAGCGATACGGCAGCGGCAGTCCCTGCCTTTTGCTGCACGGCTGGGGCGGGAACATCGACAGCTTTCTGCCGGTAATCCGGGATTTCTCCGGCGATCTGGAACTGATTGCGCTGGATTTTCCCGGTCACGGCGCGTCGGACGAACCGCCTGAACCGTGGGGCGTGGCGGAGTATACGGAAATGACGTCGCAGCTGCTTGACGCACTCGGAATCGACGCCTGCGATATCATCGCGCATTCCTTCGGCGGCCGTGTGGCCATCATGCTCGCGGCGGAGCATCCTGAAAAGGTGAACCGCATGGTGCTGACCGGCGCGGCCGGCCTGCGCGGAACGCAGAGCACCGCGAAAAAGGCGCGTGCAAATCTCTACAAAACGCTGAAAGGCGCGGCGGACAATTCGTTTACCCGCAAGGTGTTCGGCGACGCGGCCGTCGAAGGGCTGCGGGACAGCCTGCGCAAGCGGTTCGGTTCCAGGGATTACAACGCGCTGACGCCTTCGATGCGCGGAACTTTTACCAGAGTGGTTCAGCAGGACCTGAGCGAATACCTGCCCAGGGTCAATGTCCCGACCCTTTTGATCTGGGGAAGGGACGATACCGAAACCCCGCTGTGGATGGGAGAAACCATGGAAAAGAATATGCGGGACGCGGGCCTCGTGGTATTTGACGGCTGCGGTCATTTTGCGTATCTGGAGAATTACGCGCGCTTTCAGGTGATCGTGCGCAAATTTCTGATCGGGTAGGAGGAAAGCGATGTTCTGGCTCGATCTGTTGGTGATTGTCGTAGTGGCGGGCATCTCGGCCGCCTACAGCCGTTATTATCTGCACATGCTGCAGTTGGAGAGCTACCAGCTGGACGGCTATCAGCGCTGGCTGAACAAAAACCGCGATAAACTGGTGGGCGCGACGCTGAACCTCGGCATATGGACAACCCTGGGCGAAGTTGTTTTGAACCTGTTTCTGAACATGGTGATCGGAGAAACGGCGGCGCGGGTGACCTCCACGCTGCTGGCGCTGGCTGCCTTTGGCATCATAGCCGGCGAGCTTACGGTTCGCCTTTACCAGGTGCCGGCCAAAAAACCGTTTGTCCTGACGCGGCGGATGAAGCGCCTGTACGCGGCCCTGATTGTTCTGACGATTCTGGGAGCGTCGCTGCTCGCGTGGATCGGCGTTCCGGTGTTCCTCCTGTTCGTTGCGGTTCCCTACCTGACCTATCTCGCCGGCCTCGTGATGCAGCCGATCGAGCGGCGCATCAACGACGGGTTTCTCAGGGAAGCCCGGGAAAAGCTGGAAGCGAGAAGCGATCTGATCAAAATCGGCATTACGGGCAGCTACGGAAAAACCTCCACCAAGTTCATCCTGCAGGCAATTCTGCAGGAGAAGTTCGACGTTCTGGCCACGCCGTCCTCGTTCAACACGCCGATGGGGCTGACGCGGGTGATTCGCGAGAAGCTGGAAGATCACCATCAGGTGTTTCTGGCGGAAATGGGCGCGCGCCATGTCGGGGATATTCAGGAGCTGTGCGATCTCGTCCATCCCGGCTACGGCGTGCTGACGTCTGTCGGGCCGCAGCATCTGGAAACCTTCGGCACGATCGAGAACGTGGCGCATACCAAATACGAACTGATCGAGAACCTGCCGGATGACGGCGTCGCGTTTTTTGCGGCGGACGGAGACTGGTGCGACCGCCTGTTCGCGGAAACAAAAATCGAAAAATACCGCGCGGGACTGGGCAGCGGCTATCTTTCGATGTACGCGGAAAACATCACGGTAGGGCCCCACGGGTCGTCCTTTACGCTGTGCGACGCGGAAGGCGGGCGGGTGCGGGCGAATACCAAGCTCCTCGGCCGGCACAACATCGCGAATATCGTTCTGTCCGCGATGGTCGCGCGGCGGCTGGGGCTGTCGCTGAACGAAATCGCGCGCGGCATCGGAAGGGCGAAGCCGGTGGAGCACCGCCTGCAGCTGATCGAAGGAGCCGGCGGCGTAACCGTCATTGACGACGCGTTCAACGCCAATCCGGTCGGGGCGAAGGCGGCGCTGGATGTGCTGCACGATTTCCCCGGGCGGCATATCATCGTAACGCCGGGCATGGTGGAGCAGGGAGAACAGGAAGAGGAGATCAACCGCCGGTTCGGCATGCAGGTGGCGGATTCGGCGGACATCGCGATTTTTGTCGGCAACAAGCGCTCGAAGCCGATGGTGGACGGGGCGCTGGAAAAAGGCATGGCCAGGGACAAAGTGCTGGTCGCCGCGACGCTCAGCGAGGCGACGACGATGATCGGCCGCCTGTGCGTGCCGGGCGACGTGGTGCTGTTTGAGAACGACCTGCCGGACAACTATTCGGAAAGCTGACGGAGGAGAATATGAGTATTACGCTGGGCATCCTGTATGGCAGCCGGACCTGTGAACACGATGTTTCCGTGATCTCCGCGGCGCAGGCGGCACAAGCCGCCCGCAAGGCGGGCTTCAACGCGGTCAAAATATACATCGCACGGGACGGCGACTGGTATATCGGAAGCGAACTTGAGAATATTGCGTTTCACAAGGATTTTCAGGCCGACAAGGTGACGCAGGTCCTTCCCGCCGGAGAAGGCGGGAAAATGCTGCTGCTCAGATACCCGACGGAGAAGCGCACCCTTTTCGGGGCGTCCAAAGAGGTTCTGGAGCGGATTGACGTGGTCATGCCCGTCATGCACGGGATGAACGGCGAGGACGGCACCGTGGCGGGCATGCTGGATCTGATGGACGTTCCGTACACCTCAAGCGGTCTCGTGGCGTCGTCGGTCGGCATGGACAAAATCGCGATGAAGCAGTTTTTCCGCGGCTGCGGGTTTCCGGTGGTCGAGGATCTTTGGGTGGACCGCGGCGATTGGCGCGGCGACCGGGACGGATGCATCGAAAGAATCGAGGCAAAGCTCCGCTATCCGGTGTTTGTGAAGCCGGCGAATCTGGGTTCCTCCATCGGAATCGGCAAGGCAAAGGACCGGGACGGCCTGATTCACGCGATGGACGTGGCGGCGTCCTTTGACCGCCGCATCCTGATCGAACGCGGGATCGAACAGCTGAAGGAAATCAATTGCGGCGTGCTGGGATACGGAAGCGAAGCCGCAGCCTCGGCATTGGAGATGCCGGTCAGCGTCGACGATTTCCTGACCTATAAGGAAAAATACCTGCAGGGACAGGGCTCCAAAGGAAACGGAAGCGCGCAGGGCGCAAAGACGGCGGCGGGAGCGCAGGGCTCCAAAGGCATGGCGTCGCTGGCGCGCAGAATTCCCGCGCCCATCAGCGAAGAAAAGACCCGGGAGGTGCAGGCTCTGGCAGTGAACATCTTCAGGGCGCTGGACTGCAAGGGCGTGGTGCGCATTGACTTTATGCTGGAAGGGGACGAAGAAAAGCTTTACGTCGGCGAAATCAACACCATTCCGGGTTCCCTGGCATTCTACCTGTTCGAGCATATCGGCACGTCGTTCCCCGACCTGATCGAAAAGATGGTGGAATACGCATACCGCGCCTACGCGGACCGGCACGAAAGCGTGTTCACCTATGATTCCACAATTCTGGATCAGCAGAGCGGCGGGGTCAAGCACAAGTAAGCGCGGATGACGCCTGTGCAAAAACGTCACAAATTTGTTTCAAACAGGAAGGCTTCCAGGCAGGAATTCCGGGGTGCCGTGCAGAATATCCCCCTATAAGCAAGGTGGGAAAGCGGTGGTGCCGATGGTATAGCGAAGCGGGGATCCGATATTATTACAGTGGAGGATAACAGCATGCGCGTTACAATCAACAGCATAAATTTGGAAATTACCGAGGCGCTGCGCGCCCGCATAGAAAAGAAAATCGCCAAACTGGATCGCTTTCTGGCCGAAGACGAAGAGGTTCGGGTGCGCCTGAAGAGCGAAAACGAAACCCGGAACAGCTGTGAAATCACGATCGATTTCGCAGGCGCGATGCTGCGCGCCGAGGAGACCGGCGAGGATATGTACGCCTGTATCGACAAGGATATGGACAAGATTGTCCGCCAGATCCGCAAGCATCGCACCAAGCTGGAGAAGCGGCTGCGCGCCGGCGCCTTCGAGCGCGCTGAGGAAGCGGTTCCCGAGGAAGAGGAAGAGCCGCAGCGCGTAGTGCGCACCAAACGCTTCGCGGTCAAGCCGATGAGCGTGGATGACGCGATCGCTCAGATGGAAATGCTGGGCCATACCTTCTTCCTGTTCCTGAACGACGAAACCGGCGCGGCATGCGTGGTCTACAAACGCGAAAGCGGAGACTACGGCCTGCTCGAGCCGATCAACGCATAAAACCCCATTCGAATCTTCAGGGGCTGCCTCATCGCGGGGCAGCCCTTTAGTATCATATCCGCTGAGCCGGCCTGTGAAGAATTTCAAGTCCGCTGTTTGGAGGGGTGATCCGTGGATTCAAAAGCGTTGAGGAGGTCCGCGGCGATTCTGACAGTTGTCTGTCTCCTTACCCTGGATGGACTGCTTTGCGAAGACGGGGATGAATTCACCGAGCTTCTTCGCTGGGAAGACTGTGTAAACCTCTGATAACGGAATGATCATAACGGGCAGTCCCCCGATAAGGCTTCCGGGCTGCGGCTGAATTCCCCGGTGCTGCAGGCGGGGACAGTCAGCCCCCGCCGTCCGCTGCACGGCAGACAACAGTGATAAGGGCCTGTGGGAATACCGCGCGTTTCAGGCGGGATGCGGATTCTGCCGGCTGCAATCGCGCTGTTTCCGGATGCTTTGCGAGGCCGGGATATCAATTTCGTTAATTTCATGGTTCCGATTCGCCCATTTTTTGCAATTTTTCTTGACAGACCCTGCAGTTTTCTCTATAATAGAAGGGAGTTCTGCGCGCCGGGAAAACCAGCGCGCAAAAATAAAGGAGGAAACCCCATGAAGAAGCTGCTTGCCATGATGCTGGCTGTGATGATGGTTCTGTCTGTTGCCGTCGTCGCGTCCGCGGAAACGGAAGCCAAAGGCTACAAGATCGCCGTTGTGACCGGCACCATGTCCCAGTCCATCGACGAGCGCCAGGCTGCGGTCATGCTGGTCAACAAATACGGTGAGGACACCGTGCTGACCGCCACCTATCCTGACAACTTCACCGAAGAAAAAGAAACCACCATCCAGTCCATCGTGCAGTTTACCGATGATCCCGATGTCAAGGCCATTGTGGTGTGCCAGGCTGTGCCGGGCGTCGCCGAAGCCTTCCGTCAGGTGAAAGAGCGCCGCGATGACATCCTCTGCCTTGCCGGTGAGAGCCAGGAAGATCCGTCCCTGATCACCAGCGCGGCGGATGTGGTCGTGATGAACGACTTCGTTGCCCGCGGCTACCTGATCATCAACACCGCCAAGCAGCTGGGCTGCGATACCTTCGTGCACATCACCTTCCCGCGCCACATGGGCATCGAGTCCCTCAGCCGCCGCTACGCCATCATGGTCGAAGCCGGCAAGGAGCTGGGCGTGAACGTGGTCATGGAAACCGCCGCGGATCCGCTGAGCGACGTGGGTATCACCGGCGCACAGCAGCAGATCCTCGAGAAGGCGCCCGAGTGGATCGAGAAATACGGCCAGAATTCCGCCTATTTCTGCACCAACGACGCGCATACCGCCCCGCTGCTCAAGCAGCTGCTGGAGTACGGCGGATACTTCGTCGAGGCCGACCTGCCCTCCCCGCTGATGGGCTATCCGGACGCGCTGGGCATCGAGTTCTCCGATGACGACATGAGCAACTACGACTTCCTGCTCAAGAGCGTTGAGGACGCCATCGTCGCCAAGGGCGGCGCCGGCCGCTTCGGCACCTGGGCGTATTCCTACACCTACACGCTGACCGCCGGCCTGGCCGAGCACGCGATGAACGTGATCGACGGCAACAGCGAGCTGCTGGAGATCGACGACATTTCCGACGCGCTGGCCGTGTATTCCCCCGGCGCCGAGTGGAACGGCTCCTACTACACCGACGCCAACACCGGTGTCAAGACCGAGAACTACATGCTGATCTATCAGGATACCTACATCATGGGCGATCCCGGCCACTACATGGGCAACGCCGATGTCGAGGTGCCGGAGAAGTACTTCACTGTGAAGTAATTCCGGAAGGAACAGCCTTCAGGGGGAGGATGCGCTCCTCCCCCTTTTCTCATAACCGTGTTTCTCCCGGAGGCGCCGATGCGCTGTCAGGTTTGCGGACAGCGCATCGATGCCCCTGCGGGGGCGAATTTGACAGACAGGGAAGAGATTCATGAACAGTCAAGCTCCGCTGTTGGAACTGAAAGGCGTCAGGAAGAATTTCTTCGGAAACCAGGTGCTGACGGATATTAACCTGACCCTCAATGAGGGGGAGGTTCTGGGCCTGGTCGGAGAAAACGGCGCCGGAAAATCCACATTGATGAAAATCCTGTTCGGCATGACTGAGATCCGCGATACCGGCGGATACGGCGGCGATGTATTGATCAACGGCGAAAAGGTGAATTTCAATTCGCCGTTTGACGCGCTGGCGGCGGGCATCGGCATGGTGCATCAGGAGTTTTCGCTGATTCCGGGCTTTACCGCCACGGAAAACATCCTGCTCAACCGGGAACCGCAGAAGAAAAGCGTGATGTCCGAGGTGTTCGGCGAGCGGCTGAATATGCTGGACCAAAAAGAGCTGGTCCGCCGCTCCGACGACGCCATCGAGAAGATGGGCGTCCACATCGAAGGGAGCATGGTCATTTCCGACATGCCCGTCGGGCACAAGCAGTTCACGGAAATCGCCCGTGAGCTGTCCAAGGAGCAGCTAAGGCTTCTGATTCTGGACGAGCCGACCGCGGTGCTCACCGAACAGGAGGCCGAGGCGCTGCTGGAATCGATTCGCGGAATGTCTTCGCGCGGCATCGCCGTGATTTTCATCACGCACCGGCTGCAGGAGATTCTGAACGTATGCGACAAGGTGGCGGTCATGCGCGACGGCGTGCTGGTAAAGGACGTTGCCGCCGCCCAAACCACGATTACCGAGCTCACCCGCTGGATGGTCGGAAGAAGCGTGTCCGGTGAAACGGGAACCCGCCGCGAACCGCCGGAAACCCAGCCGATTATGCACATCGAAAAGCTGTGGGTCGACATGCCCGGCGAAACCGTGCGCAACGTCACGCTGGACGTGCGGAAAGGGGAAATCCTGGGAATCGGCGGCCTTGCCGGACAGGGAAAGCTGGGAATTCCCAACGGGGTGATGGGCCTGTATCCGGCAGGCGGAAAAGTTACCTTTGACGGACAGGAAATTCCGCTGAACATGCCGCGGAAGTGCCTGGACGCGAACCTGGCCTTCGTATCGGAGGACCGGCGCGGGGTCGGGCTTCTGCTGGATGAATCGCTGGAATGGAATATTGCCTTTCCCGCGATGCAGATTCACGGAAAATTCCTGAAGGACCTGCTCGGCGGCTGCATCAAGTGGCGCGACGAGAAGGCGATACGGGACATCACGTCAAAATATATCGACGAGCTGCAGATTCGCTGTACCAGCTCGCGTCAAAAGGCGAAAGAGCTCTCCGGCGGGAATCAGCAGAAGGTTTGTCTGGCAAAGGCCTTTGCGCTGGAACCGAAATTCCTCTTCGTGTCAGAACCGACCCGCGGCATCGACGTAGGCGCGAAAGCGCTGGTGCTGGAAGCGCTGAAAAAGTTCAACAGCGAAAGCGGCATCACCATCGTGATGATTTCTTCCGAACTGGAGGAGCTGCGCCAGATCTGCGACCGGATCGCCATCGTGTCCGGCGGACGGATCGCAGGCATTCTGCCGGCGTCTCGGCCCAGCGAGGAATTCGGCGCGCTGATGGTCAGTTCCGTGATTTGAGTGGAGGTGCACAATGAGTGAATATGTAACCGACAGCAACCGCACCTTCATGGATCGCGTGCGGGAAACTCTCAGGAATTTCGGCTTGCCCCGGCTGATCATCGCGGCGTTTTTGCTGCTGATGTTCATTATCGCTCCGTTTACCGGGGTAAACCTCTGGACGCAAATCACCAACGTGATCAACCGTTTCAGCTGGAATGTGGTGCTGGTTTTGGCCATGGTGCCGATGGTGCACTCCGGCTGCGGCCTGAATTTCGGCCTGCCGGTGGGCATTATCGCGGGGCTTCTCGGCGCGACGCTGTCGATTGAATGGGGGTTCAGCGGCCCGGCCAGTTTCGTGATGGCCATCCTGATTGCCACGCCGTTCGCGCTTCTGTTCGGCGTCGCCTACGGATGGCTGCTCAACAAGATCAAGGGCGGCGAAATGATGATCGCCACCTACGTGGGCTTTTCGGTGGTGTCGTTCTTCTGCATGATGTGGCTGGTGCTGCCCTACAAAAGGCCGGATATGGCCTGGGGCTTTGAAGGAACCGGGCTGCGTACGACGTTCCCGATCGACAAGTATTACGGCGGCGTGCTGTCCAATCTGCTTCGCATACAGATCGGACGGCTGGTGATCCCGACAGGCACCCTGCTGTTTTTCGCGCTGCTGGCCATCGCCATCTGGGCGTTTCTGCACACCAAGACGGGTACGGCGATGACCGCCGTAGGCTCCAATCCCACCTTTGCGCGGGCGGCGGGCATCAACGTGGATCGCATCCGCATGCTGTCCGTCATCATGAGCACCTGGCTGGCGGCAGTGGGCATACTGGTATACGAACAGGGATTCGGCTTTGTGCAGCTGTACAACGCCCCGTTCAATATGGCGCTGCCGGCGGTGTCGGCGATCCTGATCGGCGGCGCGACGGCCTCCAAGGCCTCGATCACCAACGTGATCATCGGAACCATTCTCTTCCAGGGCATGGTGACGATGACGCCGACGGTCATGAACGGGCTGATCAACCTTGATATCAGCGAGGTTTTGCGCGTGGTGGTATCCAACGGCATGATTCTCTACGCGCTGACGAGAAAATCGGAGGTGACACGATGAACGGCAAAAACACCTCCTCCCCGAAGAAAGCTCTGGCCTTCGTGGGAAACAACGCGGTGCCGATCATGTTCATCATCATCATCGCGGTCTGCATCCCGATTTCCGGCTTTTCGCCCACGTTCCTTCTGAACGAAATCATGACGCGCCTGAGCCGGAACGCGTTCCTGATTCTGAGCCTGCTGATTCCGATCATGGCGGGCATGGGCCTCAACTTCGGCATGACGCTGGGGGCGATGGCGGCGGAAATCGCGCTGATCTTCGCCACCGACTGGCAAATCTGGGGCATCCCCGGCATCGTGCTGGCGATGATCATATCCGTTCCGATATCGGCGCTGCTCGGCCTGGCCTGCGGCAGGATTCTCAATGCCGCGAAGGGCCGCGAGATGATCACCAGCTATATCATCTCTTTCTTCATGAACGGCGTATACCAGCTGGTGGTGCTGTACATGATGGGCTCGATCATTCCCATCATTCACAACAACGTGAAGCTGCCGCGCGGTTACGGCGTTCGCGCCTCGGTGGATCTGACGCGCATCCGCAAGAGCCTGGACGGCGTGCTGGCCGTGAATATCGCCGGCGTGCGCGTTCCGCTTCTGACGATTCTGATCATTGTGGGCATGTGCCTGATCATCGTCTGGTTTCGGCGCACCAAGCTGGGCCAGGATATGCGCGCAGTCGGCCAGGATATGGAGGTGGCGCGCGCGGCGGGCATCGACGTGGAGAAGACGCGCATTATCTCCATCGTCATTTCCACGGTGCTTGCCGGCATCGGAATGGTGATCTATCTGCAGAACATGGGCGACATGGCGACCTATTCCTCCCATTCGCAGATCGGCATGTTCTGTATCGCCGCGCTGCTGGTGGGCGGCGCGAGCGTCGATCGCGCGTCGATCGGAAACGTGTTCCTGGGCGTCATCCTGTTCCACACGATGTTTATCCTGGCGCCGAGAGCCGGCGCGGTGATCACCGGGAACGAAGTCATCGGCGAATACTTCCGCGTATTCGTTTCCTACGGCGTCATTACGCTGGCGCTGATCATGTACGAAACCAAGAAGCGGCGCGCGAAGGCGCATATGGGCGCGCAGCTGGAGCTTGAGCAGCGGGAGGAGGAGAAGCGATGAAGAAGCGCAGATTCCTGATTCGCGCGGGCGTGATCATCCTTCTGATCGCCATCGGCGGGTGCATGATGGTGATCGGCCGCGGCCATACGGTTTATTTCGACAACAAGAAGCTGGAATACGAGGGGCAGCAGCTGGATACATATCGCCGCATCAACGTATTCGTGAACGGCGAGCAGGTCGCGAAGCTGTCCGCGAAGGAGCGCGGCATGGCCTCCTGTGTCGGGCAGTCGTTCCATTTCGACATCGAGGCGACAAAAGAAAAAGGCGACGATCCCGAGCAGTATTCCTTTGATCTCAGCCTTCCCTACGGAATCGACGGCGTCATTGTCAATCTTCCGGCGATCATCGCCGGTCTTCCGCAGGAGGCATGGATGAGCGAATTCGTGCCGATGGTGGTCGAAGAGGAAGAAGAAGAGGAAATCGTTCTGGACGATTTTGACATGTCCTCCGACGATATCTGAACCCGCTTTTCAGCCGCCGCCGCTGGGCAACAGAACAGCGGCGGCTTTGCTGTCATCCCGAAATGACTGGAGGGAGTAAGCCGTGAAGCAGAGAACCGAAGAAAACACGCCGCGGGACAAAATCATCGTGCGCACCAGCCTGGTCGGCATCGGTGCCAACGTGTTTCTTGCGGCCTTCAAAACGCTGGTCGGGCTCGCGTCGCATTCGATTGCCATCGTGCTGGACGCGGTAAACAATTTGAGCGACGCGGGTTCATCGCTGATCACGATCCTCAGCGCAAAGCTGGCGGGGAAGCAGCCGGACAGAAAGCATCCGTGGGGATACGGACGCGTCGAATACCTGTCCGCGATGGTGATATCCCTGATCGTGCTGTATGCCGGAATTACGTCCCTGACAGAATCGATCCGGGCGATCCTGCATCCGGAAACCCCGTCCTATACATGGCTGGCGCTGCTGATTATTCTGGTGGGCGTGGCGGTAAAAGCCCTGCTGGGGCGCTATGTAAAGAGCGTCGGCCAGAAGGTTCGCTCCGAATCGCTGGTCAATTCCGGCCAGGACGCGGCGCTGGACGCGATCATATCGGCTTCGACGCTGGTCGCGGCCCTGATCTATCTCAGCTTCGGCGTATCGCTGGAGGCGTGGCTGGGCGCGGTGATTTCGATTCTCATTATCAAATCGGGAATCGAAATGCTGCGGAGCACGCTCTCCGAGATCCTCGGCGAGCGCGTGGAAGCGCAGACGGCCCGGGAGGTTCGCGACACGCTGATGGCTTTTCCCGAGATCCATGGCGTATACGACATGATTTTCCACGATTACGGACCGGACCGCCTGAACTGCTCCGCCCATATCGAGGTGGATGACACGATGACCGCCGCGCAGATCGACAGGCTGCAGCGGGCGGCGACGTCAAAGCTGTACGCGGAGCGGGGCATAATTCTGACGGCATTGAGCGTTTACTCGGTCAATACGAAGGACCCCGAAGCGATCGCGCTGCGGGAAGAGGTGTACCGCATGGCCATGGCCCACGAGCATGTCCTTCAGGTGCACGGGTTTTATTACAGCCCCGAGGAGAAGCGCCTGCAGTTCGACGTAATCGTGGATTTCGACGTGGAAGACAGAACGGGGCTCTTCGAACAGGTGATCGCAGAAGTGAAGGAAAAATACCCGGATATGGAAGTCTCCTGTACGCTGGATACGGATTTCGCCGACAATTACGAAACGGAGTGAACGCTTTCCTCCCCGCTCCGGCGCGGGCGGCTCCGGTGCTGCCGGTCCTGCGGCAGCTTCGTTTCGGGTGCGATAAATTTGCGTTTCCGACCTGTATAACTCTTTCATTTAATTGTAAGAAAATGCGCGGCCGGACCCCTTGACAGCGCGGCTGAAGACGGCTATAATCTTAAGTGTTGAACAGCTTTTCCTGGGGTGTGCGTAACGGGACTGCTTTTACCCACATCATAACAAAAGGATTCCGGGTCGGAAGTGGCTGTCAGGCCCCCATTGCAGGGGAAGACAAAAAGCAACCGCAGGTTTCCGCCCTGCCTGAGTGGCGGGTGAGAAGGTGGAATCGAGCGGCACTCCGGGGGCTGATTCATATGCGGGGCGAAAGCCTCGTTTTTTTGTTGTCTTCATACCGGATCCGGAACCTGCCGCGCCGTCCGCTGAGGCCCCGAACACTCCGGGCGGACGCTGAACGCGATTGCGCGCCGGGGCGGCAGAACGCATCCTGAACCCCGGGAACAGGGATCGGGATGCTTCACCCGCCGTCTGCCGGTGCACCGTCCGGCCGTTGGAGAAACCGGTCCGGGCCGGGGATCCGAAGAAAATGCTGCCGGCGGCCGGGGAAGAACGCACAGATGCGGATCGGTGTACGAATGAAGAGGTTGCGGTACGATCGTACATGTGCTATACTGATTGTGGCGGTTTTTCGATAGAATCGTGACAAACGCATGGAATGGGAGCCTGCAGATCTTGCTTTCAGCGGATGATCCTGCCGCGCGGCGGGTGCGGCAACCGATATTCTTTGATTCCAATTCAAAGGAGGCGTTCCCATGAAACAGATTCTGGCGATCCTGCTCTCGGCGCTGCTGCTGGCGGCGTGCGTGGGCGCGGCGGCGGAGGCGACCGTCTGGACGGCGGACGCACAGGGAAACAACGGCAGGGTGTACGTGACCGTACAGATTGAAGACGGCGCGGTCAAGGCGGTCGATGTGGACACGAACTACGAAACCGGCGGGCTCGGCGACGTCGCCGCGCAGAAGGTCGCGGAAGAGATCGTCGCGGGGCAGACGCTGCTGGTGGACGCGGTAGCCGGCGCGACCTTCTCCAGTAAGGCGGTCCTTGCGGCGGTGGAGACGGCGATCGCCGAAGCCGGGCTGGATCCCGAGGCGTTCAAGGTTCCGGCGGACGCGTCAGCGTACAATCAGACGCGAGACCCCATCGAAACGGATGTCATCGTGGTCGGCGGCGGCCTGGCCGGCCTGGTGGCGGCGAATCGCGCGGCCGAAGACGGCGCCCGCGTGGTGCTGGTGGAGAAATCGGGCGTGCTGGGCGGCGCGGCGCGCTACGCGATGGGCTGGATCAGCGGCGCGGGATTCCGCATCCAGCAGGGCCTCGGCGTCGAGGACAGCCCCGAATTGTTCTATTCCGACATCGTGGGCTTCGCGGGCAGCGAAGAGGAGATCAACGTGGATCTCGCGAAGTACTACGCCGAGGCGTCCGGCCCGGCGATCGACTGGATGCAGGATAACGGCGTGGAATTCAAGGACGAACTGAACGTGGGCATCTACGACCCGATGAGCGTCTACCGTGTGGCCTGGGGCCTGAACAACGGATTCTCGCTGTCGAGCGGCATGGAGAAGAAGCTGAACGAGAACGTCGAGGCGGGCATGGTCCAGGTGCTGACCTTCCACAAGGCGACGGAGCTGATCCTCGAGGACGGCGCGGTCGTCGGCGTCAAGGCGTTCGACAGCCGCAACAACGAGCAGGACATCTTCGGCAGGAGCACGATCCTTGCGGCGGGCGGCTACGGCGCGAGCAGGGAACGGCTGGAGTCCATCTTCGACAACATCGGCTGCGGCTACATCACCACCGCGCTGGGCGAGGGCTGCGATCTGGCGGAGCAGGCGGGCGCCGGCTTCCACCACCTGGATTACAACCCGATCACCGGCGGCGTGCTGCCGAACGACGGCTTCTATTCGAACATTCGCATGAACGTGAAGTATAACGGCGTGATCTACGTCAATCTCGACGGCGATCGCGTGTTCGACGAAATCGGCTCCAATTACAAGGCGCGTTCCGACGCCTGGATCCATGCGCCGGCAAATACGCTGTGGGGCATTCTCGCGGAGCCGATGCTGAACCCGGAAACGCCGGTTCTGAACGCGGGCAACTCCTGGTTTACCACTGCCGATACCGACTGGGCCATCTGGAACAGCCTGGTCGAAGAAGGCGAACTGATCGTAAAGGCGGACACGCTGGAGGAACTGGCGGAGAAGATCGGGGCGGCGAACCTGCCGGATACGGTGAACGCGTACAACGGGTATGCCGCGGCCGGAAAGGACGAGCAGTTCGGCCGCGCGGACAACCTGATCGCATTCGAGGAAGGCCCGTTCTACGCGATCAAAACCATTCCCTACGCCGGACGCAGCGCCGGCGGACCGCTGACAAACGGAAAGCTGGAGGTTCTGACCGAAGCGGGCGAGGTGATCCCCGGCCTGTACGCCGCCGGCGAAACGGTGGGCTTCGCGGTGATCAGCGGCGAAGCCTCGGTGTCCGGCATGTACCTGGGCATGGCGGCCACCTACGGCATCGGCGCCGCGGACAGCGCCGCGTCCTATGCCATCGGATAACCGACCCCTTGCGCATTCGCCGGCGGCCATGCCGCCGGCGAACGCTGTTTTGGGCGGCTGCGGAGCCGGCAAAATTTTGAAACCGTTCCCGCAGGCGTCGGAGCGCGCAAAACCCCCGCCGAACGGGCGGGGGTGCGGTGAATCCGGTCTTTGAGCTATTCCGAAAGCCAGCGAATGATTTCCTCCGTCGTCGGCAGGTCCTTGCCGGCGGCAAATACGCTGACGGCATGCAGCGGCAGGTCGTTCAGCACGGCTTCGGCCATGTCGTTCGACGGGGACCCGTCGATCCCGACGCCGAGCCTGCCCAGGTTCGCCTGTGCCAGCAGCGCCAGGGTTTTTTTGCGGGTTGCCGGATGGCGCAGCAGATCGCCGATGGTGGTATCCTCGTGAATCCGAAGCGGCAGCGGCTGCACGCCTTCGAAATACACCCTTGCGCTTGAGCGGATGTCCCGTGAAGAGGAACCGACCAGCACGCGGTATGCTCCGTCCGGGATGTGCCAGCCGCCGGCTTCTTCGTTCCAGTACGCGAAGGCGTCGGGATCAAGATCGATCTGCACGGTCCGCCTTTCGCCGGGTTCCAGGTACACTTTGCGGAACGCTTTGAGCTCCTTCGGCGGCCGCACCGCTTCGGTTTCGAGGGATTCGATGTACACCTGTGCGACCTCCGCGCCGGCGCGGCTTCCGGTGTTGGTCAGGTCAAAGGAGAGGGACAGCGCGTCGCCGGCGTGAAGCTTAGTGCCGGACAGGCGGAGAATCCCGTATTGGAATTCGCTGTAGCTCAGCCCGTGCCCGAACGGGAACAGCACCGGCATTTCCTTTTTGTCGTAATACCGGTAACCGACGAACACGCCTTCGCGGTAGCGAACCTTCCCGGTGCCGCCCGCGCCGTACAGGAAGGAAGGGGTATCGGACAGGCGCAGCGGGAAGGTTTCCGGCAGCTTTCCGCAGGGATTGCAATCGCCGAACAGCAGATCGGCAATGGCGCCGCCGGCCATTTCGCCGCCCAGATATGCTTCCAGCACCGCGGGCACGGAATCGATCCACGGCATCGACACCGGGGATCCGTTGACCAGCACGACCGCGACATGTCTGCGCACCTGCAGAACCGCTTTGAGCAGATCGATCTGGTTTGACGGCAGGCAGGCGCTCGTCCGGTCATAGCCTTCGGATTCCTCGCGATCGGAGAGGCCCAGGAACAGCACCGCCTGTTCGCAGCGGGCAGCCAGCGCGCAGGCCTCGTCGATCAGCGATTCGTCGGGCTGCCCGTCCAGCCGGAACCCTTCCGCATAGGCTACATCCGCGGTGTCCTTTGCGGCATCCAGCGCGCTCAGCACGAATTCGGCGTTCACGCGGGAGCTTCCGCCGCCCTGGCAGCGCGGATGCTTCGCGAACGCGCCGATGAACGCGGTCCTGCGCGATTTCTCCAGCGGAAGAACCGAGCCTTCATTTTTCAGCAGCACCATCGATTCCCGCGCGGCCTTGCGCGCCATCGCGCGAAGCGCGTCCACATCCGGCTCCGTTCCGTCGAAATGCCGGGTGACGGCCCGATCGACCCAGCACAGGATGTGCTCCACCGCGCGGTCCAGATCCGCCGGGTCCAAAGCCCCGTTTTCCATCGCGGCCAGGAGCTTTTCGGCTTTGCCGTTGCGCGCGGCGGGCATTTCCAGATCCAGCCCGGCTTTGACGCCGGCAATCCGGTCCTTGACCGCGCCCCAGTCGGTGACCGTCATGCCGTCAAACCCCATCGCATGCCGGAGCACGTCGGTCAGCAGCGGCCCGTTCTCGCTCATGTACGTGCCGTTGACCCGGTTGTACGCGCACATCACGGACCAGGGCCTTCCTTCGCGCACGGCGATTTCAAACGGCTTCAGGTAGATCTCCCGCATCGTTCGCTCGTCCGCTTCCGCGGAAATCGTCATGCGGCGGGTTTCCTGGTTGTTCAGGCAGAAGTGCTTGAGGCAGCAGCCGACGCCCTGAGCCTGCGTTCCGCGGATCATCCCGGCCGCGGATTTTCCCGAGAGGTACGGATCCTCGGAGAAGTATTCGAAATTGCGCCCGCAAAGCGGCGTGCGTTTGATGTTGACCGCCGGCCCCAGAATCATGCCGACGCCGGCGCTCTGGCAGATTTGCGCGATCGCGCCGCCCACCTGCGCGCACAGCTCCGGATCGAATGCCGCCGCCAGGTTGACGGCCGGCGGGAAGCAGACGGAAGGCTCCGATTCCTGGGTTTCGCGGTTCACGACCTTGCGCAGGCCGTGCGGGCCGTCCGCCATCATCGCGGCGGGCAGGCCCAGCCGCGGAATCGCTTTGGTATTCCAGTCGTCCGCGCCGGAAACGTACGCGCATTTTTCTTCCGGCGTCATCGCCTGCAGGAGCGAAGGAATGTCCAGATGCTCCCGCAGCGTCAGATGCAGCCGGCGGTTTTCCTTTGCGGCGTCCATGAATACGGTTCGCGCGCGCCGGAACCATTCCGGCTCGTCTTTCGCGCCGATGAGGAGCACCCGGGTTTCTCCGGCTTCAGTCAGAACGTCGTACAGCGCGTCGAGATTTGCGCCGTACCATTCGGGCAGATCCAGCGCGCCGCGGACCTGAGCGTGCAGCTCCGTTTTGTCCGCCAGACTGCTGATATCCAGAATCAGATCTGTCATCTTCAATACAACCTTTCGAATGATTCGTAATGGTCTTTTGTGTAGTAAATGGCGCCGTCGTCAGACCAGACGATCCGCTTGGCGCCGCGCCGTCCGCCGTGATAGTCGATATCGCATTCCCGGTAATTTCCCTCTGGCAGCAGCCCTTCATAATTGCCGAAATGACTGCCGCCGATGGATTTTCCGGGACAGGCCTCGTCCACCGTCCGGTAGGTGCTGCCGAATCCGGCCTTTTCCGCCTGACGCTTGGTGACGAAATTGCCGGGCAAATGCCCGTACATATGCAAATACAGCGCGACTTCGTCCTTTGAGGTGTAGTACCCGTCTTCCGTGACGGTTACAGCCTTTCCTTTTGCGCCGTTCTTTTTGCCGTCCTTTGTCCGGCTGTCCGTGCCGGACGCCGAACCGCTGTCATAGGGATCGCCGTACGCCTGGCCGTTATCCGACGATTCGTAGCCGTAACCGCCCAGCAGGCCGCTGCTGTCATCCGCGGTGAACCAGCCGAACAGGCCGGATGCCGCCGCGGGCCGCGCGGCGGCGAACGCCGTCACCGTGAAGACCGCCAGCAGCAGAACGCCCAGCAGCCTCCGCCATGGTTGTCGTCTCATGAAAGCATTCCTCCTTTATGACCGTATTGTACCATAAATTGATCTGTTTGACCAGATGTGATATAATATCCCCGGCAAACGCCAACCGGGAGGAAATCATGTTCGTTCATCTGCATTTGCACACCGAGTATTCGCTGCTGGACGGCGCCTGCCGCATTCAGCCGCTGCTGGACCGCGTACAGGAGCTGGGACAGACCGCCTGCGCCGTCACCGACCACGGCGTGCTGTACGGCGCGGTGGATTTCTACCGCGCGTGCCAGGCACGGGGCATTCATCCGGTGATCGGCTGTGAGGTTTACGTCTGCGAAAACATGGACGAGAAAACCGGCGCGGGCCGCGAGTACAGCCATCTGATCCTGCTGTGCGAAAACGACGAAGGCTGGCACAACCTGATGAAGCTGGTCAGCGAAAGCTTCACCCGCGGGTTCTATTACAAGCCGCGGGTGGATTACGCGCTGCTGAAGAAGCATCATCGGGGGCTGATCGCGCTGTCCGCCTGTCTGTCCGGGGATCTGCCGAAGCTGCTGCTGGACGGGCGCCGGGAAGACGCGCGAAAAATGGCGCTGCGGTATCTGGATATCTACGGGGAAGGAAATTATTACATCGAACTGCAGGACCACGGGCTGCCGGATGAAAAGCGGGTGCTGCCGGAGCTCCTGCAGCTGGCGCGGGATCTGAACCTGCCGCTGGTCGTGACCAACGACTGCCACTACATCCGCAGGGAGGACGCGGAGGCGCAGGAGATTCTGATGTGCATCCAGACCGGCAAGACGCTTTCGGATGACCGGCGGATGCGCATGGAGACCGACCAGCTGTACGTCAAATCGGAAGAAGAAATGCGCCGGCTGTTTCCGCAGCTGGAGGAAGCCTTCGAGAACACGCAGAAGATCGCCGACCGCTGCCAGGTATCCTTCGATTTCCGGACGCGGCATCTGCCAGCCTTTCCGCTGGAGAAGGGGCAGGACGCGAAGGAGCTGCTGCGGGAGCTGTGCCGGCAGGGGCTGGAAAAGCGGTATGGCAAGGACGACGAAAGCGCGCGCGCGCGGCTTCAATACGAACTGGGCGTCATCGAGAGCATGGGCTTTGTCGATTATTTCCTGATCGTATGGGATTTCGTCAAATACGCGAAGGATCACGGGATCCTGGTGGGCCCCGGGCGGGGCAGCGCCGCCGGCTCGGTGGTCGCCTATTGCCTGGGCATCACGGCCATCGATCCGCTGAAATACAACCTGCTGTTCGAACGGTTCCTGAACCCCGAACGCGTTTCGATGCCGGATATCGACATCGATTTCGATTACGAGCGCCGGGGCGAGGTGATCGAATACGTTGCCCGCCGCTACGGGGAGGATCACGTATCGCAGATCATCACGTTCGGGACCATGGCGGCCAAGCAGGCGATCCGCGACGTCGGACGCGTGATGGGCATGAGCTACCAGGAGGTCGACGTCATATCCAAAATGGTGCCCTTTGCGCTGGATATGACCATCGATAAGGCGCTGTCGGTCAATCCGGAAATGAAATCGGCATACGAAAGCGACGGGGAGATCAGAAAGCTGATCGACACCGCGCGGAAGCTGGAAGGCATGCCGCGCCACGCGTCGACCCACGCGGCGGGCGTGCTGATCACCGGCAAGCCGGTCAGCGATTACGTGCCGCTGCAGACCAATGACGACGTGATCACCACCCAGTTCCCGATGGGCACGCTGGAAGCGCTCGGGCTGCTGAAGATGGATTTCCTGGGCCTGCGCACGCTGACGGTCATCGGCGACACGCTGAAGCTGATCGCCCGGGGCGGCGGCCGGGAAATGACGCCGGAGGATATCCCGCTGGACGACCCGGAGGTTTACCGGATGATCGACGAGGGCGAAACGGACGGCGTATTCCAGCTGGAAGGCGGCGGCATGCGCAGCTTCCTGACCAACATGAAGCCGGAGAATTTCGAGGATATCGTCGCCGCGATTTCGCTGTACCGGCCGGGGCCGATGGAATCCATTCCCCGTTATATCGCGGGCAAGCAAAACCCGGCGTCGATCCGGTATCTGGACGAAAAGCTTCGTCCGATTCTGGAAGTGACGTACGGATGCATGGTCTATCAGGAGCAGGTCATGCAGATCGTACGGGATCTGGCGGGCTACTCGCTGGGCCGCAGCGATCTGGTGCGCCGGGCGATGGCGAAGAAAAAACACGACGTGATGGCCGAGGAAAAGGAATACTTCATTCACGGCAAGCTGAAGCCGGACGGCACGGTCGAGGTTCCGGGCGCGATTCGCATGGGCGTATCCGGGGAGGCGGCGGAGAAGCTGTTCGACGAAATGACCGCCTTTGCCAGCTACGCGTTCAACAAATCCCACGCGGCGGTGTACGGCGTCGTCGCCATTCAGACCGCCTGGCTGAAGCGGCATTATCCTGTGGAATTCATGGCGGCCATGATGAACTCGGTCACCGGCAATACCGACAAGGTGGCGTTCTACATCCAGTATTGCCGCAAGCACGGCATCGGCATTCTGCCGCCGGACGTCAACCGCAGCCAGGAGAAGTTCTCGGTGGAAAACGGCGCGATCCGCTTCGGCCTGAACGCGGTGAAAAACGCGGGCCAGAGCGCGATTCAGGAACTGATCGCGGTGCGCGGCGCCGGGCCGTTTATCGATCTGTACGATTTTATCGACCGGCTGGCCGAAACGGGGGTCAACAAAAAGGCAGTGGAAAGCCTGATCAGCGCCGGCGCGCTGGATTCCCTGCCCGGCAGCCGTGCGCAGAAGATGACCGCTTACGAGCCCGCAATGGACGCGGCGGCCCGCAGCCGCAAGAACCTGGTGGCGGGGCAGCTTTCGCTGTTCGGGGACGGCTTCGGCGAAACGGTCACCGCGCCCCGGGCGTCGCTGCCGAAGGTGAACGAATACCCGAAAAAGCAGCTTCTGAGCATGGAAAAGGCGGTCACCGGCGTGTACATCACCGGCCATCCGCTGGACGAGTACCGGGATCAGCTGTCGGCGCTTCGGGATAATTATCAGACCCTTTCCGCGCTTTCCGACGAGCCGGATCAGGGCATGCGAAGGGACGGCGAAACGGTCACGCTGGGCGGGCTGATTGCCGACAAGCGGATGAAGGCGACGAAGAGCGGTACGATGATGGCCTTTGTTCAGCTGGAGGACCTGTACGGTACGACGGAATGCCTGGTGTTTCCGAAGGTTTACGAGCGGATCGGCCGCGAGCTGGAGGTGGATCAGGCGGTGGCGCTGACCGGAAGCCTTTCGGTGCGCGAGGACGAGCCGGTGAAGCTTCGGGTGGACCGGGTGATGAAGCTGGCGGATCTGAACGTCATCGACGAGGAGCTGTCCCCCCGCGCGGGCGGCGCGCTGCGCGAAACGGCGGAAGAAGCGGAAAGCGAACTGCCGCAGAGCCTTCGCGGTCGGCTTCCGTTCCGCCCGCTGGAGCAGGCGGCTCCCGGCCAGAAGCTGTTTCTGCGGCTGGAAAACGACGCGCAGCGGGAAGATGTGTTCCTGATCCTGATGCGCACGCCGGGCCCGATCCCGGTGGTTCTGGCCATCGGGCCGGAGAAAAGGCGGGAAAACCTGAAACGCCACAGCTGGGTGGCCCGGGATTTCGACCGCGCGGCCCTGGAAGCGCTCTGCGGCAAGGCGGGCGTCGTTTTGCGGGAGTGAGCGGCGGGAAGCGGTGCCTTGCGGAGAAGCGAAGTTATATCCCATGTGCCGGTCTTTCGACCGGCGGCGTGAACATGCGTTCGAACCCAGGGCTTGGTCATCGTGTGATTTGGTATATGATATGCCCAGGACGATGACGGTCCGTTCGGTCACGGTGAAATACGCGGAGCTGAAGGTGGAAATAACGGACGGGATTGTCGATTGCGTATTCTATGGGTTCGAACAATAAGCCGGAAACGCGGTTTTGCGCACGGCGCACCGGCCGGTGAAAGGCTGCCGATGCGGGTGAATGCGGCTGCGCTCTTTTCTGGATAGAATACAACTGACGGTTAAGATGGAACGCCGGCGGGAACGGTTCGAACGGAGCCCCTGCTGCTGCAGGCTGTGCGGCGGATCGCCGGGAACCGGCGTGCCGATGCCGTCGGCAAAATCGATCTCCCGGCCTGTGCGGGACAAGAACGGATCCCCTTCTGCCGGCTCTGTCCGCCAAAACACTCTGCCGCCGGACGGTTTATGAACCGTCCGGCGGCAGGATGCAATGCGCCGTGTCCGGATCAGCCCCGCAGCATGCGGTTGTAGCGCATGCCCTCCCGCAGGCTTTCCGCGTCGCCGCCGAGCTTTTCCACCAGCGTGTACGCGAAGGGCAGGCTCATGGCCGGGCCCTGGGCGGTGGTGATGTTGCCGTCCGTTACCACCGGCTCGTCCACCCAGGTCGCGGCGGTGAATTCCTTCTTGAAGGCGTCCTCCGGGTAGGAAGTGATCCGGCGTCCGCTGATGACGCCCGCCCTGGCCAGAGCGATCGGCGCCGCACAGATCGCGGCGACCTCCCGGCCGTCGGCGTTCAGCGTCCGGACCAGATCGATCACCCGGTCGTCATCCCGCAGGTTTGCGGCCCCGGGCATGCCGCCCGGCAGAATCACCATATCGTAGGCCTTGAGATCCTCGCCCATTCCGCGGTCCGCCATGACCTTCAGGCCGTGCGCGCTGGTCACGACATCGCCGGTCACGCCGATCAGATCCGCCTGAAATCCGGCGCGCCGGAGCACGTCCGTCGGGAACAGCGCCTCGCCGTCCTCAAATCCGTTCGCCAGCAGAATTGCAATCCGTTTCATACCTGTTTGCTCCTTTCCGCTTCTTTGAGTACTCTCCAAAGATTCTTCCCCGCAATGCCCTCCACCTGACTTTGCGTATAGCCCCTGTCCAGCAGCTTGCGCAGGAGCGCCGGGAACCCGGCGGGATCGGTCAGGTCCGCGGGGGTGGTCTCTATTCCGTCGAAATCCGAACCGAAGCCGAGATTCGAGACGCCGCCGAGTTCTGCGACCGCGTCGATGTGCCGCAGAATATCGTCGGTATCCGCCGGGCCTTCGGCCTTGAGGACCCGCGGATAGAAATTGATGCCGATGAAGCCGTTCTTTTGGATGATCGTGCGCACCTGGCCCCGGGTGAGGTTGCGCGGGACGTCGCACAGCCACTGGCAATTGGAATGGCTGGCGATGATGGGCAGGCTCGAATGCTCCGCCGCTTCGTAAAAGCCGCGCTCGTTCAGGTGCGATGCGTCCGCCAGAATGCCCAGGCGGTCCATTTCGCGCAGAATGGCGAGCCCGCAGCGCTTGAGCCCGCGGCCGCTGTCGCCGGCGGCGGGATACGCCAGTTCGTTTTCGCAGTTCCAGGTCAGCGCGATTATCCGCACGCCCTCCCGCGCAAATTCGCGGAGGCGCTCCGCCGACCCTTCCAGCATTTCGCCGCCCTCGATGGACAGTATGCCGGTGGGCGCTTCGGGCGGACTGTCCGGCAATGCCCCTTTCCACAGCGGAACGCCGAGGCTCTCAGCCGCCTTCAGCATCGCCTGTCCTTTTTGGTACGGCTCCCCCGCCGGGCCTTCCGTACCAGCAAACAGCGCGAAGGTCTGCAGCCCCACGCCGCCTGCCCGCAGCCGTTCCGGCGTAATCATCGTTTCGTCGAAGGTCTGCCCGTGAATGGCCAGCGCGTACAGTGTATCCGCGTGTGCGTCCGCGACAAACATGGCCGTTCTCCCTTCCCGGGTTTTCCACCCGCGTTCCGTTCGCTTTTGCGTTTCAGATTCCCAGTGTGCTGCCGTTCTTCTTCAGCCAGCTCTTCCACGTTTTGTAATCGCTCTGGTACTGCTCGACGAGCCGCCAGAAACGCGGGGAATGGTTGAATTCGATCAGATGGCACAGCTCGTGGATCACCACGTAATCCAGCGCCTGCGGCGGCGCCTGAATCAGCTTCCAGTTGAAGTTCAGGTTGTGCTTGCTGGAGCAGCTGCCCCAGCGCGTTTTTTGCTCCCGAATGGTCACGCGGCCGTAGGGCCGGCCGACCAGCGGCCCGTAGACGCGAAGGCGCTCCACAATGCGGTTGAGGGCCATATCGATCAGAAGGCCCCGCAGGGTTTCGCGGACTGCGCCGTCGCCGCAGTCCGGCGCCGTCAGAATCAGCTCGTCCCCGCTCCGTTCGAGCCGGGCGGGTTTCCCGCTGCGCACGCGGAGCGTCAGCACATCGCCCTCCAGCAGCACCCGGGCGCCGTCCTGGACGGGATGGGCCTGCGCCTGCTGACGGCGGTAAGCGTCGGCTTTACCGCGCGCCTCCCGGATAAAATCGAGTTTGGAGGATACGAAGGTGTCCACACTCCGCAGCGGCATGCCGATCGGCGCGAACACTTTGACGTTGCCCTGCATGTCCACGCGCAGTTCGATGCTCTTTCTGCGGGTCTGCATCAGTTCGTAGCGCAGGATCGTTCCCTGGTGCCTGATTGTGCGCGTCATGTCAGCTTCTGCGCCTTTCCAGAATGGATTGCTGTGCTTCCATCATCGCTTCGATGCTTTCTCCGCCGTCCAGCGCGCGGTTCAGGCCGCGCAGCGCCGCCTGCCCGGGATCCTCCGCGATCCGGCAGGGCAGGTTCAGGTGCTCGGCGATTTGCTTCTCCAGGCCGAACAGATTCGCGCCGCCGCCGGTCAGCACCACGCCGGTATCGCTCAGATCCGCCGCGAATTCGTCAGGCGCCTGCCAGAGAACCGATTCGGCGGTTCGGATCAGCTGATCGATCAGCGGCATGACCGCCTTGTGAACATCCGACGCGGAGACGGAATGAACGCGGGGAAAGCCGGCCGACAGCGACAGGCCGGCGATGTTTTCCTTCAGGTCTTCGTTGGCGCCCACGGCGGAAGCGAGGGCGAGGCGGACGTTTTCCGCGGTTTTCATGCCGACGCGCAGCCCCGCTTCATTGAGCAGCATCCGGCGGATTTCCGCATCCGCCTGGGTCAGGCCCCACGGCACCGCTTCGCAGATCATCGCGCGGCCGAGGGAAAACAGGGTCACCGACATGTGGGAAGCGCCGATATCCGCCACCAGATGGCCCTTTGGCGACAGCACCGGAACGCCGGCGCCGATGGCCGCGGCCGTGTCGGCGCGCAGCAGGGCGCAGTTGGCGGCACCCGCCTGCATCGTCAGCGCCGCCAAGTGCTGCTTCTGGCTGAACGGAAGCAGCGCGGGGCAGGAAAGAAGCACCCTGGCCCGGTTGGCCAGGCCGCCGAAACCGGATTCCCGCAGCATTCTGCCGAGCCAGGCGCTCAGTGCGGCTTCGTCGGCGATCTGCCCGCCGTCCATCGGGTAAACCGTGCGCGTTCCCTTAAGCTCACGCCCCTGGATTTCAAGCGCGGCGTCCCCGAATTCATACGCCGTATCGCCCCGGAACGCGACACAGGAGGACTGCCTGAGCAGGCTTCCGCGGCCGCGAACGGTCATTCGGGCCGTGCGGCTTCCCAGGTCAATACCGATGTTCCATTGCATGCTGTTTGCTCACCGCCTGCCTGACGTACTGCCGTTACTGGTAAACGCTGTCCGGCAGGGTGCTGAATTTCTGGGAATGGTACCGGACCTTGCTGAGAACGCGGTTCCTTGCGCTGCCGGTCAGAATCGTCGGATGGGCATTGTTGTCGTCGCTCTCTTTCTCGTATTTGGAGCTCATCGAGCAGGCGATCAGCTTCACGGCGTCATCCTCCTTGACCGCGCGGCTTTCCAGATCCACGGTAAATGTCTGCTGGTAAATCAGCGCGTCGAAATCCCTGACCTGAGTCGTTTTGACCAGCACCGAGGAGGAGAGGGTGCCCAGACCGTAGACGATATACTTTCCGTTGTACTTTTCAATGCCGCTGACGACGTGCTGGTGATGCCCGAGAACCAGATCCGCGCCGGCGTTGACCGCGGAATGCGCCAGGGCGCGCATGGCGGAGTTCGCCGAATAGGAGAATTCCGCGCCCCAATGCAGCTGCACCACCACGATGTCGCAGCCGCTGCTCCTGAGCTTCTTCACGCCCTTGATGACCTTTCCGCTTTCCTTGTTGACGATCGAATAGGCGCACATGCCCACCTTGATTCCGTTCACTTCGGTGGTCCAGAGGGATCCGTTTCCCGCGTAGCCGATCCCGTATTTCTTCGCGGCGGCTTTTGTTTCGGTCGCTCCGGTGGTGATATCCACCGTGTGATTGTTCGCGTGGCCGATCGCGTCGATGCCGGCGCTCTTCAGAATCTGCGCGTATTCCGCAGGGGCCTGCAGCACGTAGGTCTTCTTGGCGTACCGGGTTCCGGTGCCGAAGCAGCACTCCAGGTTGGCGATGCCGATGTTGCCGTCGCCGCTGAAGGCGGAAGCGACAGCGGAAAGCAAGCCGTTGCCGTACTTTTTGTAGACGTGGTCGCGATAATACGCCTTGGAGGAAACCTGGCTCGCCGGCTTGCGGGGATCTCCGCCCAGCGTGATGTCCCCTGCCGCGGTGATCGTCACTTTCGCCGTTTGGGTGCCGACGACTTTGAAAACCACCCTGTCGGATTTTCCGTTGCCCGTTTTTGCCGTAATTGCCGCAGTGCCGACGGAATGCGCCGTGACCAGGCCGGTGGTTTCGTTGACCGACGCGACCTCGGGGCGGCTGCTGGCATAGGTGACCGCAGGAGACGTGGCGTTCTCCGGATAGACCCTGGCGGTCAGCTGCCGGGTCCCGCCTTTTTTCAGATACTGGGTTTCCGATTCGGACAGCTCCACGGAAGAAACTGGGATTTTCTTCACCGTGACGGTGCAGAAGGCTGCCAGGCCGTTGGAGGATGTGGCCCGGATCTGTGTTTTGCCCGGAGCCAGCGCGGTAACCAGCCCGGTGCTGCTCACGCTGGCCACGGATGTGCGGGTGCTGGACCA
>JAFWEY010000184.1 GCA_017512675.1 Clostridia bacterium | reverse complement strand
TATATTTTGTGCTATAGGACATAGGGAACTCAATTGGTGCAACGGCAATAGGGCATAGGGGCAACGATAACAGCGTCAATGGGACAGAGGGAAAGGCCCGGTTTGGGGGCTCCGGGCCCCGGTTTCACCTGGAAACGGCACGATTCTGATACAGTTTTCTGCTCAACAGGACAACGGGCAATGCCCCGCGAACCCTTATGGGACAAGGGTTTGGGGCAAAAAAATGCAACCCCGTGCTTGCGGTATCAGCCCGGGATTGCGAAATGGCAGGGGCAGAAGGACTCGAACCCTCAACAAAGGTTTTGGAGACCCACGTGTTACCATTACACCATGCCCCTAAAGCCAACATCAGCTATTATACGCGGAAGCGCGGATTCTGTCAAGAAAAATTTTGACGAAAACGCCGTTCCGGGTCAAAAAGTTTTGCCGCTGGCGCTGAAGGATTTGCGGGTCTCGATCGGAACCGGGCTGAGGCGGCGCACCAGCTTTTCCAGGGAAGCGCTGTGACGGAGCACGATGGCCTCCTTCGTCGGGGTGCCGTCGGTCGGAATCCGGGCGGCGTTCCAGACGCGTTCGTATTTTGAAAACACAAAAAACGGTTTGCTGCCGTTGACGGTCAGCAGTCCGCAGCATTTCAGGTCCTTCCACGCGATGAAATATCGGCTGACGAAGAACATGCAGGCGTGAACGCCCCGCTCGTCCAGCCAGACCCAGCTGCCCGTCAGAACCAGCGTGACGGCGCCCGGAATGACGGCAAAATACGCCAGGTCCCCGGCGGTCATCCGCAGCGCGAAGAATATCGCGACGGTGGAAGCGAGCATCACGAACAGAAACGGCAGAAACACCGGACGCATGTACAGCGGTTTTTTCACGGCAGGATTCCTCCCTTCTTCCATATTGTACAGGAAACGGGAAGAAATTGCAATCCCGTCCTTCCGCCTGCGCCGAAGGGGACGGGGCGCCCTGCCGTCGGATACTTTCCCGGGGCTTTGGCCCGTTCCTGCCGGAACGTCTCATCCGCCCTGCGCCTCCCCCCTTCGCGGAAGGCATCCCCGCCGGACTGTTTCCCGGACGTTCAAGCCCGCTTTGGCGGGGAAGCCGGGCCACCCCTCACCGGTACATCAGCGCGGGCATCGGCACGGTTTCGCACTTGTCGGTGGCCGGAAGCGTCAGCCCCATCAGCGCGGCGGGACGGATCGCCGCGCTGCCGAAGCGCCTGCGGATGTCGTCGATCGCGTCGTCCAGCGCCCTGCGCCGCTCCCTGGAGCGATAATCGTCAAACAGGTCCGTCTGCACCGGCGCGGAGGCCTGCTCCGGGCTGATGCCGCGGATCGTCAGCGCCCGCACCGGCTTTTCCCAGCGGTACACGGCCCGAAACAGCGCATAGCCGGCCTGCGCGATTTCCAGCGGGCTTCGGGTCGGATACCGCAGCGGCTGCTGGTACTGCTGCCAGTCCAGATCCCTGTCCCGCACCGTGATCTGAACGCCGCGGACCGTCAGGCCGTATTCCCGCAGTCGGTGTCCGACATCCTGCGCCAGCTCGTACAGCACCAGCCAGACCTCGTAATCGGTGTCCAGATCCCGAACGCAGGTGGTGCCGTGCCCGACGGATTTGACCGGCGGCACGTATTCCGACGGCATCACCGGCGAGCAATCCAGGCCGTTGGCAAAGGCCCAGAGCATCACTCCGTTCTTGCCCAGCTTCGTCCGCACAAGATCCGGATCGCATCCCGCCAGTTCCCCGATCGTGTATATCGACATCATTCGCAGCCTGCGCGTCGTGGCCGGCCCGCAGTACAGCAGCTCCGATACCGGCAGCGGCCAGATTTTCTGCCGGTAGTTCGCCTCGCTGATTACGGTGACCGCGTCCGGCTTCTTCAGATCCGAGCCCAGCTTCGCGAACACCTTGTTGAAGCTGGCCCCGACGGATACCGTCAGCCCGGTCTCCTCCTTCACCGCCGCGCGGATCTCCTCCGCGACTTCCCTTCCGTCCCGCTCCGGATCGGAAACGCCCCGGATATCCAGCCAGTTTTCATCCATGCCGAAGGGCTCGATATCGTTGCAGTATCGCCGGTAGATCCGGCGCACCAGATGGGAATACTTCAGGTACAGATCGTAATGGGGCGGCACGATGATCAGATCCGGACAGGCCTGCTGCGCCTCCCAGTTGGCCATGCCGGTTTTGACCCCGGCGCGCTTTGCCGGATAGGATGCCGTCAGCACGATGCCGTGGCGGTTCTCGGTGCTGCCGCACACCGCCACCTTTTTCCCGCGCAGCGACGGGTTTTCGTTGATTTCCGCCGACGCGTAAAAACAGTTCAGATCGGAATGCAGAATCACCCTTTCCACGATTCATCCCCTCCTTCCGCCGCATTCCCGGCGGTTCCGCCGTCCGCGGCATTTCTATGATAGCATTAAATATTAATGCTATCAAACCGGCTGGTCGAACATATTTTCGGATCGTCGCGCATTTTTTCGCCAAAATTTCCCGTTTTCATCGGTCGAACACACTGTAAAATTGCGTTCGACCCGTCTTTCCGCCCTTTACAGCATTAAATTTTGATGCTATAATACATTCAAGAACCGAATTGGGGGCGTTGCTATGGCACCCGGGCGAAACACGAAGGTTTCCGAACTGTCAAAGGCGAAAGCGGAGAAAACGGCCGCCTTCAACCGCGCGGCCTACGGCGAAATCATTCGCGCCAACCGAATCAGGATGGGGCTGTCCCAGCCGCAGCTGGCCGCGATTCTGCGCACCAGCAAAAACTACGTCAGCAATTGGGAAGTGGGCCGAACGCGGCCGGACATGAACATCATTCCGGCGCTGTGCGCGGCCATCGGCATCCGCATTCCGGAATTCTTCGGCGTTCGCGGCGAGGAGAGCGATCTCACGCCCGCTCAGCGGGCGCACCTGCGCAGCTACAGCCTGCTCACCCCCCGGGATCAGGCCACGGTCAATGCGCTGACGGAGCATCTGCTGGATGCGGCCGACCGCAAGCTGCGCGAGAAGTGCCTGCAAAACTTCCTGCCGCTGTTCCACAACGAGAACCTGGCCGCGGCCGGGTCGCTCAACCAGCTGGGCGACAGCGTGGACGGGGAAACCGAATTCATTCGCCGCGACGCCGCCAGCGAGCGGGCCGACGAAATCGTCACCGTCACCGGCGACAGCATGGAGCCCACCTTCCGCGCGGGCGACGATCTGCTGATTCAGCACTGCCGGGTTCTGGAGCCCGGCGAAATCGGCATTCTCGTCATCAACGGCGAGGGCTTCGTGAAGGAATACCGGAAAAACGGCGTGCATTCCCACAACGCCGCCTATCCGTTCCGCAAATTCTGCCCGGACGACGACGTCCGGATCGTCGGCCGCGTGCTGGGCAGGGTTACCGGCGCGCATCGTCCCACCCGCGAGGAACAGACCATGCTGGACGAGCTGCGCCGCGAGGGCAGCATATAGCGGGGGGTTCAGCGTTCCTTCCCCCGTTTCATATTTCCGCTGCGTGGAGGAAAAGCAATGCAGGCACAATCAATGAAGGTCTATGTGGATGTCTCCGTGGATTTCGATACCGACGGGCGGATGTACCCGCGGGCACTGACCTGGGAAGACGGCGAAAAATACGAAATCGACCGGGTAAAGGCCGTGCGCCCCGCCCACGCCGAGCGCGCCGGCGGCCAGGGGGACCGGTACACCGTCATGATCGGCGGGCACGAAAGATATCTGTTTTTCGAGCACAATACCGATTTCGGCAACAAAAACGTCGGGCGATGGTTCGTCGAGCGAAAGGAGTGACACGCATGGCGAACGAAACGCTGAAGCTGCGCATTCTGTCGTACGTCTGCGAGTTCGAGGACCGGAACGGATACGCGCCGAGCTACCGCGAGATACAGCGGGCGGCGGGCATAAAATCGGTTTCCACCGTGCACGACTACGTTCGGCGCCTGGAAGCCGAGGGCCGGCTGAGCATAAAAGCCGGGCACCCCAGGGCGCTGACCGCCAACCGCCGGATTCGGCTGCCGGACAATGCCGCGCGGCGCGTCCGGGTTGAAGTAGCCGACGGGGGCGTGCTGTTTCTGGACTGCTTTCCCGATCCCGCCGGCAGCGGCGGCACGGCCGTCGCGTTCTCCGGTGTCATGGACGCCAGCCTGCTGAAGGGGCGGGTCGGCAGCGTCGTCGGGTGCTCCTTTGAGGACGAGTAGCATACGGGAGGAAGCCAATGAAAAACGAAATTCGCAGAAAAACCGGCCGTTCCTACAGGCGCTGCGCCTTCAGCGGATACCGGCCGCAGAAAATGCCGTTCGGGTTCAACGAGTCCGATCCGCGCTGCGTCGAATTCAAAGCGCGCCTTCGGGAAGCCATCGAAGGGCTGATCGGAGAAGGCTACGCCCACTTCATCAGCGGCGGCGCGCTGGGCATGGACATGTACGCCGCGGAAGCCGTTCTCGAACTGCGCAGGCGGTATCCGTGGATCATTCTGGAAATGGTCTCCCCGTTCGACGCCCAGTCCGCAAAATGGGATTCACCCTGCCGGAAGCGCCACGCGCGGCTGTTCGCCCAGGCCGATATGGTCACCATCATCAGCCACGAATACACGCGCTCCTGCATGTTCGCCCGGAACCGGTATCTGGTCAACAACGCCGATCTGCTGCTGGCCGCGTGGGACGGGCAGCCCGGCGGCACCGCAATGACGGTTCAATACGCCCGTTCGCTGGATATTCCGGTCAGAATCATCCTGCCGGCCGCCTCCGTGCCGGCGGAGCATGCCTGCGGGGCTTAAGACAGCATACGCCCCGCAAAGCGTCAAAAGCGATCCGTTCGCGGCTGTGCCGCGAACGGATCGTCGGTTCAAGAGCGCGGGGCGAAGCGCCGGTTTGCCGGCGCGGCTCAGGCTTCCCCTCTCTGTTTGGGATCCAGCAGGAACATGATCAGCGCCTTGCGCACCTGCTTGCCGCAGAGCACCTGCCGGAAATAGCTGGCGCGGGGATCCGCGTCCACCTTGTGGCTGATTTCCGTGACGCGTGGCAGCGGATGCAGGATGGACAGATCCTTCCGCGCGGGAATGAGCTTTTCCGGCGTCAGAATGTAGCTGTCGCGCAGGCGGATGTAATCCGCCTCGTTGAAGAAGCGTTCGCGCTGCACGCGGGTCATGTAGAGGATATCCAGCTGATCGATTACATCCTCCATCCGTTCCGCTTCGCTGAAGCGGCAGCCCTTTTCCCGCATCAGCCGCTCGATGTACTGGGGCACCCGCAGCTCCTGGGGGCTGATCAGCACGAACGAAATGCCCTCGTACTGCGCCATCGCAGCGATCAGCGAATGCACGGTGCGCCCGAATTTCAAATCGCCGCACAGGCCGATCGTCATATTGCTCAGCCGGCCCTTTTCCCGCCGGATGGTCAAAAGATCGGTCAGCGTCTGCGTGGGATGATTGTGCCCGCCGTCCCCGGCGTTGATGATCGGCACCGTAGTGACCTGCACCGCGGCCATCGGCGCGCCTTCCTTCGGATGGCGCATCGCGATGATATCCGCATAGCAACCGACGGTGCGGACCGTATCGGTCACCGTTTCGCCCTTTGCCGTGGAGGAAGCGTCCGCCGACGAAAAGCCGAGCACCGATCCTCCCAGTTCCAGCATCGCCGCTTCGAAAGAAAGCCTTGTTCGGGTGGACGGCTCAAAGAACAGCGTCGCGAGCTTTTTGTACCGCATCGCTTCCCGATAGTCATCCGGATGCGCTGTAATCTCGTCCGCCAGTTTCAGGATACCGTCCACCTCGTCAACCGTCAGGTCGGTAATGTTCAGCAAATGACGCATACTGTTATCCTTTCTGTCTGTCCCCGGGCCTCTTTCCCGTCAAAGGGTTCTCTGCCCGTTGCGGCTTCCCTTCAGTTGTTCCGCCACCGCCCTGCCCAGCGCGATGTGGCCTTCCGCCGTCAAATGCACCGCGTCCTGGATGCACGGCCGGCAGAAATCGCCGCCGCTGATGCACTCGCAGCGCAGCAGCCGTGCCAGCCGGTGGTATTCGTTCACCAGCACCCGCGATTTCTCCGGCGCATCCTTGCCGAAATAGACGCCGTGCCGGGTTTCAAGAATGTTTTCGCCGATCGGCGGAGGCGCGATCAGAAGAATGCGCGGCGGTTCTCCCCTGTCGTTGAACGCGTACGCGCGGATCAGCCGCACGAATTCCAGCAAATTGTAGGCAATGGCCGCGCCGTTCATGCCGAAGCGCTCCTTGCAATCGTTGGTTCCCAGCATCACGCAGACGATTTCGATCGGGTTGGCGCTCATCAGGCAGGCCGGCAGATACGCTTCGGCATTCTTATGCCCGCCCTCCACCGGATCGTCAAAGCAGAAGGTCCGCCCGTTCATCCCTTCTTCGATTACCCGGTAGCCCGCGCCCATTTCCGCTTCCAGCACCATCGGCCAGCGCGTATGCTCGTCGTAGCGCCCGCCGTGCGGATCGTATCCCCAGGTGTTGCTGTCTCCAAAACACAGAATGTGCTTGCGCATGATTCGCTCCTTTTGCGCCGGCGTTATTTTTCCCTGCCCTCGCAGTACGCGCAGCAGTAGGTGCGCCTTTTCTCGTCCACGAGTTCGAAAATCTGATCCAGTTCCGGTTCCACCGAGGTAATGCAGCGCGGGTTCTTGCACACCAGCACGTTCTTCAGCCGCTTCGGAGGCGCGAGCCGGCGCTTTTCCACAATCGCCCCATCCCGGATCATGTTCACCGTGATGCCCGGATCGATGTAGCCCAGAATGTCCAGATCCACATCCATCGCCTCGTCGATTTTGATGATGTCCTTCTTGCCCTGCTTCCCGCTTTTGACGTTCTTGATGATCGCCACGGAGCAGTCCAGATCGTCCAGATGCAGGTAGCGATAGATGCGCATCGCGCTGCCAGCGGTGATGTGGTCCAGCACAATGCCGTTCTGAATCGAATCGATGTTCATGATATACCTCCCCGCGTCAGATCCCGTATGCGCGTTACGCCCAATTCCTGAAGGACAATCGGCAGATCGCTCAGGATTTTTCTGCAGGCGAACGGATCCACAAGGTTCGCCGCGCCGATTTCCACTGCCGTAGCGCCGGCGAGCATCATTTCCACCACATCCCTGGCGGAGGAAACGCCGCCCATGCCGATGATCGGCAGCTCCGTCGCCCGGGCCGCTTCGTACACCATGCGAAGCGCCACCGGAAAGACCGCAGGCCCGGAAAGGCCGCCGGTTTCGTTGGCCAGTATCGGCTTTCGGGTTCGCAGATCGAACCGCATGCCGGGGATCGTATTGATCAGGCTCAGCCCGTCCGCGCCCGCGTCCCGGCATGCCCGGGCAATGCCCGGTATATCGCCGGTGTTCGGGCTCAGCTTCATATACACCGGCTTTTTGGCCACTGCTTTCACTTCCCGCGTCACCTCGGCCGCCGTTTTCGGATTGCCGCCGAACGCCAGCCCGCCGCCGTGCACGTTGGGGCAGGAAATATTGATTTCCAGCAGGCCGACCTTGTCCTCCCGGTCGAACAGCTCGGCCGCGCGCACATAATCATCGACCGAAAAGCCGGAAATGTTGGCGATCACTCTGCCGCGGAACCAGCGGCCCATTTCCTTCAGTTCGTGCTCGACCACATGGCGGGCGCCGGGGTTTTCCAGCCCCACGCTGTTCAGCATGCCGCAGGGCGTCTCGGCGATGCGCGGCTGCGGATTTCCGAGGCGGGGTTCCAGCGTCGTGCCTTTGAAGGAGAAGGTCCCCAGACAGTTGATATCGTAGTACTCCGAGAACTCCTTGCCGTAACCAAAGGTTCCGCTGGCCGGAATGACCGGGTTGGCGATTTCCCAGCCCGACAGCGAAACCGTTAAATCGACCATCGCAATTCCTCCCGGGCGAAAACCGGGCCGTCCTTGCAGACCCGCTTTGGCCCTTCATTCGTTTCGATCGTACATCCAAGACACGCGCCGATGCCGCAGGCCATACGCGTTTCCAGGCTCAGGTATCCGGTTTGCGGAAAGCTGCGCAGCGCGCTTCTCAGCATCGGCTCCGGCCCGCAGGCGAAGAACGAATCGAAGGAAAGCGCCTTCGCGGCGTCCGTCACAAAGCCTCGAATTCCCAGCGAGCCGTCCATCGTCGCGATCAGCGGCTCAATGCCCAGCGCGCGAAAATCGGCAAGCAGAATCGCGTCCGCGGCGGTGTTGAACCCGAACGCCGCCTGCGGGCGCACGCCCTTTTCCAGCAGCGCGCGGCACAGATCCAGAAGCGGCGGAACGCCCACCCCGCCGCCCAGCAGCAGCGGCGCGCCGCCTGCCTTCGCCGGATCGAACCCGTTGCCCAGAGGCCCCAGCGCGTCGACCCGCGCGCCCTTCGGCAGCGCTGTCATCCTTCTCGTTCCCTCGCCGACGGTTTTGTATACGATGTCCCAGCTGTCTTCGCCGGTCCACGCGATCGAGATCGGACGGCGCAGGTATTTGCCCGGCACCCGTATGTGCAGAAACCGCCCCGGCAGGCCTTTTTCCCCCGCGGGCCGGGTCAGGCGCATGCGCCACACATCCTTTGCGATCGGCCCGTTCTCAAGAATTGTCAGGATCAAGATTTTCGCTCCTTATCGGCCGTCGTCCAGCTCTCATCCTGCGGATTGTCCCGGAATGCCAGCAGCCGCGCCACATCCTCCTGCATGATGTACCCTTCCCGCGCGGCGACCTCCGCCAGCACGTCCAGATTGGTCAGGGAGGTGTTTTCGACGCCGGCTTCCCGCAGGCGGTCCAGCCCTTTTTGCATGCCATAGGTGAAAATCGACACGATGCCCAGCACCTCGGCGCCGCTTTCCCGGAGCGCTTCCACCACTTCCACCGCAGAGCCCGCAGTGGAAATCAGATCCTCGATCACGACCACTTTTTCGCCGGCTTCGAGCTTTCCCTCAATTCGGTTCCCGCGCCCGTGATCCTTGGCGCCGGAGCGCACATAACCCATCGGAAGCCCCAGAAGATGCGCTGCGATCGCCGCGTGGGCAATGCCCGCCGTGCTGGTGCCGAACAGCGCTTCGGCCTCGGGGTACAGCGCCTGAACCGTATCGGCGATCGTCCGTTCCAGCCTGCCGCGCACCTCGGGGGCGGTCAGAGTCAGCCGGTTATCGCAGTAAATCGGCGATTTGATTCCGCTGGCCCAGGTAAACGGCTGATCGGGCCTCAGAAACACCGCACCGATGGACAGAAGATCCCGGGCGGTCTCGACGGCAGCATTCTCATTCATGGCTATTTCTCCTCTTTCTGTTGATAAACCGTTTCCCCGCCGATCACAGTCATCACCGTGCGGCCGGAGACCTTCCATCCCTCAAACGGGGTGCTCCGGCCCTGGGTGGCGAAATCCGACGGATCGATCGTGTACTCCGTTTGCGTGTCCAGCACCGCGAAATCCGCAGCGGCGCCCGCTTCGATGGATCCTCCCGGCAATGGGAACCTGCGGCGCGGAGCGTCGATCATCAGATCCATCAGCTTTTCCATCGGGATGATTCCGGTTTTGACCAGCTTTGTGTACAGGACCGGGAACGCGGTTTCCAGGCCCACGACGCCCATCAGGCTGCCCTTCAGCCCTTTTGATTTTTCCGCCAGCGTATGGGGCGCGTGGTCGGTGGCGATCATGTCGATCGTGCCGTCCCTGATGCCGTCCAGCAGCGCCTGCTGATCGTCCATCGAACGGATCGGCGGGTTCATTTTGAAGCGCCCGTCGTCGCTGATATCCCAGTCGTTGAGCGCCAGATAGTGCGGCGCGGTTTCACAGGTAACATCCACGCCCTGATCCTTCGCCCGCCGGATCATCGCGACGCTCTCTTTGCACGAAACGTGGCAGACATGGTAACGGCATCCGGTTTCCTTCGCAAGGCGCAGATCCCGTTCCACCATCTGATACTCGCTGGCCGAAGGAATTCCCGGGTGACCGTTGGCCCGGGCGTAATCCCCGTCGTGGATGTACCCGCCGCCGAGCAGGCCGTTCACTTCGCAGTGAGCGGCGGCAATGCCGTTCACCTCCGCGATTTTCAGCATGCACCGGCGCATCGTCTCCTCTTCCTGCACACCGCGCCCGTCATCGGAAAACCCCGCGACATACGGCATCAGCTCCCGGTAATCGGCGCATTCTCCCTTGCCCATCTGATTGCGGGTCATGGTGCCGTAGGGAATTACATGCACCCGCGCGCGAAGCTGAATCGCGTTCAGCTGGGGCTGCAGATTCGCGAGGGAATCCGGCGCCGGATTCAGATTCGGCATCGTGCACACGCAGGTGTAGCCGCCCCGCGCCGCCGCGCGGCTGCCTGATGCGATGGTCTCCTTGTAAAAAAAACCCGGTTCGCGAAAATGTACGTGTACATCCGCAAAACCGGGTATCAAACAGTATCCCCTCAGATCGATTGTTTCCGCCCCCTGCGGAATCGACAAATCCGTTCCGATGCGGGAAAACCTTGCCCCTTCAATCAGAACATCCGCCTTCTCGAAGCCTCCCGCGCGGTATACCCACGCGCCTTTAAGCAGTTTCACGATCGGTTACCCCCCATGGGATTTTTGTCATTATAAACGATTGCTTCCGCTTCGCGAAAGCAGGGATTCGGGGATGGAACGTTATTTTTCGATTGCGAACGGAAACCGGACAAAGCGTTTTGTTTGCACCCGCACCGTGCGGCGCTGCGGCCGGGCGCCGTTGACTGATTCCGGCCGGAGATGTATAATCGTACCGGCGGCGCGGAAGCCCTGCTTTCTGACGGATCCGCGCGCCGCCTTCAGAGGAGGAGGCAATCCGCGATGGGTATCCGCTCCATCATTCGCTACACTGTTTCCGCGCTGGCGTTCGCCTTTGCGGTTCTGGGCGTGTGCCTGGCGGCGGCGCGCGCCGGCGGAAAAAGGATAAAACTGCCCGTCGGGCTGATGATCCTCGCGGTCGCCGCCGTCGTCGACATTACGGGCCTTCGCATCGGGCTGAAGGAATGGCGGTATCTTGAGGGCGAGATCCGTCCCGTTCCCCTTGAGACGACGCTGAGCGAACTGCGCCTCGGATGGTGGCCGTTCCTGTATCATACCGCCGGCAATCTCCTCTGGTTTTTCCCGATCGGTGTTTTATGGAAGGCCCTTTCCCCGAAGCACAGCATGCTGTCCGCGCTCCTGGTCGGCGCCGGGCTCTCGCTGAGCGTCGAATGCCTGCAATACCTGCTCGGCACCGGGATCAGCGATGCGGACGATATCCTGCTCAATGCGGCCGGAGCGCTCGCCGGCGCGTTCGCCCATTCGCTGTTCCGGAAATCAGCGGTTCGCAGACAGCGCGGCAAGCCGCCTTCTTCCCCGCCGTCCGTCGGTCCCTGACCGCGGGCCGCGGCCATCAACAAAAACATAACACAAAAAAATCTCAAAAAGGCATTTACAAATTCCGTCCCTGCTGATATAATATCTTTTGTTCGCGGGCGACCGCAGAACATGGGGCATTAGCACAGTTGGTAGCGCGCCACAATGGCATTGTGGAGGTCAGGGGTTCGACTCCCCTATGCTCCACCACAACCAGCAGAGACGAACACTTCTTGGTCGATCAGCATGATCAAAGGGGTGTTCGTCTTGACTGTCTATGGCAGAATCAGATGAACGAAAAGCCAGGACTTGACGGCAATCGTCTTGTCCTGGCTTTTCATGCGTTTACAGATTCTTAATAACGTAATCCGTTAGAATCTAACAAATCCCAGCGGGAGAATCCTCAGTCTGTTATCATGGCTGTAAAGGGGTATAGCTATGATCAGAACACACCTTCTGGAGCTTATTGGCAGAAAGCACTGGACGGCACAGGCAAAGCTGGCACAAGTGACTGGCATCAGACCTACCACGATCAGCGAGCTGGCGAGGGAGATTGCATCAAGTATCACCATCGACAACCTCGATCTGATCTGCGAGGCGCTGGATTGCCAACCTGGAGACATCTTCACCTTCGAGCCCAACAAGATACCGAGGATTGAGAAGAACCAGCACGGCGAACCCATACGACCAGTCAAAGATTGACCGACCAAAGGCCCGGACGCTACACGGCGTTCGGGTCTTCTTTTTTTGCTTCTTCCAGGACCAGAAGATCCCCGACGTCACAGCCCAGCGCGGTGCAAATCGCGGCAATGGACTTAGCGTCATACCTGGTCGCGGTGTTGTTGTACATGGCGGATATGGAATTGCGCTGCAGTCCGGTTTGCTCAGCCAATTCAGAAATCCTCATGTTATCATGTGCGCCCATGAGCTGGCGGAGCCGACATCTGACCACTCTGCTGCCGGTGTACTCTACTGACATCAAATCACCTCCTATCATCCATCTTACGCGATTATGCGCAAGAAGTCAAGCAAAATTTATAAAATCTTGCAAATTATGCTTGACATCATGCTCATTATGTGGTACATTATAATCAAGAAGTTGAGCAAAACACTTCACAAGTCAAGCAAGGAGGTACACCACAATGATGATGAGCGAGTTCACCGAGAGGACGGGCTTCGAGCCCACGGCCGAGGAGTACGCCGAGATCGAGGAGCAGTACTACAAGTTCGACGGCGACAAGGATGCCTTCTGCCGGCACTGGAAGAAGAACGTCGGAGTCGAGGGCATCTGCGAGGCCCGCGCCGCGAAGATCGCGCAGCTCCGCTCCACCGCGCTGGAGACCGAGAAGCACCTGATGGCCGAGATCGCCCAGCGCGATCAGCAGATCGCCAGGCTGGAAGCTGAGCTGGATCGGGAGCAGGAGTGGCAGCCCCACGAGGACGAGTACAACGTCAGGCAGGCCGATTACGAAAAGCTGGACGCCGACAGCACCCGCCGGGAGCTGACCGACGACGAGGCCGCGGACATGATCGCCAAGGAATTCGGCTTTGAACGGTCCAGGATCACGATCATCCGGGAAGTGCCCAAGTTCGAGATCAGCCGGCACCACCGCCTCCGCAGGGTAGGCACCTACGAGCGCAAGCCCCTGTTCGACGCCTGGGACTGGAACTACATCCGGTTCAATGTCCGCGGCAACGTCACGATGTCCTACGAGATGCACAACGGTGAGCTCCAGTTGTTCAGGAGCTGAGAAACGACAGCCGAGCCGGGGCGGCAAATCCCCGGCAATGATGAAAGGAGATTGACACCATGAAACTGATTATCGAAGCCAATCGCGAAGGATACGCCATCGATCAGATCC
>JAFWEY010000183.1 GCA_017512675.1 Clostridia bacterium | reverse complement strand
TCAGGAACGATTATACCCGTCCTGCTGCTTTTTGTCCACCACATTTTTACAAAAGGAGGTCCCCCGTCATGACCCTGTTCCCCTGTCTCACCGGCATGTCATTTGCCCGGCGTCGCATCTTCGCCGGCCTGCTGATCGCCGTCAGGAACGGCGCGCTCTGCAGCGCTGGCGCGGGCATCGAACCCCCTGTGCGGCGCACTGCCCCGAATCGTTCTTCGACAGGGAAGGCCTTGCGGAGAGGATCCGTACCCTGAGGTGAAGCCGGCCTGATTCGGGGAAGCGGCAAAACCGCCCGCCGAAACGTACGCTTCGGCGGATGAGACCGCTGAAACGCCCCGCAAAGGCGCGAACCCTGAACCGAAATCGGAAAGGTAGGGGATTCCCGCTTTCCACATCAGACGGCCCCGCAAATCCGGTTGCCTGCGTCCGTGCAAGCACCCTCGTTTGCGGGGCCGTCTTCCTTGCCTTGAAACGATTTCCGGCGGTCCCGAAATCATTGCCCTGCGGTTTCGTTCCGCTCCTGAGATTGTTTTTCCGCCTCGCCGTACAGCGCCTCGAGCACCTCCGGGGTAACGGAACCCACCTGGTTGTAGATGACCTTGCCCTTCCGGTTCAGCACGACCGTCTGCGGCAGCGCGCCCGTGCCGCCGACGATATCGTTCACCGCGCCGTCGGCATCCGTGGCGAAGGGCATGGCGTAATCCTTGCCGGCCAGGAACGCCGCCGGGTCCGCCGTGACCAGTTTGGAGTGAACGGCGATCATGGCGATGTCGTCCGGATGGGCCGCGTACAGCTCGCTGAAATAGGGCAGCTCGTGAATGCAGGGCGTGCAGTAGGTCGCCCAGAGGTTGATAAAGGTGATCCTGCCGTGCGCGTCTGCCAGGCGGAACTCGGTGCCGTCGTAGCATTCGAGGGTGAAGTCCTCCAGCTGCTGACCGACCGCATGGCCGACGGGCGCGCCGCTGCCGTAACCGGCTTCGGCGGGCGCTTCCGTTTCGGCGGGCGCCGTGCGCAGATCGGGTTCCCCCGCTGCGGCGGGTTCGGCGGCCGCTGCCGGCTGTTCCTGTTTGCCGTCGTTTCTGACAGCGGGATCCAGAAAGTTGAACCATACCAGCGCAAAGCACAGGACGGCCAGCGCGGCGCCCCAAAGAATTCGCCCCGGCCTGCGGCGCTTTTGCGGCGCGTCCCCCGCGCGGCCCGTTTCGGGGGCCCTGAGGGTGACGTTGCCCGCCCGGATGGAAATCGCGCCCTGGCTGCAGACGTCCATGCACTTGCCGCAGTGGATGCACTCGCGGTCGCCCACGCGCCGCACGTCCATGCCGCAATGTCGCACGCACGCGCCGCAGCGATTGCATCGGCCCGCGTCCGCCTTCACGCCGATGACGCTGAAGCGGCTGAACAGGCCGTAGATCGCCCCCAGCGGGCAGATGAAGCGGCAGAAGCTGCGGTAACAGAACACGCATGCCAGGCCGATCGCCAGCATGAAGACGAACTTGCGGGTAAACAGGAGGCCCAGCATGCCGTAGTAGGACGCATTGGCAGGATTGGCCAGATGGCCCATCGCGCCCTCGAAGGTGCCAGCGGGACAGATGTATTTGCAAAATGCCGGCAGGGGGATCTGATAGCGCAGGCCGTACCACAGGGGGACGGCGATCACGAACACAGCCAGGATCACGTATTTCAGCCATGACAGTGCCCGGGTGACGGGGCTCTTTTTGAGCTTCGGCGTCGGGATCCTGTGAAGCAGCTCCTGAATCAGGCCCAGGGGACACAGCCAGCCGCAGATCGTCCGGCCGAGGATCACCCCGAAGAGCAGCAGGATCCCCAATACATACCAGCCTGCCCGATGTCCGGCGGAGGCCAGCGCGTTTTGGATGGAGCCCAGCGGACAGGAGCCCACCGCGCCGGGACAGGAATAGCAGTTGAGACCGGGAACGCAGGCGTACTTCGCGCTGCCCGTGTAGATTTTTCCGTCGATGAAGCCCCTGATGCAGGCGTTGTGCAGGAGCGCCGAGTACAATTGCGCCAGCCGCCGTGCCGTCGGCCTGTGCGCCTGCCACCAGCTGGTTTTTACAGGCTTATCCAAGGCCAACACACTCCGTACAGATGGTAATCGCTTTGTAGAGCACATCCTGCGCGCTTCCGTTGAATACCCCCGCGATGATGAGAACGGCGGCCGCGGCGATGATGACCGCTTGCAGCAGCCATGTTTTCTTTGGCGGGCTGACGGGCCCGGGTGCGGCCGCAGCGCCTTCCTTCTTTTCCTCCTTCAGCCGTGCCTGTGCCGCCTGTGTTTCCCGGAGGAGGCTTTTTTCCCGCAGAACCGACGTCACCGCCAGCGCGCCCAGCCCCGCGGCGGTCCAGGGCAGGAGCACCCTCAGCAGGGAAAGGAACATGTCCTCCAGGCCGGTCTCCGGAAAGTGAGCCGGGTTCAGCAGGTAAACCAGAACGGGAACCATGCACAGCGCGAACAGCCCCCAGCCGGTTTTCAGCAGCCGTCCCTGCCTGCGCCGCTCCGCGATCATATCCGCGGAGGGATGAACGACAAGGGAGACCGCCAGGTCCCGATTGAGCTCCGCGTCCTTCACGGGCTTTTCGGCATTCTCGTCCTTCACATCCAGCACGAGCCCCGCGATCAGAAGGCCAACGCCCGCGAAAAGCAGCGGCACAACAGGCGCGAACTTCTGTGCCGCGTCTTCCGGCGTATAGATGCTCTCCATGGGATGCTCCGCCCTGCGGGCCGTACCCTCCCGATAGATCCCGATCGCCGACGCGGACAGCCATGCGGCCAGAGCGACGCAGACGACGGCCTGCAGGATGAGATACAGTTTGCTTTTCGTCATGGACTTCACCCCAATACGCTCGTCGATTTCGCGGCAGGGCCGCGTGCGCGGCGTTTATGGTCCCGGGGAATGCGGCTTCGGGAGACTGCAAGGGCTGCCGCCGCGCATTGCAAACGTCATCTCCCGCACGCCAGGGATCAGGTCCGCGGCGCTGCCGAAGGCATGCTGCAGAGCCTATAAAACGAAAAACCGTCATTTCTGACGGTTTTCATGGAGCTGATGACCGGATTCGAACCGGTGACCTCATCCTTACCAAGGATGCGCTCTACCGACTGAGCTACATCAGCGCGTCAACAATCAACGCGAATAATAGTATAGCGCGGTCGGGCGGATTTTGCAAGTTAAAACACGGGTATTTACGCACGATTAACCTTTGAAAGGGTCAGACAGCGCCGCGGATCCCGGGCCGCCGCCGCACGGCTGTCCAGCCCTGCGCGATGGCCGCTTCGGAGGATCCGCGGCCGCTGGGTGCCGCGCACGGCCGTCC
>JAFWEY010000182.1 GCA_017512675.1 Clostridia bacterium | reverse complement strand
GGTGCCCGAGCCTGTCACCCGCCAGCTTGACGGCGTCATAGAAGGAGTCTTCTTCGATATTCATGTGGACCGTATCCAGCATGATGGTCACGTTTTTGCGATCCACCTTGGTGACAAAGTCTAGGGCTTCCTTGCAGGTATTGAGGATGTAGCCCTCGAAGCGGTTCAGCACTTCCATGCCGAGGGTGATGTCATACCCGGCGGCCATATCACCCAGCGTGCGGATATTCGCGATGGCGCGCGCGCGGTCTCCGGCCTTGTCGAGCGGCTTGGAATAATCCGCCGGCCAATAGGAATAGAGCCCGCCGCCGAGCCACTTGACGCCCGCCGTCTTCATCTTTTTGAAGGTCGCCTCGTACTTGTCAAAAGCCGCCTTAACAATTGCCGGATCCGCGCTGGCGATGTCATGCGCCTTGTCAGGGCCGTAACCGCCCGTCAGGGTGATGTCCTGCGCCTCCACTTCCTTCTTCAAAGAGGCCAGGTATTCGTCGCTCATGTCCAGGAAATGATGGCAGCCAACCTCGAGAATGTCGAACCCCAGTTCCTTTACCTTCCTGACGTACGGAATGTAATCCGCGCGCCATGCCTTCTCCCAATAGGAATAGTAGATGCCGTACTTCATGGTTTGCTCCTTTTCATTCGGTTCGTGTGCCTGCCGCTTCTGCCTCAGCGCCTTCCCATGTTCTTGTCGCGGTAGAACTTATAGGTCATGAACCCGAGCAGCAGGATGCCGTACAGGGCCTGACGATAGTATCCGTTGATCCACGGGACAGCGGTGAGCCACTGGGAAATGGCCTGAAGCACGAGGACCGCCGTAGCGACGCCGGGAATTTCGCCCCAGCCGCCGGCAGGATTGCAGCCGCCCAGCACGGCGATCAGAATCGTCATCATGACGTAGGAAGAGCCGAAGTCCGCCTTGACCGAGGACACGCGCGACAGGGAAATCAGCCCCGCGATCGAGCACAGCAGACCGCCCAGCATATAGGCCATGATGATGGTCTTTTCATTGTTGATGCCGGCGAAGCGCGAAGCCTTCGGGTTGACGCCGACCAGGTGCATCCTGCGGCCGAAAGCGGTCTTGCCCAGCAGGATCGAGAAGATCACCGCCATCAAAATGAATACGATAAACGGAAGCGGGATGCCCAGGATCTCCACGTTCGCGAACACGGTAAACTGCGGGATGACCTGGATCGACTGTCCGTTGGAGAGCACGATGGTGATGCCGGAGAACAGCTCGTACGTGCCCAGCGTCGCCAGCATGGGAGGCACGCCGACCACGGAAACCAGGAAGCCGTTCAGCGCGCCGCAGCACAGGCCGAGCGCCAGGGCCAGAATGCAGGCAAAGATGATGCCGAGAATCTGCCCTTCCGGCGCGATGGCACTGATGGTGAGGGACGCGATGGCGCCGCACAGGTTGGCTATGTACACGGTGGACAGGTCGATGCCGCCGGTGATCATTGCCATCGAAAGCGCGATGGACATCAGGCCATACTCCGTCAGCTGCTTCGCCATGGTCTGGAAGCTGATCACGCTGAAGAAGTTGGAGCCGGAGGTAATGGTCGCGGCAATGATGATCACGACCAGGATCACCAGCATCCTGAGAAAGTCACTGTTGATCTTGAGCTTTTTCGCCGTCGCCATTTACGCTGCCTCCTTTCCGAGTTCCTTACTGGCCTTCAGGGAACGCTTCGCCTGGATCGCGGAGATGGACGCGCCGATCACGATGATCAGGCCGATAAACACGTTCTGCCAGTACACGGACACGCCGATCAGCGTCAGCGAGTTGGAAACCATGGAAAGCAGGAACGTGCCCAGCAGGCAGCCAAGCAGCGTGCCGTGGCCGCCGGTCAGGCGAACGCCGCCCAGAACGATGGCCGCAATGACGATGTTCTCACCGCCGTAGTACTCCATGGGGGAGCAGTTTTTGCACATGCAGGCGTAGCACAGTCCGCCGATGACGGCGATCATGCCGTTGACGACGAAGACGCCGAAGCGGACCTTGTCCACCTGGATACCGGCGCGGCGCGCGGAAATCTCGTCGCCGCCGATGGCGTAGATCGAACGGCCGACCATCGTGTGGCGCAGGACCAGGTAGGCCAGCACGTACAGGAGAATCATAATCAGGATCGCGCCGTGCATTTTTGCGCCCAGGCCCGTGATGCCGCTCCGCACGGTAAACAGGTTCCACTTGGAGAAGGCCTTGAAGGCGTCAGGAACGTCGATGCGCACGCCCTTCAGCGCGCCGAAGGCGATGCCGTAGCAGATGGCCGAGGTGGACAGCGTGACGATCAGGGAGTTGAAGTGGTACTTCACAATAAAGAAGCCGTTGATGCAGCCGCACAGCGCGCCGATTGCCAGCGCCATGGCCACCAGCACGAAGGCGGGCAGCGCAGTCACCTCGGCCACCTTGAATATAATGTAGGTCGTCATGCCGGCGATCATCGGGAAGGAGACGTCTGCGCCGGTGGAGACGAACGCAAGCAGGCCGCACAGGGCGTAGATCGCGTTGACGATGATGGCGCGCGCCAGGTCGACCAGATTGTTGATCGCGATGAACTGCCCGGAGATCACCTGTATGATCAGCGCGAGAACGATGATGATGGCGGCGACGTAGAATTCGTTTCTGCCGAGGAGCCGTTTCGTTTTCTTATTCATCCTGTTCGCCCCCTCACATAATCGCCTTGGTCAGGTTTTCGACGGTCAGTTCCTGGTCGGCGATCTCCCCGGTCATGATGCCGCCCCGCATGACGACGGTGCGATCGCACAGTCTGGAGACCTCAGTCAGATCGTCGCTGGCGACCAGGACCGCCAGGCCCTGCTTCGCCAGGTCGCGCAGCAGCGCGTAGATGTCGTACTTCGCGCCGATGTCCACGCCGACGGTGGGGCCGTTCAGAATCAGGATTTTTGGTTTCGTGGACAGCCACTTTGCCAGAACCACCTTCTGCTGGTTTCCGCCGGAGAGCGTCTGCACGGGCAGCAGGTGATCGTCGGTCTTGACGTGGATCTCCTTGACCCAATCGGCGGACTCGGCAATCTGGGCCGGGGAATCCAGCGTCAGGCCCTTGGTGAATTTGTCGAAGTTGACGACGGTGATGTTCTCCATGATGGAGACCGGCAGGAACAGGCCCTCTGTCAGACGGTCCTCGGGAACCAGCGCGATGCCGTTCCTGGTCGCGTCCTCCACGGAGGAGATGGTTACCTGCTTTCCCGAGCAGGTGATGGTGCCGCCTGTCGCCTTTTCGATGCCGAAGAGCGTGTTGCACAGCTCGGAGCGGCCGGAACCCAACTGACCGGTTATGCCCACGATTTCGCCCGGCTGCACCTTGAAGGACACGCCGGCGAAGCCGGAGCCGGACAGGTTGTTCAGTTCAATCGCCGGCTGGGTATCCCGCTGGATGCGTTCTTCGGCGTGCTTGTTGTCCACGTCGCTGAAGTCGCGGCCCGTCATGTAGTGGGTGAAATCCTCTTCGCTCAGCGTCGCCATGGGGCCGGTGTACACGGTCTGCCCGGACCGCATGATGGTGATGCTGTCGGAAATCTCATACATTTCATCCAGCTTGTGGGAAACGAACAGTATGGAGAGACCCTTGGCCTTCAGGTCGCGGATGATCTCAAACAGCCGTTCGACCTCCTTGCGGGTCAGCGCCGTGGTCGGCTCGTCCAGAATCAGGAATTTTGCCTTCGCGTACAGCGCGCGGGCGATGGCGATCAGCTGCTTGGATGCGACGGGCAGCGTCTCGACCAGGTCGTCCAAATCGAGGTCCAGCCCCAGCGTCGCCATGACCTTCTTCGCGATTTCCCGCTGCTGCCGGTGATTGTAGATCTTCTGCTTGTTGGAAATCACCGTGTTGATGGCCAGGTTCTCCTGCACGGTGAGGTTCGGGAATACGGACATATCCTGGTAGATGACCTGGATGCCCTGATCGATGGAGACAGACGGCGAAAGCGACTGGTAAACCTTGCCATCGAATTCGATGGTGCCCGAATCCTGCGGCTGGAAGCCGGAGATGGCTTTGATGATGGTGGACTTTCCGCAGCCGTTCTCGCCTGCCAGGCAGTGCACCTCGCCGCGTTTGACTCTAAGGTCAACGTTCTGCAGGGCATGGACGCCGCCGAAGGACTTGCACACGCCCTTGCAGTCCAAAATGTATTCAGACAACAGTTGTTCCTCCCTTCCATCGACAATGGGTCACCCATCATCGACTGGAATCGAATGAGGCGCTGCCAAGAGTCAAACCGCCCGGCAGCGCCTCAGGTTAATAGCGATTAAACCTTCTCAATCCTATAAACCCGTGATTGGAATCAGAACAGCTCGTCCACGTTCTCGCCGGTGGCGACGCAGGGCGCGCTGCCCAGCAGGCAGTTGTTGCCGTCGTCCAGAACCAGCTTGACAGCCTCGTAGCCGGGGGCCGCGCCGCCGTCAGACAGGTCGGTGCCGTCGCCCACGGGCTCGCCGATCAGTACCTTGTAGGCAGTCAGGCAGGCAACGTAACCGGACAGCTTCGGATCCCAGGTGGTGACGCAGTAGATCAGGCCGTCCTTCAGCTCTTCAGCGTAAACAGAGGGAACGCCGGCGCCGATGATCATGACCTGGCCGTCCAGGCCCATCTCTTCAACAGCCTGGGAGACGCCCGCCGCGTCGGTGGAGCAGTGGCACACGAAGCCCTTCAGGTCGGGGTTGGCCTTCAGAACCTGCTTGGCCTGCTCATAGGCGGTGGTGGTGGATTCCTTGGATTCGCAGGTGGGGATGGCGCCGTCGTTGATCAGCTCCAGGCCGGGGGCCTTTTCCTTCAGGTACTCAACCTCGCGGGTGGCGTAGTCCATATGGGTGATGGCGGTGGTGTAGCCAACCATGATGGCGTACTTGCCCTCGCCGCCGGTGGCTTCGATCAGCGCGTCGGCCTTCGCCACGGCATTCGTCTGGGCGTTGAAGGCTTCGGTGTCATACAGGCAGTTCTTCAGGTTGGAGGCCTCAGGGCCGACGACGACGATGCCCTTTTCCATGGCGTCCGCGAAGGTGTTCTCCAGCGCGGCAGAGTCATTCGGCACCACGATGATGGCGTCGTAGCCCTGGGTCTTCAGCTGGTCGATGATCTCCAGCTGGGAAGCGGCGTCGGTGGTGGCGGGGAACTCAACGTGCGCGTCCACGCCATACTTCTCCGCAAACTCGGTCACGCCTTCTTCCAGACGGGAGAACCAGTCGGCCACGCCCTTCACGACGACGGCCATCTTGAACTCAGAGGGATCCTTCTCGGATTTGAAGTTCGCGGGATCAAAGCCGTTCAGGACCTCGTATCCCTCGGCCAGCGCGGCGCTGACACAGGTGACAAGCATGGCGACAGCCAGAAGCAGGGTAAGCAGTTTCTTCATAATGATGGCTCCTTCGCTTGTTATTTATCTTTCGGCGGCAGTCTTTCGCTCCGCCGATTGACCAAGGTGAATCGCCGGCCAATCCCGGCACAAAAATGGAGAACCTTACTGTAATAGTTATATATATTTTAAACCCATCTCACTGCAATGTCAATATCATCGCCTCATAATTCACGGAGTTAATTTTAAATGTGGAATACAGTATAAAGTTATATTGGTATTTTGTGCGCTGTATCCAATAATTATGCCCCGGCGAGGCACTGGAGTTATGCGCTCGAAGCAGCCCGCCCGTTGACGGATTCCCGCCCGCTGTGCTATAGTATCTGCGGCAGGTTTCCTTTGGAAGGCCGCCCCGTCCCGGGCGAAAGGCTTCGCCCCAGGCGGCTTCGGGAAATCGCATCGGCACGCATCGCTTGAACAGGATGCTTCACGCCGGACGGCGGCAAGCTTCCGATCAGGAGCGCCGCGCGTCCCCAATCATCCCCGCGGCTGCCATTCCCGCGCAGGCGCGGAACCGGGCGCCGCGCACCGTCCGGGAAGGCGGCGGGGACCGATTCCCGACGGGGCGCTCATCGAACGCTCACGGCCTGACGTTCTCCGTCGGCAGAGACAAATCTCCCGCAGAAGGAGGCTTTTCTTGTGGGAATGCACCTCGCAATCGACATGGGTTCCGAAAGCGGACGCGCGATCGTCGGATATCTGGAAGACGGCGTGCTGAAGACGGATCCGATCCATCGCTTCCGAACCCAGTTCACGCGCATCCATGGAAGGGATTATCGCAACCTCTATCGCTTCAACGACGAGATCCAGCACGCTCTCGCCCTGTACGCCGAAAAATACGGTCCGCGTCTGGACAGCGTCAGCGTATGCTCCTGGGGCGGGGATTTCTCCGTGCTGAACCGGGACGGCAACCTGAACCACCTGCCTCTCTCCTACCGCAGCATGAACACCACGGTGCGGACGCAGCCGCTGATCGAAGCGGCGTTCGGGGAGCGTGCGCTCTACGAGCGGAACGGCAACCAGCGCATGCCCTCCGATCCGCTGAGCATACTGCTGCGCATGAAGCTGGACGGCGATCCCTCCCTGGACGACCCCAGAGGGATGCTGTTCATCGCCGACGCGATGCACTACCTTCTGGGAGCGGAGGCTTGCTGTGAGCGGTCCATGCCCACCTTCGGCCGCCTGTACGATTTCCGAAGGGATGACTGGGACGCGGAGGTCTTTGAGCGCTTCGGCTTGCCCAAGGGCCTGTGTACGCGGGTCGTTCCGCCCGGCACCCGCATCGGCGAGGTGGATCCTGCGGTCGTAAAGGCTGCGGGGCTGGACGGTCCGGTGCCCATTGTCACCAGCTGCACCCACGACACCGCCTGCGCCCTCACCGCGGTGCCGGACAACGGCACCGGCTGGGCTTTCATCAGCTGCGGGACCTGGGCGCTGATGGGTCTTGAAACCGACATGCCGGTAATCAACGATACCGCCTTTGAAAACAATTTCAACAACTCCAGCGTGCCCTTTGGCAAGAACATGTTCAAGCGAAACATGACCGGCACATGGATCATCGAGCAGTGCAGGCAGCGATGGGGCAAGTACACCTACGGGGAGATCGTCGACCTGGCGGAGAGCGTCCCGGAGAACGATCTCTCCATCGACATCAACGGGCGGGATTTCTACGACGCCGGCGATATGCCCGCCGCCATATCGGCGGCGCTGAAGCGGGATTTCGGCGCGGATGTGGACCCGGAGAACGTTCCCGTGATCGCAGGGGTCGTGTACCGGAGCATGGCGCTGGAATTCCAGCGCTATCTGGCTCCGCTGCTGAAGGCCGCCGGCAGGGGCATCGACAGGATCTACATGCTGGGCGGCGGCAGCAGGAACCGCCTGATCGCCCGGTACACCGCCAACGCCTGCGGCTGCCGTGTCTGCACCGGCGTATATGAGGGCAGCGCCGTGGGCAACCTGCTGCTCCAGGCTTATGCGTGCGGCGAGCTGAAGGACAAGGCGTCCATGCGCCGCGTGTCCGCAGACACCTTCCCGCAAACCGTCTTCAGGCCCAGGGACGCGGAAGCCTGGGACCGGCGTTTCTCGATCTTCGCCGAACGCGTGATCCGCAGGAACGTCTGGTGACCATCCGGCCCGCGCCGGGCATCGAAAGGGAAAACCGGGACCCAAAATCGAAATAACGCGAAGGGGGACAAACCGAAGTGTACGTATCTGACAGGGAGGCCAAAGACCTGATCCTCGAAATCGGCCACAGAATGAGCAGTATGGGCTTCGTGGCGGCAAACGACGGAAACCTTTCTGTGCGCTGCGGCGAGGACGCGGTGTGGATCACGCCCACCGGCGTGAACAAAGGGGAATTGAAGGACGAGATGCTCATCAAAGTGCGCATCAGCGACAGCGCGGTTCTGGAGGGCACCTGGAAACCGACCAGCGAGACGGAGATGCACCTCAACGCCTACAGGACCGACGATGAGATCGTCTCCACAGCCCATGCCCATCCGCTGAACTGCTCCATTCTCGCCTGCGCCGGCATTGAACTGGACCTGCCCAGCACTCTCTCGGCGGTATGCATCTGCGGCAGGATTCCCGTGATTCCCTATTGCTGCTCGGGTTCCAGGGAGCTGGCGGAGTGCATCATCCCCTATGTGAAGAAGTATCATGTGGTCAACCTGGCAAATCACGGCCCCATCGCCTGGGGAAAGACTCCCCGCGAGGCATGGTACCGGCTGGAAAACGCCGAAGCCTCCGCGCGCCTCGCGCTGGGTCTGGCCAGTCTCGGCCGGCTCCGCCCGATCAACAGCGACCAGATCACCGAGGCGCTGGCCTTCCACAACGTGGATATGACGCCGGAGGCCACGGTGCTGCGCGTGGATTCTGCCGCGGACCTGGAGCCGGCGATCCCGTTCAGCGCCTATATGCGGCAGCTTCTGGAAAAGCAGTAAGGTCTCCCCGGCAAAAGCGCAGGACGCAGACACCGCCATCGATCAGCGCCGGCATCTCCGCGCGCCGATCCAATACAAATAAGGAGCTGTCGCCCATGAAAGTAACGCAAGCACCCTTTTTCACCGCGCTGATTCGCATGTGCGACGACGCCAGGAAGGAGGGCTGGCACGAATGCCACGGCGGAAATCTCAGCTATCGCCTGAGCGCGGACGACGCTGCCGCCGTGTCGGAAGAGCTGACCCCTGCCGGCGGCTGGCAGCCCATCGGACTGTCCGTCCCGGGTCTTGCGGGAGAGATCCTGCTGGTCACCGCGGCGGGACAGCTCTTTCGCAGCACGGCCCGCGAGCCGGAACGCTCCCTGGGCATCCTTGAGATTTCGGAGGACGGCGCATGCTACCGCGTTCTCTGGGGCTATTGGGACCGCGGCAGGCCGACGAGCGAGCTGCCCGCCCACCTGGCGAACCACGAAGTCATCAAGCGCCGTTCCGGCGGCCGTCTGCGCCTGGTCTATCACGCGCACCCGGAAAACCTGATCGCGCTGTCGTTCGTCCTGCCCCTGGACGAGACCGTCTTTACCCGCGAGCTGTGGGAGATGATGCCCGAGTGCGCCATGATCTTCCCCGCCGGCATCGGCGTCGTTCCCTGGATGGTTCCGGGGACCCCTGAAATCGCCGCGATGACGATGGAAAAAGTGGAGGAGTACGACATCGTCCTGTGGGCGCAGCACGGCGTCTTTGCCGTGGGCGAGAGTCCGGACGCCTGTTTCGGTCTGGTGGAGACTGCCGAAAAAGCTGCCGCCATCCTGCTCAAGGTGCTGTCCTGCGTTTCCCGGAAGCGGCAGGCGCCCAGCGCGCAGGATCTCCGCGACATGGCTGCCGTGTTTCGCCTTCCGCTCAAGGAGAAATTTCTGTACGACCGGCTGCCCCCGGACGAGCCCCACCGCTCTGCCTGACGTCAGGCGAAACGCGGCCCCTCCCTGAACGCGGCCCCTCCCTGAACGCGGACCGGACCGGAACCCTGCCGGAACCTTATATGGAAACAGCCCCTGAAGGCCCTGTGCTTTCAGGGGCTGATCATATCGAAAGCCCGAGCCGGAAAAACGATGCGTTCTGCCTGTCAGGATCCACAGTCCCCCGACCGGGCGATCATGCGGCCGTCTCCCGGCTTCGTCTCAAGGGAGCGCCCCGCGAACGGATAAGCGGGCGGGGCCAAAACAGGCGGTGCGCAGTTGCCCCGCCCTCTCCCGGCGTCCAATGATCCGGGAACGGTTTGCGCGGATGCCGGAACCGAAAACAAATTTGCATCTCCTACGGTATACAATACAGCCATCGAAGGGAGCACAAGCCCACGAAAACAAGACAGGAGGATGCAATCATGATGTACGGGAACGAAAGCTATGGGATGGACGTTCGCAGGGACGGGACGCACGCTAACCGGGAGGAGGCTTCCCCGCGGAATCCCCGGATGATCCGGCGTTTCGAGCACTCAGGGCTTCAGGCGGGAATGTTCACATTCAACGCCGTTCTGATGGTTCTGATGGGTGCCGTAATGCTGATGTGGAACAACAGCGCTGCGAACAGCATCTTCAACATCACAAGGACGCCGCTGGGCTACTGGGTTTCGGATCGTTATACCTGGATGCTGTGCGCGTTCGGCCTGCTCGCCGGCTCGATGTTTCTGATGCATGCTTCCAGCCTTCGGAAGCACACGCTGACCGTCACCGAATCCGGAATCTGCGGAACCACGGCCGGCAAGTTCGGTATGCACCCCGAGAGCTTCTGCCTGAGCTGGAACCAAATCCAGCGGGTCCAAAGAAAGCATTCCAGCCAACTGAAGGTGTGGGGAACGGACGGAAGCTACACGCTGTGCCTGGACAGCCACCGTGAAGCGGAGAATCTCATCAATTCCATGCTCCGCAAGCGCAGCCCGCGGAATGATGCCCGCTGACCCCCTCTGTTTTCGCGCGGCGGCTTCCCGGGAGCCGTCGCCTCTCATCCCCGCCGGGCGGAATCCAAAACCGGGAACAAAAATACATGCCGGATCCGTTAAGATGAATTCACGGAAACCCCGAATGAAAGACAGGAGGATATGACCATGAAAAAGAATCTGTACAAAGGAATCGCACTGATCCTGACAGCGGTGTTCAGCGTGCTGATGCTGACCGGCTGCTCCATGTCCGGAAATTCCGGATCCGCCTCCGCCGCTTCGGCGGGCAGCAAGCAGTCGGTCGTGGGAACCTGGAAACTCGCCGGCGTATACGACGAGGTCGGCAGGCGCACGATCAGCCCCGAGGGCAACGGTTCGGACCTCACGCTGGTCATGAACAGCGACGATACCTTTACACTGACCGGAACCTGGATGGGCCAGCCCACGAATCTCAGCGACAGTTACACCTACCTTCCCAGCGAGGGAAGCGGCATTCTGGGTTCCGTGTTCTCCGTCAGTTTAAAGACGTTCTATCTCAACGGCGATACGCTGACGGTCCCTCTGTTCGGAGTCCAGCAGATCTACAGCCGGTGATCCGCTCGCCGCCGCAAAGGGTTCCGGCCTGCCGGAAACGGCACGCCCTTCAATCCACGAGCCGGGAGAGCAGCATGCTTTCCCGGCCGCTTTTTTGCGCACGGATCAGCGGCTCTCTGCCGCCGAGCGCCGCGGCGCTGCTGCGGTGATACCGGCTCTCTTCATAAAGTTCTCCTTCCGGTTCATGCGCAAGCCCTGTTCCTTAACCTCCCAATTCTTGACAGCGCAGGGGTTGAAGGCTATAATTTTCGTTTGTAACAGCGAAGGAGCCGCCTTTGTCCGCAAAGCGGCGAAGGCGCTTTTCCGGGAGGGAATCCAATGACAAAAATACAGGCGCCGAAGGGCACACAGGATGTGCTGCCGGCAGCGAGCTACCGCTGGCAGAGCGTCGAAGCGATCATGCGCGACGTCGGGAGCCTCTACGGCTACAGCGAGATCCGCACGCCGGTCTTTGAACACACGGAACTGTTTCAGCGCGGCGTCGGCGACACCACCGACGTGGTGCAGAAGGAAATGTACACCTTCACCGACAAGGGCGACCGCTCGGTTACCCTGAAACCGGAAGGCACGGCGGGCGTCGTGCGCGCTTTTCTGGAGGACAAACTGTTCGCCGGCCCTTTGCCGGTCAAGATGTATTACGTTTCCTGTCCCTGCTTCCGCTACGAAAAGCCGCAGGCCGGGCGGCTGCGCGAATTCCACCAGCACGGCGTTGAGGTGTTCGGAGCGCCCGACGCCACATGCGACGCGGAAATCATCCGCCTGGCGCTGGAAGTCCTGAAGCGCGCCGGCGTAAAGGATCTTTCGCTGCGCATCAATTCCATCGGCTGCCCCGCCTGCCGCGCCTCCTATCACGACGCGCTGCGCGATTTCTTGCGGCCGAGGCTTGACGGGCTGTGCGACTCGTGCAAAAGCCGCTTCGAGCGCAACCCGATGCGGATTCTGGACTGCAAGGAAGCCTCCTGCCAGCAGAGAATCGAGGGCGCGCCGAGCATGCTGGATCACCTGTGCGGCGAGTGCCGCTCGCATTTCGAAAAACTGCAGTCGTACCTGACTGCCCTCGGCATCGGCTTCACGCTGGATCCCCGCATCGTTCGCGGGCTGGATTACTATACGAAGACGGTGTTTGAAATCGTAACCAAAACCCCGGCCGGCGAACTTACCGTGTGCGGCGGCGGGCGCTACGACGGGCTGGTGGAGGAACTGGGCGGTCCCAAAACAGCCGGCATCGGTTTCGGGCTGGGGGTGGAGCGCCTGCTGATGGTGCAGGATCTGCAGAACGCGGCACCGGCGGCGCCGGCAAGGCTGGACGCTTTCGTATGCACGCTGGGCGACGAGGCAAGGCTCGCCGGTCTCGCGCTGACGGACACGCTGCGCGGCGCCGGAATCAAGGCCGATCTGGATCACGCCGCCCGTTCGATGAAGGCGCAATTCAAGTACGCGGACAAATCGGGCGCGCCGATCGTGCTGATCCTGGCGGGAGACGAACTGGCCCAGGGCGTCGTGCGGGTGCGCGATATGGCAAAGAGCGAAGAAACTCTGGTTCCCATGGATCAGATCATCGATTATTTCAGGCAGTAATGGAGGATGACGCGTTATGTCTTTGACAGGTTTTAAGCGCACCGGATACTGCGGCGACGTTTCACGGGAAATGGTCGGGCAGGTTGTGCGGCTTTCCGGCTGGGTGCAGCGCACCCGCGATTTGGGCGGTGTGGTGTTCGTCTGGCTGCGCGATCGCGAAGGAATGGTTCAGCTGGTATTCGACGAGGCAACCTGCGGCAGCGACTGCTTCCGCCTGGGCGGATCGCTTCGCAGCGAGTACGTGGTGTCGGTGGAAGGCGAAGTTCGCCTCCGCGACGAGCAGGCGGTTAACGCAAAGCTGAAAAACGGCGATGTCGAAGTGTTCGTCAGGCAGGCAGTTCTGCTCAACAAAGCCGAAACGCCGCCGATCTACATCGACGACAACGCGGACGAGAACGAGATCGTTCGCCTCAAATACCGCTATCTCGACCTGCGCCGCCCGTCGATGCAGAAGACGCTGCGGTTGCGGGCAAAGGTCATATCGGTCATTCGCCGGCACATGGAAAGCGAAGGCTTCACCGAAGTGGAGACCCCGATCCTGACCAAATCCACGCCGGAAGGCGCCCGCGATTTCCTGGTCCCGTCGCGTTTGCACCCCGGCACGTTCTACGCGCTTCCCCAGTCCCCGCAGATCTATAAGCAGCTGCTGATGCTGGCGGGCTTCGACCGCTATTTCCAGCTCGCCCGCTGCTTCCGCGACGAGGACAGCCGCGCCGACCGCCAGCCGGAATTTACGCAGTGCGACGTCGAGATGTCCTTCATCGAGGAGAACGATATCCAAACCGTGATCGAAGGCGCGTTCGCGGCGGTGTTCCGCGAAGTGATGGGCATCGAGCTGCCGCTGCCCCTGCCGCGCATGACCTGGATCGACGCGATGAACCGCTACGGCTCCGACAAGCCGGACACCCGCTTTGACATGCAGCTGGTCGACATTTCCGATCGGGTGGCGGGCTGCGGCTTCGGCGTGTTCGAAAGCGCCGTGGAAGCCGGCGGCACGGTGCGCGGCATCAACGCGAAGGGGCTGGCAGGCAAGCTGCCCCGCAAGGAGATCGATAAGCTCGGCGAATTCGTGAAGACCTATCGCGCAAAGGGCCTTGCCTGGGTTTCCCTGGGCGAAGACGGCTCCGTGCGTTCTTCCTTCAACAAGTTCCTGACCGACGAGCTCAAGGCCTCTCTGTTCGAAGCGATGAACGCGGAAAAGGGCGACGTGCTGTTCTTCGTGGCAGACAAAAAGCAGGTCGTCTGGCAGTCGCTCGGCGAACTGCGCAAGGAAATCGCCCGCAAGCACGGCCTGATCGACCACAGCAAATACAATCTGTTCTGGGTCACCGAATTCCCGCTGCTGGAGTACAGCGAGGAAGAGAACCGCTTCGTGGCGATGCATCACCCGTTCACTTCCTATATGGAAGAGGACCGCGATCTGATCGCGACCGACCCGGGTGCGGTGCGCTCCAAGGCTTATGACCTGGTGCTGAACGGCATCGAAATGGGCTCCGGATCGATCCGAATCCACAGGAGCGACATGCAGTCTGAGATGTTCGATCTGATCGGCCTCAGCCAGGAGGAGGCGCGGCTGCGCTTCGGCTTCCTGCTCGACGCGTTCAAGTACGGCGCGCCGCCCCACGGCGGGTTCGCCTTCGGCATCGACCGGCTGATCATGATGCTGGCCGACAAGGACAGCCTGCGCGACGTCATCGCCTTCCCGAAGGCGCAGGGCGCGAACGACCTGATGATGCCGACCCCGTCCACCGTTCACCAGGATCAGCTGGATATGCTGCACATCAAGACGGTCGGGGCGGAAGCGGAAGAATAGAAACGGAAAACAGGAACGCCGCGCGCAAGCGCGGCGTTTGCATTCAGGAGATGATTGAATTGGCCGACCTTGGAAGCGCCCGCCACTGGGCGCGCGCGCTGCAGGCTCAGGCGGTCTTTGACGGCGCGGTATGCGTGGACGCGACGGCAGGAAACGGTGCAGACACGCTGTTCCTGGCGGAAGGCGCGGGCAGTGCGGGGCGCGTGTACGCGTTCGACGTGCAGGCTGCGGCGCTTGACCGGACGCGGGAAAAGCTGGAAAGCGCGGGAATCCTCGCGCGGGTGACGCTGATCTGCGCCGGACACGAGCGCATGGACGAATTCGTAAAGGGGCCGGCGGATCTGATCGTATTCAACCTGGGCTGGCTGCCCGGCGGCGACAAGTCGGTGACCACCCGAACCGAAACCACCGTCGAAGCGCTGAACCGGGCCCTTTCCCTTTTGAAAACCGGCGGACTGCTGACGGTCTGCGTCTATCCGGGTCACGAAGAAGGCGTCAGGGAGCTGGAAGCGGTCGGCCGCTGGGCGCGGGAGCTGTCCGGCCGAACGTATCAGGCGCTGCGCTGCGGGTATGAGAACCAGCCTTCGTCCGCGCCGGTCCTGTTCGCGGTTTCGCGGCTGGGCTGAAGCAGGCCGCCCGCACGGAAACGATCCTCTTCAAGCGCGGTTTTCAAGCAAACCGGAAATGACCGGCGCAGAGCGCGGTGCCGGAGGCGCCGGCGAATTGTGCGGCAGTGCCTTAAGGCAATACCGCACAAATGAGGTGGTCGACCGACAAGTGGATTTTGCGTCAGGCGTTCCTGCAGATTTCGATGGTTTACTGGAGGTAAATCGAGAAATTTGCAGGAAATGGATGGTGCAAAAGACGCTGCCGGGCGTGCCGGCGAATTGTGCGGTGTTGCCTTAACCCCGTCTCAGGCTCTCAATCGCCCGCAGAAAGAAATCCTCCTGTCCGAAATTCCCCGACTTCAGCACCACTCGCGCGTCCGGCAGCGGAACAGGGGCCATCACCGGCACCCCCGGCGACACGCAGGGACCGACCCGGAACGCGTTCCAGCCCAGAGCGCGCACGACGGCACCGGAGGTTTCGCCGCCCGCGACGATCAGCTTTCTCCGGCCGCCGGCGACGGCGCGCCGCGCCAGATCCGCCATCAGCGCCTCCAGCACCGAGGAGATCCTTTCCTGCGTCGCCCTGTCAGTTTCCTGCCGCTCGCCGGCCGGCTGCGTACTGTACAGCAGCACGTCGTCCCGCGGGTGATTTTCGACAAACCGCCACACTTCCTCCTCCGTCTGCCCGCCGTTCAGCAGGCTGAGCGGCCGGATCCGCAGCGCGATTCCGCCGGCCCCGGCAAAGGCGGCCACCTGCTTCACGGTCGCCTCGGCGCAGCTGCCCGACAGGATCAGCGCCGGCGCTTCATTCCTGTGTTCCCCGAACCCGTTCGTCCCGCCGGCGGCTTCATTTCCGCCGCACAGGTGCGCCGCAAGGGCGGAGCCGCCGCTGAGCAGGCGAAGCCCGCCGAACAGCGAGGCAATCCTCCGTCCATCCTCTTCTTCACAATAATCCACCGCGACGAAAAAGCGCCGGCTTTCGCGCTTCCATTCGTCGATCAGGCCGCGAATCCTCTCCTCCGGCCCGCGCAGCGCGTCCAGATCGAGCACATGGCACGGATAACGGCTCTGCGGCTTCATCAGCGCGGCAATGCGGCTGTCCCACATCGGATTCAGCGGATGGTTCCGCATCGGGCTCCGGTCCAGCGGCACGCCGTTCACGTAGAGCCTGCCGTATCGTACGGTGCGCCCGTTCACGGGCAGCGCCGGGCAGAGAATCGTGTACGGCTCATCCACTTCGTCCAGCATCGCATCCAGCACCGGACCGATGTTGCCTGCCGGCGTCGAATCGAAGGTGGAGCAGTACTTGAAATACAGGGTCTCCGCGCCTTCTGCCGCGAGCCAGCGAAAGGCGCGCAGCGTTTCGGCGACTGCTTCTTCGGCAGGCGCGTTGCGTGATTTCAGAGCGACGACCGCCGCGCCGAACCCTTCCCCGATATGGAATCCTTCCTCCGGCCGCCCGTTCACCAGCAGACAGCGTTCTCCGCCGCGCTGAAAGAACGAGGCGATGTCGCTGGCCCCGGTGAAATCGTCGGCCACGCAGCCGAAACGCAGATCAGGCATCATTCACTCCTCCCGGTGCAGCCCTTCCGGCGCGGATCACACATGCGCGCCGGAAGGACGGTTCCGCGCCGGCGCCGCCGGCGTCCCGTTTTCCTCCGTCGATTGACAGAAGTCATAACCCGCCTGCGGCGTCCGCGGGCAGCCTCCCATGCAGAGGGCTTTCTTTTCCTATCCGTGGCAGGCGCGGTGCATCTTCCCGGCACTTTACTCCGTTCCGAAACCCCTTCGTGCTTTATTATACCAGAAGGTTTCCTTAATACGCAACAAAAACACGCAAATCCACGCACTGCAGCAGCCATTTCCCGAAATATGGGATTGATTTCTCCGGGCTTGTGCCTTATAATGAATCATGAGGGATTGTCCGCTGCCCTGACGGTCCCCGATCCATGCTTCCGCCCGTCACTGTTCCCGCCGGAAGCTTCGAAACACGGGCAAGAACATCAAAAGGGGTTTTGAACATGGCCGGAAAATACAACATCTGTCTGGATGTCGGCGGCACCAAGGTGCTGGGCGCGATTTTCAACGAGAAGAATGAGATCATTTACCGGCTCAAGAGGCGTTCCAAGAGCGGCGGCGATTCCAGTGCCGACGTTGAACAGGTCATCGCCAGCGTGGTGGAAGACATGATCAAAGAATCCGAAATCGATCCGAAAAAGGTCAATGCGATCGCCTCGTGCGCGCCCGGTGTGATCGACCAGAAGAACGGAATCGTGCTGTTCACGCCCAACCTTCCCTGGCGAAACTACAACATCCGCGCGGCGATGGAAAAGCGGTTCAAAGTGCCGTTCTTCGTCGGAAACGACGTGAATCTCGGCGTTCTGGGCGAGTATCATTTCGGCGCGGCGCGGGGCTACAAAAACATCGTGGGCTTCTTCGTGGGCACCGGCATGGGAGGCGGCCTGATTCTGAACGGCGAGCTGTTCACCGGCAACCAGTTCAAAGCAGCGGAGTACGGGCACATGGTGCTCAATGCCGAGGGCCCGCTCTGCAACTGCGGCCAGCGGGGCTGCCTTGAAGCGTTTTCCAGCAAGCAGGGCATGAGCGCCTATATCCGCCAGCAGATTTCCCGCGGCCGGGAAACCGTGATGGCGGCCGAGGTTCAGGACGGCGTATTCCGCAGCAGGCGGCTGAAAAGAGCGCTGGAAGCCGGGGACACCGTGGCCATGGAAGCGGTCGACCGTGCCTGCCACTATCTTGCCATTGCCACCGGCAACATGATCAATACCCTCAGCCCGGATCTGGTGGTGTACGGCGGCGGCGTCATCGAAGCCGCGGGAGATCTGTTCCTTCAAAAGATTCTGGCCGAGGTGGACAGATACTGTATGCCCTCGATCCGCAACACCGTCAAGCTGACCACCGCCGCGCTGGGAGACGATTCCATTCTCTACGGCGATCTGGCGATGATCCTGGGAATGTAGGAATCCGGCAGCGTGAAACGCGGGGCTGTATCACAACGAGACAGCCCCGCGGCATATTCGGCAGAGTAAGGTTTTCCGCGCGGGAGCTTACTGCCCCGACGCGGTTTTTTCGAACAGCTTCGCCCGTTTCAGAGCCCATAACAGCGGCAGGCCGAGAATGAAGCACCCGCCCAGTTCGCCGATGCCGACATCCAGCATGGTCCACAGCAGCGGCAGGCTGCCGACGCAGCTGAGCACCGTGCCGACGATGACCGTGTTGAAGATGACCGGAGGCAGTGCCGCGAGCACCGGCTTTCCGCGCAGAGCGCGGGTGGCAAGCGCCGCCAGCAGCGTCGCGAGGAATCCGAACACCACGTCCAGGATGCCCGCGCCGCCGATCATATTGGAAATGACGCAGCCCACCACCAGCCCCGGAACGGCAGCCGGCGTCAGAACCGGCAGCAGCGTCAGCGCCTCGGAAACGCGGAATTGGTGCGCACCGAAGCTGATCGGCTGCAGCGCGATCGACAGAACCGCATAAACGGTGCCGATCATCGCCGCCGTGGTGATTTCACGAACGGTAAAACTCTTCTTCATCAGAAACCGTCTTTCCGGCAGATCCTTTCCGGCAGATACAGATCCGCCTTCGGATGCGCTAACAAAACGGGCGCGGAACGCGCCTGGTTAAAAGGGGCGCATGCCGCGCCCCTTCCCCGTCTTCCGGTTTTGTCCGGCTCCGGCTGTCTGTTACGGAATTCTCTGCGGCCGAAGCCCGCCCGTTCGGAAACGGGCGAACGTTTTGCAGGAATCAGAATTCGCAGTTGCGCGTCGTGCGCGGGAACGGCAGCACATCCCGGATGTTGGCGATGCCGGTCAGGTACATGATCATGCGCTCGAAGCCCATGCCAAAGCCCGCGTGCTCACAGGTTCCGTATTTGCGCAGTTCCAGGTACCACCAGTAATCCTGCGGGTTCATGCCCAGTTCCCTGATGCGGTTTTCAAGCACATCCAGCCGTTCTTCCCTCTGGCTTCCGCCGCACAGCTCGCCGATGCCCGGCACCAGCAAATCCGCCGCGGCCACCGTCTTGCCGTCCTCGTTCATCCGCATGTAAAACGCCTTGATCTCTTTGGGATAGTCGGTCACGAAAACCGGACGGCCAAAGTGCTTTTCCGTCAGATAGCGTTCGTGTTCTGTCTGCAGATCACAGCCCCAGTACACCGGATACTCGAACTGCGCCCCGCTGTTCTTCAGGATTTCCACCGCTTCCGTATACGGAACCCGCGCAAATTCCGCGTCGCGCACCTGACTCAGCCGCTCAATCAGCCCTTTGTCCACAAAGCTGTTCAGAAATTTCAGTTCCTCCGGCGCTTCCTTCAGCGTCGCGTCGATGATGTATTTGACCATCGCTTCCTGCAGATCCATGTCTTCCTTCAGCGTCGCAAACGCGATTTCCGGCTCGATCATCCAGAACTCCGCCGCGTGGCGCGGGGTGTAGCTGTTTTCCGCCCGGAGGGTGGGGCCGAAGGTATAAACGTTGCGGAAGGCCAGCGCAAAGACTTCGGCGTTCAGCTGACCGGAAACCGTCAGTGAGACCTGTTTGCCGAAGAAATCCTTGTCGTAATCCGTCTTTCCGTCTTCGGTTTTCGGCAGGTTGTTCAGATCCAGCGTGGTCACCTGGAACATCTCGCCGGCGCCTTCGC
>JAFWEY010000181.1 GCA_017512675.1 Clostridia bacterium | reverse complement strand
TGAGTGCTAACAACTCAAGACTACAGGAGGTTGCGTTATGACCATCAAGCCTTTGGGCGATCGTGTCGTCATCAAAAATCTGGAAGCTGAAGAGACCACAAAGGGCGGAATCATCCTGACCAATGCGGCGAAGGAAAAACCGGTCATGGCGGAAGTGCTGGCCGTCGGCCCCGGCGGAAACGTCGATGGCAAGGAAATCACCATGCACGTAAAAGTGGGCGAAAAGGTCATTTATTCCAAATACGCGGGAACTGAAGTCAAACTGGATGGCGAAGAGTACATCCTGGTGCGGCAGAGCGATATCCTGGCCGTTGTGGAATAATCCCGGAAAGCAAGCATAAATTCAGGAGGAAACAGTTATGGCAAAGCAGATTCAATACGGCGAGGAAGCCCGCCGCTCTCTGGAAAAAGGCATCAACACCCTGGCTGATACCGTAAAAATCACGCTGGGCCCGAAAGGCCGCAATGTGGTTCTGGATAAGAAGTTCGGCGCTCCGCTGATCACCAACGACGGTGTGACCATCGCCAAGGACATCGAGCTGGAAGACGCGTTTGAGAACATGGGCGCGCAGCTGGTGAAGGAAGTCGCGACCAAGACCAACGACGTTGCCGGCGACGGCACCACCACCGCGACGCTTCTGGCGCAGGCCATTGTGCGCGAAGGTCTGAAGAACGTGGCCGCAGGCGCGAATCCGATGGTTCTGCGTCGGGGCATCGAAAAAGCCACTGAGGCTGCGGTCGGCCGCCTGAGCGAAATCTCCAAGCCGGTTTCTTCCCAGAAGGACATCGCACAGGTTGCGGCGATTTCTTCCGGCGATGCCGAGATCGGTTCCCTGATCGCGGACGCGATGGAAAAGGTCGGCAAGGACGGCGTCATCACGGTTGAGGAAAGCAAGACCATGAAGACCGAACTCAACGTGGTGGAGGGCATGCAGTTTGACCGCGGCTACGCTTCCGCGTACATGGTCACCGATCCCGAGAAAATGGAAGCCACGCTGGACAATCCGTACATCCTGATCACCGACAAGAAGATTTCCAACATTCAGGAGATCCTGCCGCTGCTGGAGCAGATCGCGCAGACCGGCAAAAAGCTCCTGATCATCGCCGAGGACGTTGAGGGCGAAGCGCTGGCGACGCTGGTTCTGAACTCTCTGCGCGGCACGTTCAAGTGCGTCGCGGTGAAGGCCCCCGGCTTCGGCGACCGCCGCAAGGCCATGCTGCAGGACATCGCGATCCTGACCGGCGGCCAGGTGATCACCGAGGAACTGGGCCTGGAACTGAAGGAAGCCACCGTGAACATGCTGGGCACCGCCCGCCAGGTCAAGGTGGACAAGGAGAACACCACCATCGTCGAGGGCGCCGGCGACGCCAGCGAAATCAAGGCCCGCATCGCGTCCATCCGTGCCCAGATCGCCGATACCAAGTCCGACTACGACCGCGAGAAGCTGCAGGAGCGCCTGGCGAAGCTGGCCGGCGGCGTCGCGGTGATCAACGTGGGCGCGGCGACCGAGGTCGAGATGAAAGAGCGCAAGATGCGCATCGAAGACGCGCTGAACGCGACCCGTGCGGCGGTCGAGGAAGGCATCGTTCCCGGCGGCGGAACCGCGCTGATCGCGGCCAGCAAAGCCGTTGCGGCACTGCTCGATGAGAAGGCCGGCGACGAGAAGACCGGTGTGGCCATCGTGCTGCGCGCGCTGGAAGAGCCTGTTCGCCAGATCGCGGCGAACGCCGGCGTCGAGGGCTCTGTCGTGGTGTCCAAGATCACCGAGAAGAACCAGGTGGGCTACGGCTACGATGCCGCGAGCGACGAGTATGCCGACATGATCGAGCACGGCATCATCGATCCCACCAAGGTGGCCCGCTCCGCGCTGCAGAACGCAGCGAGCGTCGCTGCGATGGTTCTGACCACCGAATCGCTGGTGGCAGACATCCCCGAGAAGGAAGCGCCGGCACCGGCGGCTCCCGGCGGAATGGGCGGAATGTATTAAGGCAGCACGGCCGGGTTCGCCGGGACGCCCGGCAGCGTCTTCTGTGCGGTATCCCCTGAATCCGGGTTCTGTGTCAACGGACCTGCGCGTCAATCACGCGCAGGTCCTTTTTGCTGCTTATGCGCCGGCGGGTTTCTCTCTGTGCCGCGCGACGGACGCCGCGGCCGGCGTCCGTCGGGCTGATCGGTTAGTTTTCCATTGATTTTATATTATAAAACTTTTCAAACCGATCCGGGATTGTTATAATATCATTCGGAATCTTCAGTATATACGAATCGGGGCGCGACGCATGACAACGCATCATCTGACCTATCCCGGAAAAACCCTGTTCCAGCTGGTGGAGGCAAAGGCAAAGGAAATTCCTGAGGAACCCGCGCTGGAATTCTATGGAAAGAAGATCACGTACCGGACGCTTGTCCGGCAGGTGGAGCGGGCGGCACGGGCCTTTGTGCGCTCCGGGATACAGCCGGGCGACCGCGTGACGATATCCATGCCCAATACTCCGGCGCTGCTTTACGCGTTTTACGCGCTGAACCGCATCGGCGCGGTGGCCAACATGATCCATCCGCTCTCCGCGGAAAACGAAATCGTGTTTTATCTGAACCTCTCCCGTTCCAAAATGATCCTGACGCCGGATATGTTCGCTGACCGGGCGGAAGCGGCTGCGGCGAAGGCCGATCACCCGGTGAAGCTTCTGGTCTACCGCATGCAGGACGATCTCCCGCTTCCCGCAGCCTGTGCGTTCACGCTGATGAAAGGCCGCAGGTACCTGCGCTGGCCGCACGGCGAAGGGCAGGAGCGCTGGAGCCGCTTTCTGCGCCGCGGCGATGAGGCGGCCGCGCTCCCCGAAATCCCGTTTGACAAAACCCGCACAGCCGTCATCCTTTACAGCGGCGGAACCAGCGGCAAGCCCAAGGGCATCTGCCTGAGCGATCTGAACATCAACGCGTGTGCCATTCAGGCGATGGATTCCATCGAAGAAACCAACTTCGCAGGTGCGAAGATGCTCAGCTGCATGCCCGGATTCCATGGCTTCGGACTCGGCATCAACCTGCATCTGGTGCTGATCCACGGCGGCGTCTGCATTTTGATGCCGACGTTCAACGCAAAATCCTACGCGCAGATGCTGATGAAAAAGCAGCCGAATTTCATCGCCGGCGTGCCGACCATATTCGAGGCGCTTCTGCATCTGCCGGAGTTGGACGGCGCGGATCTCTCGTTCCTGCGCGGCATGTTCTGCGGCGGCGATTCGCTGTCGGTGGAACTCAAGAAAAAGGTGGACGCGTTCCTGAAGGCGCACCGCGCTTCCATTCAGGTGCGGGAGGGCTACGGCCTCACCGAATGCGTCACCGCCAGCTGCCTGACGCCCAGAGACGATTACCGGCCCGGCAGCATCGGATTGCCGTTTGCCGATACGGAGTACAGAATCGTCGAACCGGGCACCGAAAACGAGATGCCGCGCGGCCAGGACGGCGAAATCATTCTGACCGGCCCGACGGTAATGCTGGGATACCTGGACGATCCGGAGGAAACGGGCAGGACGCTGCGCGCTCTTGCGGACGGGAAAACCTGGCTGTACACCGGCGATCTGGGCTTTATGGACGAAGAGGGGTTTGTCTATTTCCGCCAGCGCATCAAGCGAATGATCATCACCAACGGGTACAACGTGTATCCGGGGCAGATCGAAAACGCGATCGACAGCCTGCCTGAGGTCGCCTACAGCTGCGTGATCGGCGTAAAGGATCCCCGGCGCATGCAGCGTGTAAAGGCCTTTGTCGTGCTCAAAGAGGGCATTGCGGGCGACGAAGCGATGAAAGGCAGAATCCTGGAGCACCTGAAGAAGCACATCGCGGGCTACGCGCTGCCGAAAGAAATCGAATTCCGCGGTGAGCTGCCGCACACGCTGGTCGGCAAAATCGCGTACCGCCAGATTCAGGACGAAGCCGACTCCGAATCCGAAAGGGCGATGCGGGCGTGCGGTTAACCTGGCTCGGAACCGCGGGTTTTCTGCTGGAAGACGCCGGTTTCCCGATCGCGCTGGATCCGTTTCTCGGTTTGCCGCATCCGGAGGCGGGCGGCCCTGCGCGGGAAAAATTCCGGACGGCGCAGGCGGTCTTCCTGACGCATGGGCATCTGGATCATATCCTGGACGTTCCCGGGCTTTATCGGGACAGCTGCGCCCGCATTTATACGACGCCGGCGCCGGCCGGATACCTGCTGAGCGCAGGCATTCCGAAGGAACGCGTTCATCTGATTCGGCCGGGCGATACCGTTTCCGAGGGGCCTTTCGAAATCGACGCGTACGCTTCCCGCCACTGCGCGTTCGACGCCGGGCTGGTTCTGCAAACGGCATGCCGCCCCGCATTTTTCGCGCACCCGCGCAGGGCGTTCCGGATCCTGAAGCTTCACCGCTCGCTGCCGGAGGCCGGCGAGACGCTGTTTTATCAGATACGCTGCGGAAAAACGCGGATCGCTGCGATGGGCAGCCTGAATCTCCGGGATGATGTCGCCTACCCAACCGGCGCGGACGCGCTGCTTCTCCCGTTTCAGGGCAGAAGCCGCATAAACGAATACGCGATGCCCTTTGTCGGACGCCTGAAGCCGCAGCGGGTCATTCTGCACCATTGGGACGATACCTTTCCGCCGCTGTCGGGCCGGATCGAAACCGGAGAATTCTGCTCCGCCGTCCGGCAGAGGTTTTCCATCCGCTGCGAAGCCGCCGGGTTCAACCGCCCGGTGGATATAGGATAACCGGCGGCGGGACGTCCGTTGCCTGCGGGCGGCCGCCGCGAATATGGGGCAAATCAATTGGAATGGGAAGTGATGTTATGGCGAGCGGGCGCAAGCGCCGCTTTGGCGACCGGAGAGACGGATTCCGCGTGAAGGCTCCCGGCCTTCAGACGGTAATGACCTGCCTGATGCCAAAGCGCACCGACAGCGAAGTGTTCGTATCCGACAAAATCGATGTGACAGAGCTGCTCCGGTATCTGGAGCAAAAAAACGAACAGGATCCGTCGGTCAGGCGGACGCTGTTTCATTGTGTGGTCACCGCGATGGCGCGGACGGTCCGCGAACGGCCGCTGCTCAACCGCTTCATTCAGGGAGCAACCATCTACGAACGGTATGAAATCTCGCTGGCGTTCGTCGTCAAGCGCCGGTTTGCCGATCACGCGGAGGAATCTCTGATGTTTCTGACGCCGGAAGACAGCGCGACGCTGGACGACATCAGCCGACGCATCGTGGGGGATGTGAAGGAGATCCGCAAAAGCGAACACGCAACCGGCGGCGTCGACGCGCTGCTGGACCGGTTTGCCGCGATGCCGCGCCTCCTGCGCATGTTTCTGGTGCGAATCATCCGCTATCTCGATTTCTGGGGCGTCAATCCGCGCTTTATCACCGAAGGGGACCCCAATTACGCTTCAGTCTTTCTGAGCAATCTCGGTTCTATCGGCTGTCCGTCGGTTTATCACCATCTGAACAATTACGGCAGCAACAGCATCATGATTACCATCGGCACGATTCACAGGGAAGCGCTCGTCGACCGGGACGGGAAAAGCGAAGTGCGCGAGATCGTGGACATCGGCGCGACGCTGGACGAGCGCATCGCGGACGGCTTCTATTTTGCCCGAAGCCTGAAGCTGGTTAAGCACATCTGCGCAAATCCTCAGCTGCTGGATCTGCCGCTCAGCGAGCCCAGCGGATTCAGGTTTGAATAATCGCTGCCGGGAGCATTCAAATGGGGCCGTCTCCAAGCGGGACAGCCCCATATCGTTTTTTTACCCGCCGAAACTCAGATTCGGATCGGACAGGAAGCTGTAGGTTTCGTCATCCAACTCTCCTGTTACGGACAGCTGATCGTCTCCGTAGCTCTCGACAACTGCCCGCTGGAAATCCTTCAGCGCCCGCCGGAGGGCTTCTTCAGAAGAATCGTCTTCCGCCAGGAAGCCGTGGTTGATCAGCAGCTGCCGGGCCCGGGCAAGCCGGGGATCCCCTTCCGGCTCGGGTTCCGGCGTCGGCTCGGGCGTCGGCTCGGGGGTCGGTTCGGGAGTCGGTTCGGGGGTCGGCTCGGGCGTCGGCTCGGGAGTCGGTTCCGGAGTCGGTTCGGGAGTCGGTTCCGGCGTCGGCTCGGGAGTCGGTTCCGGCGTCGGTTCCGGCGTCGGTTCGGGAGTCGGCTCCGGCGTCGGCTCGGGAGTCGGTTCGGGAGTCGGTTCCGGCGTCAATTCGGGCTCTTCGTACGATTCGGGTTCCGGCGTGTCCTCCGCTTGCGGAATCTCTTCCACCCAGGGGTTTTGTGTTTCTTCCGGTTCCGCCGTGACTTCGGGATTCGTTATTTCAAAATCCGTTTCTTCCGTCAGCTGCGGGGATTCCGTTGCCTCCGCTTCGGGCTGCGGCGGATCCGTAGGCGTCAGTGTCGGCTGCGGCGCCAGCGTGACTTCGATGTCCGGCGCCTCTGTCGGCTCGGGCGTCCGCCGGGGCTTTGGCCCGGGGGTGGGCTTTCGCGTCGGCCTGGGGGTCGGCTTCGGCGTCGGTTTGGGGGTGGGCTTTCGCGTCGGCCGCGGCGTGGTTTTGGGCCGTGCCGGCGCACTGGCTTCGTTGAGATACTTCACCGTTTGCTGACCCGCGGTTCCGTCGACGGTCATGTTCCTGTCTTCGGTGCTTTTAATGTAACGCTGGAAATCCTTCACTGCCTGTTCGGTCGCCTTGTCGTATTTGCCGCTGGGGAAATCGGCATCCAGCCAGCGCAGCTCGATCAGGCGCCACTGCAGATCGGTGATCTGCTCCTCGGAAGCCTTTCGGTAGTTCTTTACCGGTGTCGGGGAAGGCTTTCGGGTGACGCGCACATCCTCCCATTCTTCTTCGTCATCCACTTCCTGCCACGTGCTGATCGGCCGTTTGGTCCGGACTGGCGCAGGCTCTTCCCAGTCGTCCTCGTACTCCTCGTCTTCTTCTTCGTATTCGTCGTAGTCTTCTTCGTATTCCTCGTCGTCCAGCGTTTCCTCCTGCCATGCGGGAGACCGGGTGGTGATCGGAAGATCCTGCGGATCCTGTGTGGTCAGCGGGGTCGCGGTGACGGTCGGCGCGACCCAGGCGTCGCCTTCGTCGGGAATCCTGGGCTCCGGCGAGCGCATCGCGTTTCTCACCAGCAGAATCACGACGATCAGCACCACCGCAACAACGGCGACCGCTATGCCGCCCAGCGCCAGCGTGCGCCGGGCAACTGAGCCGTCTGTCTCTTCGTCCTCATCCTCGCCGCGCATGGGAGGCCTGTCAGGCACGGCTTTTCGCGCCGGCGCTGCGGCAGCGCTGCCGGACGCGGCCGTTTTCTTCCGGCGCAGCAGGTATCCCGTCCCGTTTTCCTCAAACCAGCCTCTGTCGTAGCCCTCCTCCGGAGAGCGCGCGTCCTGTTTGAGTTCTTCCAGGCCTTCGTCGAAGGCTTCTTCCATGCCGGCGATCGGTTCGACCGTTTCGTCCTCCAGGCGCCGGGCCACTCCTTTCGGAAAATACTCGCGCACGCGCACCGTGCCGTGCGTTTTCTGATCCAGCCCGTTATAAACGATGCCGTCTGCATCCTGCCCCAATGCGCGCCCGATCAGAAAGCGCCCGCGCAGCACCGTGCCGGGCTGAATATGATCGATTCCCACCGGCGCGAACGGATCCTTTCCGCAGCGCGGACATTCTCCTTCGGCATTCAGCTTTTCAAAACAGTACATGCAAACGCGAATTCTGCTGTACCGCCTGTCATCCACAGTTACCACCTCCGTCGTAAAATCCCGCTACTTCGGTCCGATGAGCAGCCGCTGCAGCGCGTCCGGCGTTTCCGCAAGGGATTTTGCCCCGGCTGCGAGCAGCTCCTCCCGGGAGCCGCATCCCCACAGCGCGCCGATTCCGTCGATGCCCGCGGCGCCGGCACCGTCCATATCGTAGCAGCGGTCGCCTACCATACATGCGCGGCTGTCGCTGTCCGGCAGCGCCTCGCGGATCATATCCGCCTTGGACGGATTCAGGCCTTCGCTGCGCTTTGCGCACACGCGTTCAAAATACCCGTACAGATCAAAACGCTTCAGCACCGGCACTGCGAAACGCTCCGGCTTCATTGTCGCCACGGAAAGACGCAGCCCGGCATCCCGCAGCCCGTCGAGCAATTCGCGTATGCCCGGGTAGACCGAGTTCTCCGTCCAACCGATCCTCGCGTAGCGCTCCTGAAAGAAGTCCACGGCGCTCTGAAGATCCGGGCGCGCGACGCCGGCCTTCAGAAAGCTGTCCATCAGCGGCGGCCCGACAAAGAAGCGCAGGTCCCGTCTGTCCGGCACCGGCAGGCGAAGTTTCTCCAATGCATATTGGACGGACTTAACGATTCCCGGTTCCGAATCCGTCAAAGTTCCGTCCAGATCAAACAGTACCGCGTCGTAAAGCGGCCGCATCGGCATTCGTCCTTTCTGTTTGATGTCCTACTGATTTCGTTCCAAAATATGCACATCTTTGATGGGTATATTTCAGTAGGCCGTCAGGCCGTACGAAATCGTATGAGACGGCAAAGGCACAGATATGCGCCTTTGTGGACGCGGTACGCGTCCTTCCATCCAAAACGATGTTTTGGATGGAAAGCAGTATCAGTATAGCGCGGAACAGTTAACTCCGCAATCATCCGATCTGCTCCCAAAACGCTTTCCGTACCGCTTCCGGTGTGGTATAATGCAGGCACAGCCGCAAAAGTGCGGATCACGGAACCGGAGGGTTTTATATGGATATCGATATTCTCCTTGCACTGCAGGAATTCCGCGGCGGAGCCGGAGGAGCGCTCTCTGCCTTTCTCTCGAAGATGACCACCCTGGGCGAACTCAACACGGTGCTCGTGGTGATGGCGCTCGTCTACTGGTGCGTCAGCAAGGAGTTCGGCACCTACCTGCTGTTGGGCTGGCATGGAAACCGGCTGCTGAACGGGGCGATGAAGGTCACTGCCTGCGCCTACCGGCCGTGGATCCGCGACGCGCGCATCGTGCCGTACGGCAATTCGATCTCGACGGCTACCGGGTATTCCTTTCCCAGCGGGCACAGCATGAACGCGGCCTCGGTGTACGGCGGCGGGGCTGTGCGCAGGGATCTTCCGCGCGCGCTGAGGATTTCGCTGGGGATCGCCGTGGCGCTGATCGCCTTCAGCCGCATTTTCCTGGGCGTGCACACGCCGCAGGACATCCTCGTGGGCACCGCCGCCGGCCTGGCGGTGATGGTCCTGGCGCGGAGACTGCAGAACTGGGTCGGCGCGCATCCGGACAAGGATTGGGTGGTCGCCTGCGCGGGAATCGCCCTGGCCGCGCTGATCGCCGTGTACGCGGCGCTCAAGCCCTATCCGGCGGATTACGATTCGGACGGAAAGCTGCTGGTGGACGGCGCGAAGATGGCCAGGGACACCTTCAAAGGAGTCGGCTGGTGTTCGGCCTTTATGGCCGGGTGGATCCTCGAACGCCGCTTCGTCCGCTTTTCGACCGGCGTTTCCGTTCCCCGGCGGGCGGCGCGCGCCGCGGCCGGGCTCCTGGGCTATTACGCCGTCAGCCTGATCCTGGTTCCGCTGCTCGAAGAACAGATCCCCGGTCCGGCCGGCACGATGGTGCCCTGCTTCGTGCAAGTGCTGTACATCGTTTTCCTGTTCCCCTGGCTTCTGAAGCGGCTGGAAAGGGAAGAACAATGTGCTCCGGCCGACAGAAAGGAATGACGATATGAAAAGGTCTCTCGGGTGGACATTGGTCCTGCTGTGCCTGCTGCTGCCGTGCGCGGTCAGGGCGGAGTTTTTCACAAAGCGCGGCGATATCTACTACCACGCGGTCCGGGACTGCATGGGAATCAAACACAGGAAAACAGTAAGTGAAAACTCCGGGCGGTATCCCTGCCCGGTCTGCGTACAGGACGATTACGGCTATCCGGGGCTGGAGGTATTCCGGGTCGACGGACTGACGGTCGTGCGCATGGCAGACAGCTGGATGGAGGAGCAGACGGACACGGAAGACATTTTCGCGGGCACTCCCACCGAAACCTTTCGGGGAAAGAAAGCGGAGCGGACGGTCGCGAAGTACCTGCACGGCGAGGATTACGCCGCGTTCCGGCGGGCTGTACGCAAGGGCAAAACCGTCAGCGCGGTCGCGAGGGAAATAGAGAATTTTGATCGGGATACGGATTCGTGCGGCGAGTTCCACGTCGGCGCGGCGTGGTACGCCGTCTATGGCCGCATGACTTACCCGCCTCTCCGGGACCGCGACTGGACCTTCCGGTTTTTCTTCGGGGACATGAAACAGAGCGGGTCCAGGCTGAAACTATGCATCGATATGGAATGGGACGATTATTTCGTGAACGGCTTTGAGGATCCTGCGCCGGTCGACATCGAAGATGCGCCTTCCTGGAGCGGCACCGTGAACGGATGCGAAGCCAAACTGTTCGAAGCGCACAATTTCCATCTGCTGTCGCTGCGCCTGAGCGGTGCGGACGCGCTGGCGGTCCCGAAGCTGAAGCTGCAATGCGAAGGCTGGCCGGAACCTGTTTCCGTCACCGGCGCGCTGGCCGGCGACGGCGCGCTGTACGGCGTCATCCTCTCAGAGGGGCAGGCGGCACAGATCAAAGACGGAAGGCCTCTCAGCGTATCCTACCGGACATTCGGGGAACTCACGCGGGACAGCTTCGGCGGCACGCCGTACGCCGTGCTGGAAGACCAGCGCGAGTCCAGAGATTTCTTGGTCGCGGACCGGAAGGGAACGGTGATCCTGCCGCGGTCAAACTGGATCAAAAGAAACGGGAATGTATTCCTTTCCGTCGATCCCGAACCGAGGGAAGCCTATGAAGCCATCGGAGCCATGAGCGAAGACGGTGTCTATACATCGGTTTTCAGGCGCTGCTCGTTATGGAACGCGGACACCGGGTCGGAACTGCTGCGCGGCAGATACGTCTTCGGCTCGCCATCGTTCAGCCGGGGCTGCCTGTCCCATTATACCTGGATCTCGTTTGAGATCTTCCGCGAGGGGAAAGAAAGCCCGGCGCTGACGCTCAGGGAAGGGAAAGAGTTTTCTGTTTCCTTGACAGGCGTTCCCAACCCGGCGCAGCGCTTCGTCGTGTCCGGCAGCGCCGCGATATACGCCGGCAGCATGAGTGAGATACTGAAGCCTTGGTTTGATTCCGGGCACCCCGACGTGCCGGAGAACTGCCTGGTCGGCGTATTCAACGACGGCTTTACGGAGATCGGCACGCCGGCGGCGGTCGTCATCTGGTCGCTGGACGGAAGCGAGCCGCTGACGCCGGACGCGCTGGGCATGGCCGGTGCGAATCTTTCGCGGGTCGATTGAGGAAGGATTTTTCCCGTGCTCCGGCTGCCGTCACGCGGTATTCCCGCGCCCGTTCAAACCGGACTCAACCGCCGGTAGAGCGGCCGCGTTTGCGCCGGTCTCAACCGACGGTTCGTGGCAAACGGGTCCGCGCAGCCGTATAATGTCCGCTGAAAGGAGGAGCTCCCCATGGATCAGGAGAAGATCGGAAAATTCATTGCTTCGTGCAGAAAGGAGCAGGGGTTTACCCAGGTGCGCCTCGCCGAACAGCTCGGCATCACCGACCGGGCCGTTTCCAAATGGGAAAACGGGAGGAGCCTGCCGGATTCCTCGATCATGCTCGAACTGTGCGCGCTTTTGAACATCAACGTCAATGAGCTTCTCAGCGGGGAGCGGCTGGATATGGACAATTACAGGAATATGGCGGAAGAAAACCTGGTGGCGCTGCGAAAGCAGGAGGAGGCGGCTAACCGGCGGATGCTGTCGCTGGAAGTGGTGATCGGGTATACGTCGTCGGTCTCGTTTCTGGCGCTGGTATTTACGGCTTCCTGGGTGGAAATGAGCTCCTGGCTTCGCGCGGTTCTGATCCTTACGGGGTTCGCCCTGCTGAACATCGGCGGATATCACTGCCTGAAGCTGGAGCGGGAGGTGGGGTACTACGAATGCCCCAACTGCGGGGCAAGGTATATCCCGGAGATGAAAGCCGTCTTCCTCGCGCCGCATATAGGCAGGAAACGGAAAATGAAGTGCCCGTACTGCGGAAAAAGGAGTTATCACAGGAAGACGCTGACGAAGTGACGTTCGGGTTCCGGATCGCATGAACGGGAGGACGCGGGAATGGACGGAGTTCAGGAGCTCAGGATCGAATTGCGGGACACGCAATGGCCGCTGGAATACATCGATCACGATCGGGAAATTGTCCGGGCGATCGCTGTCGACGATTCCGGGTACTATTACTTTGTCCGGGCGTCGCGTGACGACGAATTCGGGAAAGCGACCCTGATCGAAACCTCGGGCGGAGGCGTCGAGCCCGGAGAGGACCTCTGCGGCGCGGTCCGGCGGGAGCTCAGGGAAGAACTCGGCGCCGAAACGGAGATTCTCTGCAAACTCGGCGTCGTGAGCGATTATTACAATCTGATCCACCGGCACAACATCAACCATTACTTTCTCTGCCGGATCCTGAGCATCGGCGAAAAGCACCTGACCCGGGACGAGGTTGAAAAGTACCGCCTTTCCACACTGAAGCTGCGCTATGACGAGGCGGTCAGGGAATACGAAAAATGCTCGGATTCCCGGCTGGGCAGGCTGATCGCGAGCCGCGAGCTGCCGATCCTCAGGCGCGCAAAAGAGCTGTCGGGCGGAAAACGGGCCGCGCGGATCCGCTGCTTCGGGGATTCCAACACCTGGGGTTACGACCCGCGCGCCTGCAGCAGCGGGAGGTATCCCGAACCGTGGCCGGAGCGTCTGGCAATGGAAACCGGCTGCCCCGTGATCAACGACGGAAGGAACGGACGCACGATTCCCGGTGCGGGGCAGGATATGAACCGGTTCCGCGAAGGCGCGGCGCGCGGCAGCACGGACCTGCTGATCGTCATGCTGGGAACCAACGATCTGCTGAACGGCGCCCCGGCCGAAGAGACCGCGGCGCGGATGGAAGCGTTTCTCCGGCGCTGCGGGGCGCTGCGGATCCTTCTCGTTGCGCCGCCGCCGCTGAAGCGCGGCGCGTGGGTGCCCGGGGACGAACTCGTATCCGAGTCCGCGAAACTGTCAGCGCGGTATTGGAGAGTGGCGGAACGGATGGGCATCCGGTTCGCGGACGCGGGCGAATGGGGAATTGATCTGGCCTATGACGGCGTGCATTTCACGGAGGCGGGACACGCGCGCTTCGCGGAAAAGCTGGCAGGGGAACTGCGCGGCCTGACGGGGAGTCCTGCGGCGCCCGGCGCACAGGACGGGGGATCCTGCGGATCCGGCCTGCTTTGATCGCATTGCCGGCGCCCGGGCCGTTCGCGGCGGCCGCGCTGCAGGCGGGAGCCTTCCAAAACGGGAAACTTAACCCGTGAATCAGTAAAAAAACTGCATATTTGCGGCAGACAGCTTGCAAAAATACGCTTCAGAGGATATAATATAAGTTAATATTCCCTTGGGGGAGTGCCCGAATCACGGGCATCAGGGAATGAGGGTCCATGCGCATTCTGTCCGGTGCAGGCCGGCCGGGGCGCTGTTTTTCCCCGACGTTTCCATTTTGCATGGGCGCTGTGCGCCACAATTCAAAGAGGAGGAACGATTCATGAAGAACATCAAGACTCTGATCTCGCTTCTGCTGGTTGCCGCAATGATGCTGGCCTCGACCGCCGTGCTGGCGGAAGGCGCCCTGAAGATCGGCGTCATCGGCCCGTTCACCGGCGGCGCGGCGCTCTACGGCCTGGCGTGCAAATACGGCGCACAGGTTGCCGCTGACGAAATCAACGCCCAGGGCGGCCTGCAGATCGAGCTGCTCTGCGAGGATGACGAGCACGACGCGGAGAAATCCGTCAACGCCTACAACGCCGTTCTGGACCAGGGCGCCCAGATGATCGCGGGCACCACCACCACCACACCTTGCCTCGCGGTCAGCGCGCAGGCTTTTGAAGATCGCGTGTTCATGCTGACGCCGTCGGCTTCTTCCGCGAAGGTTCCCGAGGGCAAGGACAACATGTATCAGGTGTGCTTCGAGGATCCCGCGATGGGCGTGTTCTCCGCGCAGATCATTTCCGAAAACGCACTGGCCACCAAGGTCGCCGTGATCTACAACAATGCGGACGACTATTCCACCGGCATCTACCAGAACTTCAAGGCGAAATGCGAAGAAGTGGGCCTGGAAATCGTTTCGGAGACCACCTTCACCGACGAGACCACGGACTTCTCCGTCCAGGTAACCGCCGCGAAGGACGCCGGTGCCGAGCTGGTGTTCCTGCCCATCTATTACACCCCCGCTTCCCGCATCCTGCAGACCGCGAAGGACATGGAATACGCGCCGGTGTTCTTCGGTGTCGACGGCATGGACGGCATCCTGGCCCTGGAAGGCTTTGACACCAGCCTGGCCGAGGGCGTCATCCTGCTGACCCCCTTCTCCGCCGACTCCACCGACGAGCGCACCGTGGATTTCGTTGCCAAGTATCAGGCCGTTTCCGGCGGCGACATCCCGAACCAGTTTGCCGCTGACGCGTACGACGCCGTATACGCGCTGTACAATGCCAGCATCAACGCCGGCATCGACGGCGACACTGCCGCGGAAGACGCCTGCGAAATGCTGATCGCCGAGTTCGCCACGCTGGAGTATGCCGGCCTGACGGGCGATATGACCTGGACTCCCGACGGCAAGGTCTCCAAGATGCCCAACGCCTATGTGATCGAGGGCGGCTCTTACGTGGCCTTCGAGGGATAATTCTTTCCGCGATTTCCGGCTCCGCTGTGCGCGGAGCCGGAAATCCTTTTCCTGACGCGAATCCAAAGAACCGGGATCCTCAACGCGTGGCAGCACAGCGAGCTGACAGGCGTTGGCGATCCTGGGAACTGTTTGGCAAGAGGTGAAGCACATGGTATCCTTCCTGCGGTTTCTGATCAACGGAATCAGCCTTGGGAGCGTATATGCGATCATCGCGCTCGGATATACGATGGTCTACGGAATCGCAAAAATGCTCAATTTCGCTCATGGCGACGTCATCATGGTCGGCGCGTATATCGCGTACTGCTCGATGCAGTACTTGGGCATGCCGGCGATCGTATCGGTGCTGGCGGCGATGCTGGTCTGCACTGCGATGGGCATCATCATCGAGGGGCTGGCGTACCGGCCGCTGCGCAGCGCGCCGAAGCTGGCGGTTCTGATCACGGCGATCGGCGTCAGCTATTTTCTGCAGAACTCCGCGCTGCTGATCTGGAGCTCCAACCCGAAGGTGTTCCCTTCTGTTTTCGACGTCGGGGCGTTCCGCGCGTTCGGCGGAGAGCTGATGATCACCAGTGAAACGATCCTGACGATTGTCGCCAACATCGTCATCATGATTGCGCTGACCACCTTCACCGGAAAAACCAAGGTCGGCAAAGCGATGCGCGCCGTTTCGGAAGACAGGGGCGCGGCGCAGCTGATGGGCATCAACGTCAATCGCACCATTTCCATCACCTTTGCCATCGGCTCGGCGCTGGCCGCCATTGCCGGCGTATTGCTCTGCTCTGCCTACCCGACGCTTCAGCCGACCACCGGCTCCATGCCGGGCATCAAAGCGTTTACCGCCGCCGTGTTCGGCGGCATCGGGTCCATTCCCGGCGCGATGATCGGCGGCCTGATGCTGGGCGTTATAGAAATACTGGGCAAGGCCTATATCTCCACCGAGCTGGGCGACGCGATCGTGTTCGCTGTGCTGATTATCGTGCTGCTGTTCAAGCCGGCGGGCCTGCTGGGCAAGCCTGTCAACGAGAAAGTGTGAGGTGCGTATGAAGATCAAAAAGAACACCGTTCAAAACGTGATTACGTACCTGATCGTCATTGCGGCCTTCGTCCTCTGCCAGTGGCTGATTTCTTCCGGGCGCATGACCCGTTCGCTCAAAGGACAGATGATCCCGATCTGCGTGTATGTCGTGATGGCGATATCGCTGAACCTGGTCGTCGGAATCTCCGGCGAACTGAGTCTCGGACACGCGGGCTTCATGAGCATCGGCGCGTTTTCCGGCGCGATTGCTTCCGCCTGGCTGCTGGGCGGGTTTCATATGGAGAATGAGGGGATTCGGCTGCTTCTTTCAATGATTGTCGGGGGAGTGTTTGCCGGAATCGCCGGCGTGCTGATCGGCGTTCCGGTATTGCGCCTGCGCGGCGACTATCTTGCGATCGTGACGCTCGCGTTCGGGGAAATCATCCGCAACGTGCTGAACTGCCTGTATTTCTCGCTGGACGGCAGCCGGCTGCACGTTTCCTTCAACAATCCGAACATCCCGGGCACCATCCTCGTGAACGGGCCGGCCGGCGCGACCGGAATTGTCAAAATCGCCACCTTTACCGCAGGTTTTGTGCTGATCCTGTTTACGCTGCTCGTCGTACTGAACCTGGTGAACAGCCGTTCCGGCCGCGCGATTATGGCAACCAGAGACAACCGGATCGCGGCTGAGGCGATGGGCATCAACGTCACCAAATACAAGATGATGGCGTTCGTTACCGCGGCTGTGCTGGCCGGCATGGCGGGCGCGCTGTACGGACTGAATTTCTCGGCGGTTACCGCCTCCAAGTTCAAATTTGATACCTCGATCCTTGTTCTGGTGTTTGTCGTGCTGGGCGGCATTGGCAACATTCGCGGCTCGATCATCGCTGCCACTCTTCTGACGGTGCTGCCGGAGCTCCTGCGCGCGTTCAGCGATTACCGCATGCTGGTATACGCAATCGTATTGATTCTGGTCATGCTGGCCACCAACAATCCGTCGATGCGCAGCCTTTACGCGCGGTTCCTTCCGAAAGATAAAACGCCGGCACCTGCGAAGGGAGGCACGGAAACGTAATGGAAATCGGGAAAAAGAGGCAGAACACGAAAATGGTGCCCGCGCCGAGCCAGGGCATCATTCCGGAGCGCGACCTGTATTCCTCGCCGGTGCTGGAATGCCGCCATCTGGGCATCGAGTTTGGCGGCCTGAAAGCGGTGGAGGATTTCAACCTGGTTATCGGCAAAACGGAAATTGCCGGACTGATCGGCCCGAACGGCGCCGGAAAGACGACGGTATTCAACCTGCTGACCAAGGTGTATCAGCCGACGATGGGCACGATCCTTTTGAACGGCCACGATCTGAACGCGCTGAATACGGTTCAGGCAAGCGCGCTCGGCCTGGCGCGGACGTTCCAGAACATTCGCCTGTTCGGGAACATGACCGTAGAGGACAACGTGCGGATCGGGCTGCACAACCAGGTCAAGTACGGCATGTTCTCCGGGATCTTCCGCCTTCCCGGCTACTGGAAGGGGGAGAAGGAGCAGCACGAAAAAGCGATGGAGCTGCTTTCGCTGTTTGAAATGCAGGATATGGCGGGCGCCAAGGCGGGCTCGTTGCCTTACGGCGCGCAGCGCAGGCTGGAAATCGTACGCGCGCTGGCAACCAATCCTTCCCTTCTGCCGCTGGACGAGCCGGCCGCCGGCATGAATCCCCACGAAACGGAAGACCTGATGAGCAAAATCATCACCATTCGCGATACCTTTAAAATCGCCGTGATGCTGATCGAGCACGATATGAACCTGGTAATGGGCATATGTGAAGGCATATGCGTGCTCAATTACGGCCGTATCATCGCCAAAGGGACACCGAATGAGATTCAGTCCAATCCGGTGGTCATCGAGGCCTATCTGGGGAAACGAAAGGAGGCGCAATGATGCAGAATTCGATGCAGGAAAGTGCGCATTCCCTTTTGAAGGTGCAGGATATCCATGTGTATTACGGCTCCATTCACGCCATCAAAGGGATCTCCTTTGAAGTGAACGAGCACGAAATCGTCACGCTGATCGGCGCGAACGGCGCGGGCAAGTCCACCACACTGAACACGATATCCGGCCTTCTCAAACCGCGTAGCGGATCGATTTTCTTTGAGAACGAGCCGATTGTCGGAGTCTCTGCGGACAAAATCGTTTACAGGGGACTGGCGATGTGCCCGGAGGGCCGGAGAATCTTTCTGAACATGACGGTGGAGGAAAACCTGGAAATGGGCGGGTATACCCGGCCGAAGGAAGAAATCCCCGCGTCCATCGAAGATGTTTATCAGCGTTTCCCGCGCCTGAAGGAGCGCTATCACCAGATTGCCGGTACGCTTTCCGGCGGAGAGCAGCAGATGCTGGCCATGGGGCGCGCGCTGATGAGCAAGCCCAAGCTTCTGATGCTGGACGAGCCGTCGATGGGCCTGGCGCCGATTCTGGTGGAGCAGATTTTCGATATCATTCAGGAGCTGCACGCCGGCGGCGCGACGATCCTGCTGGTGGAGCAGAACGCCCAGATGGCGCTTTCCATCGCGTCCCGCGCTTATGTGCTGGAAACCGGCCGCATCGTCATGAGCGGCGACGCCAAAGAGGTTCTGGAAAGCGACGAGGTCAAAAAAGCATATCTCGGAAAATGACCGCCGTAAAGCGGAACAGGCAGCGACGCTCCGTCGCTGCCTGTTTTTTCGCAATTCCCGTCAGTTGAAATACACCAGCTCGTCTTCCGGCTTTTCCGCGGGCGTGATCTTTTCCGCATAAAGAACCGGTCCTTCCTCGCGGTAGATGTCATTGTACTCGGTTTTGACCTTTGCCTGCAGGTTGATCCAGGTCCCTTCCCGCATTTGAGGCGCTTTGTCCGATTTGCAAAGATATCCCATAAAGCGTATGTCCTCGGCGCAGCAGGTCATGATTCGGCGGCCGGGAACGAAAAACTGCGCGCCTTTTTCACGGCTCTTGACAACCTGTGCGCGGAACGCGACGCTTTTCCCTTCGTAGCGATCCGGATGGTCGCGCATGTCCAGATACCAGATGCCGTAATCCATGTCGTCCACATGAATGACCGGCCCGGACACGTCAAAGGGCATGATGTCCTCCACCGTATCCAGGATTTCGCCCTTCATGTCTTCGAATATGATCGTGCACTGCTGGTTGACCGCCTTGACGCTGCGACGGAATTCCGCCAGCGGCATGTCGGTATTGCAGCGGTTGAACGCGACCAGATCCGCGCCGTTGATCATATCCTGGAAGATGGAGCGCATGTTGTTCAGGTAGGTTTTGAAGGTAGTCGCGTCGATGGTGACGATATGCTGCACGAACTGCCAGGAACGGGGCATTTTGATGTCGTACAGCTTTCCGACTCCCCAGAGCGGGTTGTATTCGATCATGACGCGGGCCGGACGATGCTTGCGGTCCAGCGCCTGCAGCGTCTGCGGCGTAAACTGGCTCTCGTCCTCCAGCACTTCCATCACCGTATTCAGCCGTTCAAAATCCCGGGGATCGTATTCTTCCTCGCCCTGTTCGCAGAGCAGCAGCAGGGTCTTGCGCTCGATCATGAACCCTTCCTGGTCCATGCTGTAGCGCAGAAAGCTCGTTTTTCCGCTTTCCAGGAACCCCGTCACTACGTAGACGGGCACGTTTTCTCTCATCATCATTGCAGCTTACTTCGCGGCAAACAGCTCTGCCAGCCTGTCCTCTTTCAGATTGGAACCGATGACGCAGTATTTGCCGGTGATCTCCGGCGCGCCGGTGCGGATTTCGTACTCTTCAGGCACCATATCGAAATACAGCCAGTCGCTTCCTTCCCCGGCGACAATTCCCTTCGCGCGGAGGATCACGCCGTACTCGCCGTTTTCGTCGGACAGCGCCTGCAGAATGCCGTCGATTTCTTCCTTCGTGAACCTGCGGGTCGTCTCCAATCCCCAGCTGGTGAAGATTTCGTCGGCATCGTGGCCATGGTGGTGATGGTGATGATGGTGTCCGCCGTGGTGGTGATACTCATGCTCATGCTCATCCTCATCGTCATCATGATGGTGGTGATGCTCATGCTCATCCTCATCGTCATCGTGGTGGTGATGCTCATGCTCCTCGTCGTCATCATCATGATGGTGGTGATGGTGCTCGTGCTCATCCTCGTCGTC
>JAFWEY010000180.1 GCA_017512675.1 Clostridia bacterium | reverse complement strand
TCAGCCCGGCTCCGGTGTTTGCATGGACTGCGGATACAAAAACCCTTGCGGGCATCCGGTCACCGAAAAGAACGTCCGGGTTGACGGCGAATGCATCGACAGCGGAAGCAACAGAACGCACACCGTCACCGGCAGCAGAATTGAAGAGACCTCCTGCACGGTATGCGGGGCTTTGGTCTCCCGCACGGTTCTCGAAGAAAACGCGAGCGAAAAACAGAACCACCGGTACAGGCCGGGTTCCAACCGATGCGCGGCATGCGGCCACGTCAATACCTGCAAGCATCCGTCCGCCAAAATCAGGGAATCCACCCATTGGGAAAACGCGTCCTATACCGACAGCGGCGACGGGACGCACATCGTTCAGGGCGACAAATTCAAAACCACGTATTGTGACGAATGCACCGCGATGCTGACGGACAGCGCCGTCTCCCTGAACGCTTCCGAGTCGGAGCCGCACGCCGACAGCGGCGACGGGCGCTGCCTCTGCGGCGCGAAGATCGAGGGGCTCTCGCTGAAAGCCGGGAACAACGGCACTGTCAGCATCGCCGCCGGATCCTCTCTCACCCTGATTCCCGCGTTTGCCTCCGGCGCCGGGCTGAGCGTCACCGGATGGAAGAGCAGCAAGCCGAAAATCGCGTCCGTCCGCAGCGGCCTGGTCACCGCCGGCAGCAGGCCGGGCACCGCAAAAATCACGGTGACCGCAGCCGGTGCCGGGAAGAAAACGACCGCCGCGTCGATCACCGTCAGGGTCTTCGATCCGTCAATCCCGACGAAAATCACCCTGAACCATGAGAAGACGGTAACGCTGGATTTGGCGCGGGGCGAAACGCTCTCCATCGACGCGACGATCGAACCGGAGACTGCCGACAGGGCGATCACCGTCAGGAGCGCCAGGCCCAAGGTCGTGAGCGTCACGGGCGGCTCCATCCTGGAACCGCGCGGCGTCGGCTCGAGCAGGATCACGGTTGCCACGGCGAAGGGCAGGAAGAGCGCTTCCTTCACGGTGAAGGTCGTCGACAGCAGCATTCCGAAGAGCGTGAGGATTGCCAACACCGAACTGACCGTCAGCCTCGGCGGGGAGCTGCAGCTGAATGCCGAAATCACGGCGGATACGCCGGATCCCAACGAAAAGCTGACATGGAAGTCCTCGAAGAAGGCCGTGGCGGCCGTCAGCGAAACCGGTCTGGTCAAAGCGCTCCGGGAAGGCACCGCGAAGATCACAGCGGCCAGCGCCCGTAACGGGAAGGCGAAGCACACCGTGACCGTGACGGTGGTCGATCCCGGGAAACCGGCAAAGCTGACCGTCTATGACGAATGGGGCAACACCGGAATGACCTTCGTGAAATCGAATTCTTCCGTCCAGCTTTCTGTGAAGGCCGAACCCGACGGCGCCAGCAGCGACGTCACATGGTCTTCCTCCAACAGAAAGGCAGTATCCGTGGATGCCGCCGGCAGGGTGACCGGCATCAGGACGACATCGAAACCCGTCGTCATCACCGCGGTTTCCACAAGAGACAGGAAGGTCAAGGCATCCATCCGGGTCGATTGCGCCGGTGAATAATCCGTCACGGCGCCTGACAAAACCGCGCAGGGAACCGCCGGCTGAAGCGGCGGTTCCCTGTATTCTCTTTCCCGAGGGCCCGTATCCGGTTTTCTGTTTGCCGGTCAGGCGAGATTCATCAGCCCGATGATCGCGTTTGCGGCGCCTTCGTATCCCAAACGGGAAGTGTTCAGCATCAGGTCGTAGTTCTTCGGGTCGTCCCACGCCTTGTCCGTGAAAAAGCGATAAAAGTTCTTTCTCTGGTTGTCTTTTTTGCGAATGTAAGCCTCAATGCGGTCGGTCTCCACACCGTCGACTGTTTTCGCGCGCTCAATACGGTCCGCCATGTCGCTGGCATAGACAAACGCGTGAATAAACGGCACATGCGCCTCGGTTGCCAGGATATGCGCTGTGCAGCGGCCGAGGAAAATGCGCGGCTTCACCGCCACCATCTGCTGTACCAGCCGGGATATCGCGGAATACACCTGATACGGTTCGTCCTCGGTCGCGCCGCCGCCATCGGCGTAAATCGACCGGGAAAGAATGCCCATATCCTTGAACAGGCTGCCCACGCCCTTTTCATCGTAATCCTGCAGGACAGCAATATTGAGCCCGTATTCCATGCCGGCCATCACCAGAAGGTTCCCGTCATAGAATTCCATGTTCAGCTTTTCCGAGAGAATGCGCGCCACTTCGCGCCCGCCGCTTCCGTATTCACGGTCAATCACGACACTCACCGGTTTGCGTTCGGCCGCAGAATCAAAGCTCTTCATGTCAGGACCACCGCCTTTCGAATTGTAACTATAGCATACCATATTCCGCCCGCGGTTTCAAGGGGCAATGTCTCTCATCCGAAGGCGCGGAAAAAACGCTGGATTCCCCAGGGATGCTTCACGGCCTGTTCACGCCGGGGCGCCGTGAAGGAAACGCGGCTGAACCGGCGGCGCTGAAGCCGACAAAACGGCCCGGAGCATCCGCGTTGCGGAATTTCCGGGCCGGGGAATCCGATCCCTCCGGTCTGTCAGCCGGCCATGATCGCGGCGTAGCGGTCAGAGCCCACCACCGCCATTATGTTGCGCCAGGGATCCATTTCGCCGGACATCACCTGGGAGAAGATCCGGGGCGTGCATCCGGACACCAGCGCGACGCCCTGGGCATTGCTGCGCACGGGCTGCTGCCGGCTGCGGGACTGCACGTTCCAGAAGACCACCCGGGGCAGCCGATAGCCGTGGCGCCGGAAGAGCGCCTTCGCGCAGTCGAAATTGGTCTGGGAAGCGTCCTGCGCGCACACGTCGAACTCCATGTCGGAGATGATGTAGATCGTCGTCGGCATCTCGTTCCCGGGCACGCGGTTCTCCACCGCGGCCTGCAGGATCAGTTCGAACACCCTCTGAAGATCCGTGTTCGCGCACTCGTTAAAGGTTCGGCAGTAACGCACCTGATCGACGATGTCCGCGCCCTTGATCTCCACCAGGCGGGGATTCGCGGAAAAGGTGATGAAGTGGTTGCGGAACGCGCCGCGGTTCCGCTGGGCGAAGTAAATCGCCAGGGACTGGGCCACCGAGGCAGGCGTGGGAGAGCCGTTCCAGTACATGGATCCGGATCCGTCCGCCACCACCAGGGAGTTCGTCCCGTCGGTGAAGTCCTCCAGCGCGTTCCACGTCATGTTCAGCGCCTCGCGGTCGGACTGGGAAGCGGTATATGCCGCTTCGACGATCTCATAGGGCATCAGTGCCCCCGTGTGCACCCGTGCCTCTCCGCGGTTCACCCGGTCCATGTAGTCCCGATAGCGTTCCGCGTCGTTGCGCAGGAATGCGCGGCGATACTTGAACATTGCCTTCGACGGCTGCTGCGCGTAGTCGAAGGAGTAATCCCGCTCGCGCAGATTGTTCTCCAGCAGCCGGATGGACCGACGCAGCGCGGACAGCGCCCTGCGGTACTGCGCATCGGTCAATCCGAAGGACCGCGCCAGACGCCGTGCCGCGCAAACCGTCTGCGCGCTGGAAGCGTTTACGGAAGGCAGCCACTTTCCGAGCAGCGATACGGGTTCGCCGTTGTCCAGCGCCTCCATATCCCGATCGAACTGCTCCTTCAGCATCGCGGCAGCCGCGTGGCCGGCAGGCGTATCCAACAGCGTCAGAACGTCGTCCCAGCGGCCGTACTCCGACACATAGGGCAGATTGCGCAGCGCCGAAGGCAGCTGGTTCAACGCCAGATAGCGCATCAGCACCCGGAACACGCGGCGCTCGCCCAGGCCGCCCCGGATATCGCGGGCATAGAAGAGAATCTTCATCGCGAGATCGGGATTCTCGGCGTAGGCGCGCAGGAAGCGGGTTTCGATTTCTCCGTCTTCCGCGGACCGCAGCGCCCCGATGGAGGCAAACAGGTCCAGGCACTCGGATCCAGTGCTGTTGAGGGTCACCGCACCGTTCTCGGTATGGGTCCGGTTCAGCAGGTTCTTCAGCAGGTTCAGATAGTTCGGCATGAAGCTCTCTCCTTTCTCCGTTGCTTTGTGAGGAAACCCGTCGAGGCGCTTCGATCCTTGCGGTGAATCGATCTGTGTGGTGCAAACTGAATTGCTGTAAGCGCCTTTCACGGGTTCGGCGGCTCCCGCGCGATTTGAACGCGCATCTCCGGGACGAGGCCCCGGCGTTCCTGCCGTTGGACGAGGGAGTCATAACAAGGCACGTTTTTTGCCCGGAAGCGGTGCTTCCCAATCATTAAAAGTGATTTGCAAATTTGCTGTGCGTGCCTTTTCGTTTATGGGCCGAACCGGAGTCCAGCCCGGGATCAAAGCGCCTTTTTTCATCGCCGCCCTGACCGTTGGGCTATATCGCCTGTGGCGATTGCGGGAATCGAACCCGCGTCTGCGACCTGATAGCGGTTCATTGCTGTCAGCGCTTTTCCCGCCGGGGCAGGTTCGCCGCAGGCGTCCCTGTTCCCTTGCGTTGTGTGTACTTTACCACAGCGGGAGATCCTTTTCACGGCAAAAAAGTTGCGAACAGCAGATTGGGAACAGACAGGATGAGAACCGGACAATAGGGTAGAGGAAGGGCAATAGCCCTCTCCCCTCCCATTGCATCGCTGCTGCCTTTCTCCTGCATAAGATCGTTTTTGACCTTCCCGCATATCCTGTCCTTGAGATCTTTGGCCGGCCTCGGTTTCCACCCGTCCGTCGACTTCCAGAACGTAAAGCCAAGAAACGCGCTGCCTGTCGGCCTTACGGCTTTGCTCTTGCACGCGTTCACCTTCAGCCTCAGCTTTCGCTCCAGCCAACTGCCCAAGCTCGCGATTACCCGGTCCGCCGCCATCTCGCTTCTCACGAAGATATTGCAATCGTCGGCGTACCGGACAAAGCGCAGTCCCCGGCTTTCAATCTCCTTGTCGAACTTGTCAGGATATACATTGCTCAGCACCGGTGACAGCGGCACGCCCTCCGCCGTTGGGCTGACCAGTTCGCCCTCCATGTTATCTTCGCATATTCACATCCCTTGCATTACATGCCGGCCCTTCCGCGTCAGGAATCAAATAAAAGAAGCGCATGCGTCTCCGCATGCGTCCCTCGTAAGTTTTTGCTCTCTTAGCCGGCCGTCCCGGCCCTGTTCCTCTCACGGCTTTGCATCTCCACGTATCAGTTCGTACGGGTCAAGCCCGAGCATCCGGCAGATCCGCAGCCCAAGCTCCATCGGGATCTTCCGCAGGTCACGGTCGCCGTATTCGTCCCACTGGTATTGCTGGAGGTTGATCCCCACCTCATGCGCCACCTCTTCCTGCGTCATCTTCAGGTACACCCGCTGCTCGCGCAGGATTCCGGCCTCCTTCGGCAGCCCGTCCTTCATTCCCGGTCGCCTGCCGTTCGGGAGGGGGCAGCGCCAGTACTGCCAGTCTGCCCATTGATAAGCCCCATGATGAGCTTCCCGGCCTTGAAGACCACAACCTTCTGCGCCGGCACTGTGATCGTCTCTTCGGTTCGCAGATTCCTGCCCAGCCGTTCCGCGCGCTGCTTCACCGTAAACGTCCCGAAGTTCGGGATCACCACCGTCCCGCTGTCCGTCAGGCCCATCGTGATTGCCGCCAGCGTCGTCAGCACCGCGTTCTCCGCGCTCTCACGCGTG
>JAFWEY010000022.1 GCA_017512675.1 Clostridia bacterium | reverse complement strand
CACCCACGTTCGGCTTTGCTCCGCAGGCGTCAGCGTCAGCGTGCCTTCGCTGTCCGACGACACGGTAAAATACGTGCGTCCGGCGTCCAGCCAGACATTCAGGATCTCTCCCGACAGCGTCAGCCTGCGCATTTTGCCGTCCTCGAAATCCACGTCCACCGTGCCGTACAGCGACATGTCCTTATCGCCGGACACGTGATTCGAAGTCAGCGCTTCGCCGGGGGTCACGACAAAGCCCATGTCTTCTTCCTCCGTACCGGCGCCGCTTCTGCCCCTGGATCCAAACCCGCGGAATCCGCGTCCGAAGCCGCGCGGGAACCGTCCGCCTCCCGCAAGGGCAAACGTCAGCTCTCCCGATGCTTCGCCCTCTTCCAGGACAGCGGTGACGTAAATCGTAAATGTACCCTTCCCGAACAGAGAAGCGGATACCGAAACGGCCGGATCCTGAACGCTCGTGTCGTATACGGAAGCTCCGGACGCGTTGAGGATGAACACGTGATAACCGCCGGCGCCCTCGATCGCGTTCCAGGAAAAGGACACGGAAGCGTCCCGCCCGAATACCATGATCTGTGTGATGCCGTCCACCACTTCGGTTCTGCCGTTTACGGTGATTTGAATGTCGCCGGTAACCGTCGGTTTTTCCGGCTCGGACTCCTCCTCCGGCTCCTCTTCGGGTTCTTCCTCGGGCTCTTCCTCGGCTTCTTCCTCGGATTCGCCCTCGGTTCTGTCCTCGGATTCGCCTTCGATTCCGTCCTCCTGGCCGTCTTCCTGCCCGTCTTCAGGTGCTTCCTCGGATGTGTCCCTGCGTTCGTCTTCGGCGCCGTCATCCGTGCCTGTCGGTTCCTCGTTCCCGTTCTCGGGCCGGGACGGTTCCGGGGAATCCTCCGCTTCCCGGGGCTGTTCCTCAGGGGAATCGCTCTGCGGATCGGCGGGATCCTTCATTTCGCTCTGAGGAGACGCATCCTCCCTTGTCTCGCTCTTCGTCTCCGCTGTCGGATCCGGGGAATCAGAAGGGGATTCCTTTGCACTGTTTTCCGGGTCCCGGGCTTCCTGCGAAGAAGAAGGCTGATCCGGCTGCTTCTGCGCTTCGTCCGCCGTCTTCGCGTCCGACTTCTCTTCAGCCTTTTCCTCGGGCTTCTCTTCGGGTTTCGCCTTCGATTCCTGCTTCTCTTCGGAGATCTCCTTCGGTTCCGCTTTCTCTTCAGATTTCTCTTTCTGTTCCGGCTTTTCCTCGGGCTTCTCCTTCGCTTCGGATTTGGTTTTTTCCGTCTGTTCGGCCTTTTCCTCTTTTGGCGCTTCTTCGGCGCCGGCGAACAGGGCAAAACAGAGGATCAGGGCCAGCAGGAGCACAAATGCGCGCTTAGCTTTCGAATGCTTCATCTTCCGCCGCCTCTTCCTCCGGCGCTGCTTCTTCGTATGCTTCCTCCGCGCCGGTGGTCACTACCGCGCTCATTCCGAAGCGCGTGTTTTCATCCGGAGTGAAATCGATCCATACCGTATAGCTGGCTTCTTCGCTTTCCTCGCCGGCGGCTTCCTGGGCGGAGGAAGAAATGCCGGTGATCACGCCGGGATAGGTCACGTCGCTGTCCTGGTTCCAGATCAGCTCAATCGTCACCTTTTCGCCGACCGTGACGTTGGCAAGATCGCCTTCCGGAATCGTCGCTTCCACGCGCATGCTGTCTTTGGTCCAGACCGTCGCAACGACGCCGCCCTTCTCGAGCTGGGAACCCGCTTCCGCCTGCACCTGCGAAACCACGCCGTCCACATCGGCAACAATTTCGCTGCCCGTCGCGTAGCATCCGTCATACGTTCCGCTCAGCGTTTCAAACAGCAGCTGTCCTTTCGTCACAGCATCTCCGTCCGCCACCGCCATCGAAACGATGCTTCCTGTGCCGGCAACCGCCGTCGGGGTCTTGCGGGCGATGTCTCCGCGGCCGATGCGGGTGGACGTCACGAAGGATTCGCTGCGGTAAATGTCCACCGATTCCTCCAGCAGGAAATCCCCCTGTGTGATTTCCACCGTGAATTCGATCCCTTCCACCGCGGTTACCTGGCCCACACCCTTGCGGGTGCCGGTGCTGCGGTTCTTTATATAGACTTTTTCGCCCACGTGGACGAATTTGGTGGCGGTGCTGGAATACGCGTTTTCGGTGGACGCAGTGACCGTGTATTTCGCCGCGCCCTCAATGTACAGCACCGCGCCGTAGCGGGTTCCCACGGTTTCCGCGTTGTCGCCCGGTCCGCCGAACACGCCGCGAACCGTTCCGGCTTCCTCGGCGTAAACCTTTTCGGTGCGGAGCTTCGCGATCGTGTCGCCGTCGCTCACCGTTTGTCCCGCCTCGATCAGAACCTCGGAAACCGTGCCGCCGATCGGCGCGTAGATCGGAGTGGCACCCTTGCTGGTAACGGTGCCGCTGATGGAAATGCTCTCTGCCTGTACGGCAATTGCGGAGCTCAGCGCCAGAATCAGCGCCAGGGCAATGGTCAGAATGCTGCGTTTCATGGGTAATTCTCCTCTCTGTATTGGTCAGCCTTGCGGTTCGGGCAACAAAATCACATCGATCGAAGCGCGTCGATCGGATTGAGCCGGCTCGCCTTGCGCGCCGGAGCCCAGCCGAATACGATGCCGACGGCCGCGGAAAATCCGAAGCCCAGCAGAATCGCCTGGACGGAAATCAGGAAATCCGTACTCATCATGCTGCACAGGAACATCGACAGTCCGAGGCCCAGCGCGATTCCCGCGGCGCCGCCGATCATGCTCAGCAGGAACGATTCGATCAGGAACTGCACCTGTATCTGCCAGGGCAGAGCGCCCAGCGCTTTTTTGAGTCCGATTTCCGCCGTTCGCTCGGTCACCGTCGTCAGCATCATGTTCATAATGCCGATGCCTCCGACCACCAGCGCGATGGACGCGATGCCGGCCAGCAGGCTCGACACCATCGACAGCATCGACTGCATCGTATCCTCGATGGAAGACATGCTCATGATCGAATAGCAGTCCTCCTCATAGCTGAACAGCGCGTCGAACCACTCCTCCAGTTCGTCGTTGGCCGTATCCGAATCGACGCCGTCCGCCAGATAGACCGTCAGCGAAGTCACTACATTGACCGAATTCATCTTCATGGCCGTGGTGTAGGGAATGACGATTTCGTCCGATCCGTTCATGATGCTGGTGACGGACTTCGCGCTGTCGTCCGCCAGCGTGCCGATTACGGAAAACGGCATGCCGTCGATATAAATCGTTTCCCCCAGCGGATCCACGCCGTAGAACAGCGTTTCCGTCACATCGGAATTGATCAGGCATACCCGGGAGCTGTTGTTTTCGTCGATCACGTTGATCGGGCGCCCCCTGGATACCAGGCCTTCATTCTTCGCAAAGTAAGATCCGCTGCGGCCGGTTACCCGGATACGGGTGTCATGGCTTCCCGCGTGCGAAATGCGCGAGCGCAGCGACTCCTGCGGCGATACTCCCTCCACGGCGGGAAGCTCCGTCAGCGCGTTCAGGTCCTTTGTGGACAGCCCGCTCTTCAGATCGCTGCCGGTCACCGTTACGCTCAGCGTGCCGGCGCCCATCGTTTTGAATGAATCCGACAGGGAGCCGGAAAAAGCGTTGACCGTCGTGATCAGCGCGATGACCGCCGCCACGCCGATCAGAATCCCCAACACCGTCAAAAAGGAACGCAGGCGGTTGGCGAAGATGTTCTGAAGGGACATGCGCACGCATTCCACGAGCATCGAAAGCACACCGCAGATCTTCTTAAACATCCGCCGCATCCCCGCCTTCCGTCAGCTCGCCGTCGATGATATGCACGATCCTGCGCGCGTTCCGGGCGATGTTCGTGTCGTGGGTGATCATGATCACCGTGCGCCCTTCGCCGTTCAGTTCCCCGAACAGCTTCATCACCTGTCTGCCGGTCTTCTGATCCAGCGCGCCGGTCGGTTCGTCCGCCAGCAGAAGAGACGGCCCGCCCACCAGCGCGCGGGCGATCGCCACGCGCTGCTGCTGCCCTCCGGAGAGCTGATTGGGAAAATGATTCATCCTGTCGGAAAGCTCCACTCTTTCCAGCATGGCCTGCGCCCTGCGCCGCCGCTCCGCGGGCGAAGTGCCCGCATAGATCAGCGGCAGTTCCACGTTCTGTTGCGCGGTCAGCCGCGGCAGCAGCTGCGAATCCTGAAAGACGAACCCGATTTCCCGGCTGCGAATGTGCGCGAGCTCCGCTTCGGTCAGGTCCTCGATTTCCCTGTCGTTCAGGATATAGCGCCCGCTGCTCGCCACGTCCAGACAGCCGATGATGTTCATCAGCGTCGTTTTGCCGGACCCGGAGGGCCCGAGAATCGACAGGTAGTCCCCTTCTTCCAGCGTCAGATCGATATCCTTCAGGATATGCGCCTGTTCTTCGCCCATCGGAAAGAATTTGTTGATCTTCTCCATCCGAAAGAAGGTCATGGCCTGCCGCCCCCGTTTCCGCTGCCGAATCCGCTGCCGCCGGATCTGCCGCTTCCCGAACCGGTTCCGGAACCTCCGGTGCGCTCGCCGCTCCAGCTGCCCCTCTGCTGCATGCCGCTGCGCGGCGTCCTGCCCATCTGCCCCCCGAACAGGGACAGGATGCCTGTCGCCTGCGTCGTTTCTTCGGATTCCGCGTAGACCGTATCGCCTTCCGCCAGGCCGGATTTGATTTCGACGTAGTTGCCGTTGCTGACGCCGACCTCGACCTGCCTTTCCACTTTGTTGCCGCTTCCGTCGTCCGCCAGCACATAGGCCTGGTTTTTCCGGTCGAAGCTGATGGCATCCATCTTCAGAACGACCACGTCCTTTGCTTCCTCCTTCGGGATGGTCAGGGTGACCTGCATGCCCGGCCAGGCTTCGCCGTTCGTGTCCACGTAAGCGTCTGCCGTATAATAGGCTACGTTTCCTGTGGAATTCGAAGAAATATAGTCGATCGAAGCGATGGAGGATTCGAAAGCCTTCTCGGTCGCGGTCGTGGTGACGGTACACGCCTGGCCCACCGCCACATCGGATATGTCGTATTCGTCCACCCGTACGGAAACCTTCATGTGGTCAAAATCGGCGATCTGAATCAGCGCGTCGCCGGCAGAAACCGTATCGTCCTTTTTTACATACAGCTTGTTGACGGTGCCGTCAAAATCCGCCGTAACCGTCTGTCCGCTGGAGAGGCGGAGAAGCCTCTGCCCTTCCGTCACTCTGTCTCCCTCGGATACGTTCACCTGCCGCACCGCGGATGCGGATGACGCGGTGTATTCCGCCGAATCGATCAGTTCCAAACTGCCGGTAAAGCTGCTGGAATTGCTGATGGTGCCGATGGACGCGGTATAGGTTTTGTATGTCTTGCCGCCCGTTCCGCCCTGACGCGGCAGCACAAAAAACCATACGGCCGCCGCCGCGAGAAGCAGCGCGACGATCACAATCCACCTGCGCAGGCTTCCCTTTCTTTTCTTCTTTGTCCGCTTTTGCTGTTCTGCCATGGCAATCCCCTTCTCCCGCAGACGGATCTGTCTTCCTTCCCCGCTTTATGGCACGCATTATACCGGGTAAGTTTGTCAGTCGCGTAGGCAAAAAATGAACAATCGATGAACGTTGCGGAGCGGATTTCTTCGCCATACGCAAAAAACGGCGCCGGAGCGAAGGCTCCGGCGCCGGGAAAAAGGGGGACTTATTGGATCGTGATTTCGTGTCCGGTCTTTTCCTCTTCCGCCGCTTTGGGCAGCGTGATTTTCAGAATGCCGTCTTCATAAGCCGCGGTGATTCCGGTTTCATCGATCCCGTTCAGCGTAAAGGACCGGCGGAAGCAGCCTGTACGGCGCTCGTTCATCAGGTAATTGTCTTTCCTCTCTTCCTTCTTTTCATCCGTTTTGGTCTCGATGGTGAGAACATCGTTCTCCACGCTGATACGGACATTTTCCTTTTTCATGCCCGGGAGTTCGGCCTCCAGCAGGTAGCCGGATCCTTCATCCTTCACATCGACCCGGAACGACTCCGGCGAACGCGCCGGCGCAAAGAACGGGCGGAAGAAATCGTCCATCATCGAGGGTACAAAGTCACTGTGACGGTTAAAGCGATAAGGCATTAAGTTTGTCATAAAGCATTCTCCTTTTTGCGATCATTTTCTATATCCGCGCCCGGGCGCCCCGGTACGGGGCTTCGTTCCCTTGCGACGATTGCATTATACATCAATAGTCAAAGAAAGTCAATACTTCCGGAGGTTAAAAGTCAGTAAAGGTCAATCCGCTGCTCCCGGTCTGTGCATGCCTGTCCCGCTGTCCGCTGAACAGAATCGCGCGAAGGCGCGCTTCCGCTCTTTCAACACCAATGAAACCCATATTTTATCCGGATTTGTCTTGCATCGGAAAACCGCGGAACGTACAATGTATCCATTGTGAAAAGAGGTGCAGCGATGGCCACCGAGAGATTGTATTACAGCGATTCCTACCTGACTGACTTTTCCGCCCGGGTTCTGAAATGCGAGCCCGCCGACGGCGCATGGCGCGTTCTGCTCGACGCCAGCGCCTTCTATCCGACTTCCGGCGGACAGCCGTACGACACCGGCTTCCTCGGCGCTGCGCGGGTGGAAGACGTCACGGTCAACTCCGCCGGGGAAGTCTGGCACACGGTGGATCAGCCGCTTCCGGAAGGCTCTGAGGTCCGGGGACGCATCGACTGGGAACGGCGTTTTGACCACATGCAGCAGCATGCCGGCGAGCACATGATCGCCGGCGCGATCCACCGCCTGCTGAACGGCCATACGATCGGCCTTCATCTGGGACACGACGCTTCCTCGATCGACGTCGATCTTCCCGGGGGCGCGACGCGGGTGGACGAAGAATCCCTGCTGCTCATCGAGGACGCGGTCAACCGGGACATCCAGCGCAATCTGCCGATCCGCTGCTGGTTCCCGGACGAAGCGGAGCTCAGCCGGCTTCCGCTGCGCAAGCCGCCGACGGTCAGGGAGCACATCCGCATCGTAATGATCGGCGACGAGGAATGCGTGGCCTGCGGCGGCACGCATCCCGCCCGCACCGGCGAAATCGGTCTGGTGAAAATTCTCGACGCGCGCCCCAGCAAGGGCAAAATGCGGGTGACGTTCGTATGCGGCCAGCGCGCCGTCCTCGATTACCGCATGCGCTTTGAGGCCGCCCGGGAAGCGGCCAGGCTGCTCTCCACCGAGGTGGAATCGCTGGGCGCGGCGGTCTCGCATCAGTTGGAAAAGACAAAGGAAGCCGAACGCGCGCTGGGCGCTTTGCGCCGCGAACAAATCCTCGAAAAGGCGCGCGAAGCCATCCGCAGCCCCGAATGTCTGCCAAACGGGCTGAAGGCCGTTGCCTGCGTTTTCGAAGGCGCAGACGCATTCGCCCTCAGGGACGCGGCAAACGAGATCACCTCCGCGGGGCTGATCGCGCTTCTGTCCGCCGGAACGCAGAAAGGATCCCTGCTGCTGTTTGCCGTGCCGCCGTCCGTGCCGGTCTCCGCAGGCAGGCTGCTTTCCGAAACCTGCAGGGTGCTGGGCGGCAAGGGCGGCGGAAGGCCGGATTTCGCGCAGGGAGCGGCGCCGGGCGGCGAAGCCCTGAAGCTGGCGCTTGAAAATCTGGCGCGGGAGGCGGCAGAATGAAGACCGTAAACCGCCCCATCGATTTCGCAGGCGCCGAAGGCTTCCTTTTCGATATGGACGGCACGCTTGTGGATTCCATGCCCAGCTGGCGGCGCCTCAACATCGATTTTCTGGAAGCCCGGGGGCTGCCCGTACCCGAGGAAACACGCGCGGACCTGATGGAAATGACCAACCGCTCCGTGATCCAGGAATACCTGTCGCGTCCCGGCGTAACCGAGACCTTCGAGGACGTGTGGAACGAGCACAAGAGGCGCATGCAAACCTATTACCGCACAAGCGTGGTGCCCAAGCCGCACGCGCTGCAGTTCCTGCGCCGATTGGCGGAATTGGGAAAGCCGATGTGCATCGCCACCGCCACGCCGATGGATCTGGCGCGCCCTGTGCTGGAAAGATTCGGCCTGCTGCGCGGAATGGCTTTCGCCATCAGCAGCGCGGACGAAAAGCTGACCAAAAGCAAGCCGCAATACTATCTGGAGGCGGCAAAGCGGCTGCATGTCGCGCCGGAAAACGCGGTTATGTTCGAAGACGCGCTTTACGCGATGCAGGGCGCAAAGGCCGCAGGGCTTCAGGTCTGCGGCGTCATGGAGCCGATGCAGGTGCGCGACGCCGCGGAGATTCTGCGCACCTGCGACGTCTATATCGAATCGTTCGCGGATCTTATACAGGATTTCGCCTGAGAAGCGGTATCCCGCCGCCGAAATGAGGAACCCGTCCCGCGGACACCTTCCGGCGGGCCGCCGAACGCCGTCTTCATCCCGGGCGAAACAGAAACGGAGGAAATCATGAACAGTACAAACGCATGCGACAGCACAGGCTCCGCTCCTCAGACACGCGTCCGGCCGGGCGAACTGACCGGCAAAGCCGCGCTGCCCACCGGCGCCGGCGGCGGCATCGGCAGCGCGGTGGCGCGCATGCTGGCGGAAAACGGCGTCAAAGTCGCCCTGATGGGGCGCAATCCCGAAAAGCTGCGCAAAACCGCCGGCGCGGTCGCTGCCGCAGGCGGCGAATCCATCGTGCTGCCCGGCGCGCTGCCCGACAGCGAATACATCGAACGCGCCGTCAGAAAGACGGCGGAGGCTTTCGGAAGGCTGGATATCCTGATCAACAACGCGGGCGTCGCCCAGTCCCAGCCGTTTGAAACGGTCAGCGAAGAACTGTTCGATCAGATCATGAACGCCAACATCAAAGGCCCGTTCCTGCTGTGCCAGGCGGCGCTGCCCCACCTGCTGGATTCCGGCTTCGGCACAATCGTCAATATCTGTTCGGTGGTCGCGCACGCCGGATATCCGCTGCAGTCCGTCTACGCCGCCTCCAAGCACGCGCTGCTCGGCTTCACCAAGGTACTCGCCAACGAACTGTATCAGAAAAACGTGCGCGTGCACGCGATTTCGCCCGGCGGCGTATACACCGATATGGTGCGCGTCGCCCGGCCCGATCTGAAAAGCGACGGGCTGATCCTGCCCGAGGACATCGCGGATGCGGTCCTGTTTTTCCTGCGCCAGCGCTCCACCGACGCGGTGACCGACGAAATTCAGGTCCATCGCGTGGGAAAGCCGCCGTTCCAGGTATAAACCGGCACCGAAAGGAGTCGCGCGCCGTGGCATACAGCACAGACGTCGAAGCCGCGAAAGCTCTCGCGGAAAAAATGCACGAAGGGCAGACCGACAAATCGGGCATGCCCTATATCACCCATCCGATGCGCGTGGCCGGGCGGCTCAGAACTCCCGAGGAACAGGTCGTCGGGTGGCTGCACGACACGGTGGAGGATACAGATCTGACCCTCGCGGACGTTCGGGCGCAGTTCGGGCCGGAGACCGCGGCGGCGGTCGACGCCGTCAGCCGCCGTGACGGCGAAACATGGGAGGAGTATCTCGACCGCGCAAAGGCCAATCCCGTCGCCCGCCGGGTCAAGATCAGCGACCTGATCGACAACAGCAACCTGGGCCGCATTCCCGAAATCACGATGCAGGACGTCGAACGCCAGGCAAAGTACAACAAAGCGCTGAGGAAGCTGCTGGAATACTGACTGCGTCCGTCGGCGCAAATCCGCCCTGAACCGCGGCCTTCCGACAAGCGGCGGACGTTCTGCCGGCCTCGCGGCAGAGGGAGCCGGGCCTTTGCGGGCTCCCTGTCATTCTCCTTTTCCGCCGTGTTCTTTCCTCCGTGCCGTCGGTTACCAGTGGTATCCCCAGGCCGGGCAGAGGATTTCCCCGTTCCGGTTCAGATACCAGCAGCTGCCGTCCTCCTCTTCCGCCCACAGAACGTCTTCGTATCCATCGGAGAAGCAAATGCGCTTGTACTTCGGTTCGATCAGCCACTCGAAGCCGTCAGCGCCGTTCAGACGGATGATGCGTTCTGTCCCGCTTTTTCCTGCAACAATCATGTTCTCCCCGTAGAACGGAGAAATGCTTCCGGGCATCCGCAGCAGCACCGTTCCGTCATCCCGAATCAGGCACCCGTTCCCTTCGGTGTCCTTCACCGCGATCGTTCGGACGTCGAGCAAGGACGCATCTTCACCAGGATACAACATAGAACGCGGAAAACTGCGCTCCTTCCGGTAAAACACTTCGTCCGTGATCCGTTCCCCGCGGCGGTCGTACAAAACGATGCCCCCGTCGGTTTCAACGGGAATGATTTGCGTTACGCTCAGCAGATTGTCGGCATCGTCTCCGACGATCCCATAATCCAGCTGCCTGCTGCTCCAGGTAAGATTCCCAACCTGTTCGCCGTTTCTGTCCACGAGGAAGTACAGCCTGTCAGCCAGATAATTGTCCCCGTCCTTCATGCCGACGACTGCCGTTCCGCCGGAAAAACCGTAAGCGAGACCAAACTTCGGGGGAATGACCCATTCGCCGTTCCCGTCCGCATAGCCCCACAGGCCGGCACGCTTTACGCGATAGAGCCCGTCTTCATCCCGCGCAGACAGATCCGAACCCATGATCTCCATGCGGCTGCCGTCCGGATGCAGAATCCCCTGCACTTCAACGCTCTTCAGCAGCAGTTTTATGCTTCGGAACGCGGTTTTGCTCTTTTTGACGCGTTCCCGTGCGCTGAGGACAGCCTCGGGAGCCCGGCGTTTCAAAGAATCGTACAGGCTCCGGAGCGGATTGCACACCGCGCGGGCGTAGTGAATCCCGTCACTGTCTTCCCATGGATACGCGCAGAGGTCGCCCAGAACCTCCCGCCCTTCGCCGTCAACGATCCGGTATGCCTCCTGAAAATCCGCAAGAATCCAGCCCGCGTCCTCTTCGCTGCTTTCAATCAGGTAATACCCATCGCCCATCCGCTTGATGATTCTCCTGTCCACGCCGAAGCGGAGGTTCATCCGCTCGTCGAAGACCTCCGCGTAAAACGGCTCCTCCACACAATACGGGCCGTCAAAATCCCAGCCGCTGTAATCGCCGAAGGACATGCGGACGGTATCTCCGCCTTCCATCCAGATGATGCAGTGTCCCTCCAAAACATTTTCCCCGGTGGTGAGATCGACGAACCGCCCGTATTCGTAATCATCGGTGTAGGCCGTCGCCCGGTCCTGTTCCGGCCAGACATAGAGATCCATATACCCGCACGGAATCACGATCCGGCCGTCTTTGGAAATCACGCCTTTCTCATTGTAATACCTGTTCTCCGCGATCGCGTAATCGCCGGTGAACGGGTAAATCACCTTGAACTGCGCGTCCAGCAATACGTTTTCGTCCGCGTCCATCAGCCCGACGAGCCCGTTTTCGCGGAACACGCGCACGCCGTCCTGCTCCGCGTAGATTTCCCGCTCCGCCAGCGAGGAAACGGCCAGCAGCGCGAGCAGGAGAAAAACCGTTATCAGAATCCGTTTCATATCCCGCCTCCGTATCCGGGGAGCCGCCTTTCCGCCGGCTTCCTCAAAACCGGTATTGACGAACGCCGCCGCGCAGGGGCGCGGCGGCGTTCCTGCATGTTTCAGAAGACAGCGCTATGCCCAGCGGGGATTGTCGATCATCACGGGTTTCCCGTCCCGCTCCACCACCAGCTTGCGGTACCCCTTCTGTTCGATGGTTCCGTAGTCGTGTCCGGCGTCGGAGCGGAACACGAAAAAGCTGACCATCGGTTCGCCGCCGGTGTTGATCGTGCGGTGCGCCCACCGCGGCGGCACGTACACCGCCGAGCCCGGCGTCATTTCCACCAGCGAGGTTTCCCCTTCCGGCGTTTCCATCAGCATCGCGCCGCGGCCGGACAGCGTGTAATACACTTCGCCGGTGTCCAATATGGTATGGAAGTGGCCTTTTGTCATGAAATACTCGTCCCCCACCTTGCCGGGGTAGAGAATGCTGGTGCCGAACTTCAGATCGCCGGCGGTTTCCGGAATCTGACTGAGCTCGTAAAATTCGTACAGAAGCTGATCGCCGCCTCTGACGATTGCCTCCGCGGCCGCCCTGTCGTTAAACTGGGAAACCATGTTGGAAACGAAGCGCTGCGTCGGCTTTGCCCTGCCGCTTTTGCACATGCCGGTAATCAGGTCAAAATCCAGAGAGAACGGTGCGATTGTGTTCATCCCAAAACCTCCTTCGGAATCAGTATCCGCCGCGAACGGGCCTCACCGCGCGAGCCTGTCGCACAGGGCAAGGCGCTCGCCGGTGATGTCGGTATGGAAAACCTCGGCGATCACCTGCGTCCATCCGTGGATGAAATAGGTCCATCCGTCTTCGATTGTCAGATCCCTCTCCGCCTTCTGGCGTTCCGCCTGATGCATGAATTCCAGCGTACCCCGGTAGTTGAATTCCCACACGATGCCGTGCCGGGGGAACACACATTCGTCCGTCAGCGGGGATCCAGGCCGGTCCTTGCCCATGCCGGTCGCGTTGATCACGATGGAGCCTTCAGGCAGCGCCTGAACGATTTTGTCGTTCCATTCGGGAACGGGCACAGATTGTAGCTCATCGGCACACGGCTGTTCTCCAGCAGGTGAATGGCCTCCTGCAGTCTGGGAACGGAGCGGTTGTTCACGTGGATGCGGGCGGGCACGTTATCGCCGTGCTTTTCGTGCGCCAGGTACGCGCTGACGGCCAGCGAGCTGCCTCCCGCGCCGAGGACGCAGGCCTGCGCTTCGGGACAGCGCTTCCAGTGATCCGCGGGCACAAAGGAATCCAGCGCCAGCCCGACGGAAATCGGGTCCTTGGCGTGGCCGCAAAGCACGCCGTCCCGCTTGGAAATCGACGAGATTTCGCCGAACTGCAGCGCATACGGATCAAAGTACCCGAAAAGATCCCTGCAGGCATTGTACAGATCGATCTTGTGGGTGGTCACCAGCGCGCCCAGCGACAGGGGGTCGTCTTTGATGAACGACACCGCCGCGCGGTAATCCTCTGCGGGCGCGTGCAGAGAGATATCGATGCCTTTGATGCAGGCGTCCAGCCCCAGCGCCTTTGCCCAGATGGGGAAAATGCGCATAATGGAAGACTGACCGGTGGTCACGCCGATAAAGTACATGGTCGGCGTCTTTGCGGGTTGGGGAAGCTGAAGCATGGTGTTGACCTCCTGTTCTATGATTCAAAAATCCGCCGCGGATTCTCCCGTGTGATCGTGCTGATTTCCCCCGTGCCGACGCCCGACTCGGCCAGCATCGCGGTGAAATCCCGAAGGATATAGCCAAGCCCCGGTTCGCCGCCGTAGCGCTTCAGGCGGGCCGCCGTGGTATCCAGCGAAATCAGCAGCCTGTTTCCGAAGCCGGCGTCCAGCATATGCCGGATCAGCCGGATCTCCGATTCGTCATCGTGGTATTTGTATCGGGCAATGGTATCGTATTCCAGGTAAGCGCCGGTTCGGGCGATTTCCTCGTGAGTCCGGAAGTCCGCCGCCTGACGGTCCGCGTGGCACACGGCGATATGCGCCGGATCCAGCCCTTCCTCCTCGCACACGCCGACCGCCCGCACCGCGCCGATGCCGTATTCGGTATGCAGAATCAGCGGAACGCCGCAGCGCGCCGCTGCGCCAGCGGCAGCGCGCAGACAAACCTCAAACCTGCCGGTCGCCCCGTCCCTGCCGACGGCAGCCTTTACCGCGCCGGGAAACACCGGTTCCCCGGCGTCCGCCGCAACGCCCTGACGCAGTTCCCGCTCAAACCGGCCGCGCATCTCCCCGGCGCTCTCCCTGAACACCCAATGGTCCGCCGGGTAGAACACCGGCATATGAAAGCCGGTCACCGACACGATTCTGACGCCGGATTCCCTGCTGATGCGCCGAAGCGCTCCAATGTCCCGCCCCGCGCCGCCGGGCTGGCAGTCCACAACCGTGTCTCCGCCCAGCGCCCGGTAATCCTTCAGCTCCGCCGCGGACAGATCTTCCCTGTCGATCCGAAGCGCCGGGTTGGCCCGCGCCGCCGGCGTATCGGCCGTAAACAGGTGTTCGTGCATCTGGCAGAATCCCATCTGGGAAGAATCGATCGTTCCGGTGACTGTCATCAGCTGCGCCATTGTCATCCCTCCGCCGCTGGCAGACCGGGCGCCGCGCCGAAAGCGGGCGTCCGGCCATTCCGCCGTCTGATAAATTATACCATAACATTTTAAATCTGCAACGGCTGCTGTGCTTTCCATCTCCCGCCCGCCGGCCTGCGGCGGGCGGAGAATCCCGCGCGCACGGCCCCTCAGGCGGGTCGCCTGGCCCCGCTCCGGCGGGCAGCTTTGCCATCTTATCCATATTTCAGTGTTCAATATGCAGCGATTTGCCGTTTTTCAATCAGTCTTTTGAAATATCTTGACAGTTCCCTCCTTTTCCGATATAATCCGGAAGTGGATGGAACCGGTACCACAAACGTGCTGAAGCGGGAGATGACAATGCGCAACGCGACAATCGGCGATATCGCCCGCGAAGCTGCAGTGGGCAAGGCCACGGTATCCCGGGTAATCAACAGCAGCGGATATGTGAGCGAAGAAACCCGCCGGAAGGTCGTCCGCGTCATGGAGCGGCTGAATTATCACCCTTCGGCGGCGGCCCAAACCCTGTCCCGCCAGGCGAGCGACACCATCGGCCTGATCCTTCCCGAGGTCAGCAACCAGTTTTTCAGCGAGATCCTGAAGGGCGTATCGGAAATGGTGGACGAGCGCGGATACACGCTGATGCTCTCAAGCAGCGAAAACGATCCGTCGCGGGATTTCCGGGCGCTCCGGGCGATGATCGGCCAGCGCGTGCGCGGACTGGTATACATTCCGGCCTCGGATTACACCGAGGAGCCGCTGCGCGGACAGCTCAGACGGCTGCTCGATCAGTTCTCCTGTCCGATCGTCCTTCTGGACCGTCCGCTGGAAGCGTTCTCGTTCGACACCGTTATGTCGGACAACCTGAAGGGCGGGTACATGGCGGCCCGGGCGCTGGTTCGCGCAGGCCACCGCAGAATCGGCGTTGTCGCCGGCGATCCGGATCTCTTCATCGGCAGGGAGCGGCTGAACGGCGTGCGTCAGGCGCTCCGCGAAAGCGGGATGCCGCTGCGGGAGGAGGACATCATTCCCGGAAAGTTCGACGAACGGATCACCTTCGAAAGGGCGCTCGAGCGGTTCCGGCAGGGAGACTGCCCCACGGGTTTCGTTCTCTCCAACAACCTGTCCGCTTTCGGATTTCTTCGGGCCGCGGAAAAAGCGAAGCTGCGCATCCCGGAGGATGTGGCTTTCGTCAGTTTCGACAAGCTGGCCGGGCAGGAGCTGTACGGTTTGCCTTATACCTATCTTGACCGCCATGAAACGTCGCAGGGGCGGCAGGCTATGCAGGCGCTCTTTCGCCGGCTGGAATCGCCGGACAGGCCGGTCGAGAGAATCGTCGATCCGCCGGATCTGGTACTCAAGGGGTCCGAGCGGCGGATGCCATAATCAGCCGGACACCGGCAGCGCAGTGTTTACGGCGAAACTACCGCAAAGGAGGAAAACGCGTTGATTTACAAGAAAGTGAAGCGAATCGATGAACAGATTTCCGCGCTGGGGGTCGGCTGCTGGAATTTCGGCGGCGACTGGGACAGCTCGGAGGACAGCAATTCGGACCGCATCATTCACGCCGCGGTCGATCTGGGCATCAATTTCTTCGACGTGGCGCCCGTCTACGGCTGGTATCACTCCGAGGAGGTCCTGGGCAAATCGCTGCAGGGCGGATTGCGCCAGAAAGTGATCATCGCCTCGAAATGCGGGCTCCTGTGGGACGAGAACCACAAAACCCGCAATTGCCTGACCAGAAAGAGCATTCTGGAGGAAATCGACGGCAGCCTCAGGCGCCTGCGGACCGATTATATCGATATCTACCAGCTGCACTGGCCGGATCACAATACGCCGATCGAGGAAACCGCCGGCGCCCTGCAGGAAATCAAGGCTGCCGGCAAGATTCGCCACGTCGGGCTGAGCAATTTTTCCCAGGCGGACGTCGCGGCCTTTGAAGCGATCGTCCCGGTGGATTGCCAACAGGGCCTGTACAACATGCTCGAGCGCAACACCTCCAGCTATCACGGAATCCCGCTGGAATACAAAACCGAGGACGAAATGCTCGTCACCGTGCGCAGGATGGGCCAGGCCTTCCTGCCGTACAGCCCGTATATGCAGGGTCTGCTCACAGGGCGGTTCACAAAGGACCGCAAGTTCTCCTCCACCGACATCCGCAACGAAAACCCAAAATTCTTCGGCGAAACCTATCAGAAATACTACGCCGGCTACGAGCGGCTGCAGGCGTTTGCCGACCGGATCGAACGGCCGATGAACGAAATCTGCGTCAACTGGCTGCGGCAGAACGACGCGGTCACCGCGATCATCGGCGGCGCGTCCTCGCTCAAACAGCTCGAAGCAAACGTCCGCGCGATGAATTGGGATCTCACCGGAGAACAGCTCGCCGAAATCTCGGAAATCATCGAACCGTTCCGCTATATGTGAGGAGAGTGGATGATGAATATGACACCGCACGAAGCGATCGCCGACGAACTCCACACCCGGGGCTACAGCTGTTCCCAGTCGGTGCTGGCGGCATTCAGCGACGTAACGAACATCGATCAGGCCCTGCTGCTCAAGATTTCCTCGGGCCTCGGCGGCGGCGTTGCCGGAATGCGGGAAGTGTGCGGCGCGGTAACCGGCGCGATCATCGCGATGAGCTTCCTGTACGCCGAAGGCGCGCCGGACAAGGCCGTGCGGAACCAGCGCGATTATCCTCCGCTCCAGGAGATCGCGAACCGCTTCAGGGAAATCAACGGCAGCATCGTCTGCCGGGAGCTTCTGGGCGTGGAAGGAGCGAAGCGGACCAGGCCTGCCGGAAAGACCTGCCAGGATATGGTGCGGGACGCGGCAAGGCTGGTCGACGAGTACATCCAGGCGCATCCGCCCGGGGAAGCCTGAACGTTCGGAGGCGAACGCCGCAGGACGGCTGCGAGAAAAAAATGCAGGAAGCGGCAGTTTCTCCTTGACTTACAGCGGGATTTCTGTTATCGTTATACTGTTAAAACAGTCCCCCCCTCTGCCGGGGCGGGGCGATTATCGGAGGTCACAGGTATGACAACGGAAAAACTCTGTTCCATGGTGGATCACACCCTGCTCGCGCAGACAGCAACCTGGGATGAGATTCGCCAGCTTTGCGACGACGCGATGGCCTACAGGACCGCATCGGTCTGCATTCCCCCCTGCTACGTGAAGCAGGCGGCGGAATACGTCGCGGGTAAGCTCGTCATCTGCACGGTGATCGGTTTCCCGAACGGCAACATGACCACCGCGGCCAAGGTGTTCGAAGCCAAAGACGCGATCGAAAACGGCGCAAGCGAGATCGACATGGTCATCAACATCGGCATGCTCCGCGCGGGCAACACCGAATACGTTCTGAACGAGATTCGCGAACTCAAGGCGGTTTGCGGAGAAAGAATTCTGAAAGTCATCATCGAAACCTGCCTGCTCACGAACGAGGAGAAGGTCACGATGTGCCGCTTGGTTACCGAAGCCGGCGCGGATTTCATCAAGACCTCCACCGGTTTCTCCAAGGGCGGCGCGACATTCGAAGACGTCAAACTGTTCGCGGAAAACGTCGGCCCGAACGTTCGCATCAAGGCGGCGGGCGGCATCTCCTCGATCGCCGACGCGGAGAAATTCATCGAGCTCGGCGCGACCAGGCTCGGCACCAGCCGCATCGTCAAAATCCTCAAGGCCGAAAACGTGGCGCCCGGAACCTACTGAGGATTCGTCCGCGGCAGACGGACTGCCGCCTCATCCGATCCGATCGGTTACCCTGCCCTCCCCCGGAGGGCATGTAACAATAACAAAGGAGGTAATCCCATGAAAAAGACTCTTGCTATCCTGTTGGCCGCACTGATGCTGGTCGCTTCCTTCGGCACCTTCGCGTTCGCCGAAGAGAAGGCCATCGAGATCGCCGTCATCATCAAGGCGACGGACTCCGACTTCTGGCAGCAGCTGCTGGTCGGCGCCCTGAACTATGACTTCGAGAACGAAGAAGTGCATGTCACCACCTACGGCCCGACCTCCGAAGCGGACACTGCCGAGCAGGCTGAAATCCTCGACTCTGTCGTCGTGGCGCATCCGGACGGCATCGTCCTGGCCCCGACCCTGTACGACAACTGCACCGCGGGCATCGAGGCCGCTGTGGCAGCCGGCATCCCGGTGGTCATCTGCGACAACATGCCTTCCACCGACGTGTTCGTAACCGAGTACGCCACCGACTCCTATGCCGCCGGCGCCGAACTGGCCAAGCTGTTCCTGGAAGAGCTTGAGAAGCGCGGCGTGGAGCCCAAGGGCACCATCGGCCTGATCTCCGCCATGGCGGGTTCCGACACTCTGCTCAAGCGCGAGAACGGCTTCCGCGACTACATCGCCGAGAACGCCGCCGACATCACCGTGCTGGAGCCCCAGTACGCCGACAACGACATCCCCACCGCGCTGACCGCCGCTGAGGATATCTTCACTGCCAACAAGGACACCCTGCTGGGCTACTATGCGTCCAACAACTGCACCGGCGACGGCCTTGCGCAGTTCATGACCGAGCACAACATGGGCGACAAGCTGGTTGCCGTGGTGTTCGACTCCGACGAAGCCGAGATCAACGCGATCCGCGACGGCTACATGCTGGCCACCGCCGTCCAGAGCCCCTACAACATGGGCTATCTGGGCTGCCAGACCATCTATGACCTGGTCAAGGGCAACACCAAAGCCGAAGACTATGAGAAGTTCATCGACACCGGCGCGACCATCGTCACCACCGAGAACGTGAACGACGAAGCCATGGTCGGCGTCATCGATCCCTTCACGCTGAAGAAATATTGATTTTTCGGCGCAGACATCGGGAAACAATACTGACTGACTGAGTCAGTTCGGGAAGGGCAGACTCCTGGGAGCGACAGCGGTACTGGGTGATCTGCCCTTTTCGGTCAAATCAACAGAAAGGAGCGGAGCTGATGCAATCCGAAAAGAAGGAATTGGCTCGTATGGAGAACATATCGATCGAATTCCCGGGCGTCAAGGCATTGGATCAGGTTTCGTTTAACGTGCTCGAAGGAGAGGTACACGCGCTGGTCGGAGAGAACGGCGCAGGAAAATCCACGCTGATCAAGGTGCTGATGGGCGTGTACACCCCTTCCTCGGGCAAGCTGTTCGTGAACGGGAAGGAAGCCAATTATCACACGCCTGCGGAAGCCATCGCCCACGGCATGGGCGCGGTTTATCAGGATATCACCATGGCGACTCACCTGACTGTCGGAGAAAACTTTTTCCTGGGCCATCTGCCGACCAAGGGCGGCAGGGTCGACTGGAACCGTATCTATAAAGACGCGCAGGCGACGCTGGACGACCTGAGAATTCCGATCGATGCGCGAACGCCGGTCCGCGATCTGACGATCGGCCAGCAGGAAATGGTGTCCATCGCAAAAATCATTCATCAGAAGGCAAATGTCCTCGTATTCGACGAGCCGACGGCGCTGCTCACCAACGAAGAGGTGGAAATCCTGTTCCATCTGATCAACGATCTGAAGGCTCGCGGATTCGGCATTATCTATATTTCGCACCGCATGGAAGAAATCTTCGAGCTGTGCGACCGCGTGACGATTCTGAAGAACGGCCTGTACATCGATACGCTCAACGTCGCGGACACCAACGAACAGAAGCTGGTTCAGCTAATGGTCGGGCGCTCGGTCGACGACATGTACGGCATCGAGCACACCCAGCCCGGAGAGGTCATGCTGGAGGTCAACGGGCTGACCGGAGAGCGCTTCCACGACATCAGCTTCCAGGTGCGCCGCGGGGAAATCTTCGGCATGTTCGGCCTGATCGGCGCGGGGCGCACGGAGATCTGCCGGGCGATTTTCGGGGCGGATCCGTATACCTCCGGCGAAGTCAAAATTGCCGGCAAGCCGGTCCACAACAAAAAGCCGCTCGACGGCATCAACAACTCCATCGCCTTCCTGACGGAGGACCGCCGCAAGGAAGGCATGTGCGCGGTGCTTTCGGTGGAGCGGAACGTCAATCTTTCCTCCTATCCGCTCATCAGCAAGCACGGTCTGATCAACCTGAAGAAAGAGGCGCAGCGCGCGATCGATTACGTCGAAAGGATCCGCATCAAGACGCCGACCATCGACTATCAGTGCGAGCATCTGTCCGGCGGCAACCAGCAGAAGGTGGTCATCGCCCGCTGGATGTGCTGCCAGAGCGACATCTTTATCTTCGATGAACCCACCGTCGGCGTCGACGTCGGTGCAAAAGTCGAGATCTACAAGCTGATTGAGGATCTGCTCAAGCAAGGCAAGGCCATCGTGCTGATTTCCTCATACCTGCCCGAGGTCATGGGCTTGTCCGACCGCCTGATGGTTATGTACGAGGGCAAACAGACCGGTCTCATCGAGCGGAGCGAATTCTATAACTCCGAAGGCAAGCTGAACGAGGAAATGGTGCTGGGCCTTGCATCCGGCATCAAGGCAGCGGAACAGGAGGGTGCATAATGGAAAAGACGGTCAAGGTGCGCAGCAAACGACAGTTCATGAAGGGGTATTTCGTGGTCTTTCTGGTTTTGCTGGCGCTGTTCGTATTCATGACATTTGCGAGCAAGAACTTTCTGACCTACGATAACCTGTATAATCTGGCCAGGGCGACCGCCGTTTACGGCATCGTGGCGCTCGCGATGACCTTCGTCATCGTGACCGGCGGCATCGATCTTTCCGTCGGCACCAACCTCGGCCTGGCGAGCATGCTGTTTACTCTGCTGATCGAAGAAGCCGGATGGGCCGTGCCCCCCGCGATCATCTTTGCGATCATCGCCTGCGGCTGCATCGGCGCGATCAACGGCGTGCTGATCCACGACGGCAAGCTGCCGCCGTTCATCGCCACGCTGGGCATGAAAACCATCGTGCGCGCGACGATCCTTTTGATCTCCGGCGGCAAGAACATCTCGATTCATAACGCTTCCTTCAACAACTTCGCGACGCTGACCATCGGCGTTCCGGGCGTCGACGCGTACGGCAATGAAACGACGCTGGGCATCCCTGTCATGGTGCTGGTGTGGGTCATTCTGATCGTGATTTCGTTCTTTATCTTCCGCTACACCACCTTCGGCCGCAATGTATTTGCGTGCGGCTCCAACGTCAATGCAGCCCGGCTGTCGGGCATCTCCGTGCGGAAGACGATTTACGGCGCATTCATCGTTTCTGCGGTATTCTGCGCCATCGGCGGTCTGCTGTCCGCGTCCCGTCTGCGTTCCGGCATCCCGACCCTGGGCGACGGCTACGAGGAGGACGCGATCGCGGCGGCCGTCATCGGCGGCGCTTCGATGGCCGGCGGTGAAGGATACATCGGCGGCACCGTGGTCGGTTCGCTCCTGATCGCGACGATCAAGAACGCGGGCACGCTGCTGGGCTTCGATACCAATGTGACCAAGCTGGTCATCGGCGCGCTGATCATCGTCGCGGTGCTGATCGACCGCTTCAAGAAGCATTAAGGCAAACGCACAGGCGGCGCGGGAGGGCAGCGCCCTGCCGCGCCGCATCAGGGAGGGAACGAAATGCTGAAAAGCGGAATTCTGAACCCGCAGCTTCTGCGCGTGCTGGGCGAATCGGGACACATGGATCTTCTGATGCTCTCAGACGCCGCCATGCCGCTGCCGCTTGAGAAAGAGCGGGTGGATCTGGCGATCCTCAACGATCTGCCGCGTCAGCTGACGATCCTGAAGGCCATCGCGGACCAGCTGAAGCTGGAGAAAATCTACATCGCCGAAGAGATTCAGCGCGTCAGCCCCAATTACTTCGCGAAGGTCAAATCCTACCTGGAGCGCGAAAGCATTCCGCTGGAAATGATTCCTCATGAACAGCTGAAAGCGAAATCCCGCGCCCCTGAGCTTCGCGCCTGCATTCGAACCGGCGAGCGGACGAGCTATTCCACGATGATCCTTCAGGTAGGCGTGCCCTACGGCGGAGACGACAAAACAGATTTCACGATTTGACATTCTGAAATGCGAGGTTGATTTGGCTATGAAGAAGATAGTGGTGTTTGGCAGCTTCGTGGTCGACCTGATGGGCCGCGGTCCGCATCTGCCTGTCCCTGGCGAAACCGTAAAGAGCGGCTTCTTCAAAATGGGCCCCGGCGGCAAGGGCTTCAACCAGGGTGTTGCCGCCCATAAGGCGGGCGGCGATGTGACCATGGTGACCAAGCTGGGCAAAGACACCTTCGCAAACGTGGCACTGGACACGATGCGGGATCTGGGCATGGACACCTCCCGAATCATCACCACGGAGGACTACCCCACCGGCGTCGCGCTGATCGAAGTGGACGAGACAACCGGCCAGAACGCGATCATGGTCATCCCCTCTTCCTGCGATCACATCGAGGACGCCGAAGTGGACGCGCTGAAGGACCTGATCGAAGGCGCGGATATCCTTCTGACCCAGCTGGAAACCAACATGAGCGCCATTCGCCGTGTGATCGAAATGGCCAGCGGCATGGGCAAGACGATCATTCTGAACACGGCGCCGGTGCAGCCGGTGGCTGACGACCTGCTGGCGAAGGTTTCCATCGTTACTCCCAACGAAGTAGAAGCCGGCATTCTGTCCGGCATCAAGGTGACCGATGCGGAAAGCGCGCGGCAGGCCGCCGAATGGTTCCTGTCAAAGGGCGTCAAAAGCGTCGTCATCACGATGGGCGGCATGGGCGCGTTCGTAGCGGACGGAGACCGCAGGGAAATGACGCCCGCGTTCAGCGTCAAAGCCGTCGATACGACCGGCGCCGGCGACGCGTACAGCGGCGGATTCGTCACCGCGCTGGCTGAAGGCAAGGATATCTTCGAGGCCTGCCGGTTCGCCGCCGCCACAGCCGCATTGTCCGTTACAAAGATGGGAACGACGCCCGCGATGCCGACCCGCGCGGAAATCGACGGGTTCCTGAAGGACCACGAATAAGACAGGAGGGATCCCCATGCTGAAAACAGGTATTTTCCATCCGCAGCTTCTGAGAGTTCTTGGCGAGATCCGGCACAAGGATCTGCTAGTGATCGGGGACGCCGGCCTTCCGATTCCAAAGGGCGTCGAGCGCATCGACCTGGGCTGGAAGCAGGGCAGTCCCGGATATCTTGAAGTGCTGGAGGAAATCGCGAAGGTTCTTGTGATCGAGTCCGCGACCTTTGCCGAGGAATGCCACGAGTATTCGCCGGAATTCCACGCGAAGGCGCTGAAGCTGCTGCCGGAAGGCGCGCCCGTGAGCTACGTTCCCCACGCGGAGCTCAAGAAAATGAGCGCGGACGCCAAGGCGATCATTCTGACGGGCGAATTCACGCCTTATACCAACATCGTGATCACCGCCGGCTGCGCGTACTGATCCGTTTGCGGCGGCCCGGCCATGGAGCGCAAATCCATGCCGGGCCGCCGTTTGATACAGAACATCTTCCTGAAGGGAACAAGCAACATGGAAAAATACATCATCGCCCACGATCTGGGCACCACCGCCAACAAAGCGACCCTGTTTTCGACGGACGGCAGGATGATTTCCAGCGCAGTCAGATCCTACGACACGCACTACTTCAACGACAACTGGGCGGAGCAAAATCCCGAAGACTGGTGGGAAGCGGTGTGCGAAACCACCGCCTCCATGGCCAGGCTGGTCCCCCCGGAGGACGTTCTGGCGATCAGCTTTTCCGTGCATATGATGGGCTGTCTCGCGATCGACGATCACGGCAAGCCGCTGCGCCCGCATATCCTCTGGTCCGACATGCGCGCCACCAGGCAGATGGCGCGGCTGCTTTCGCAGGTTCCGGAAAAGGAATTCTATGCCATCACCGGCCACCGCGCCAGCGCCGCGTATACGCTGGAAAAGATCATGTGGGTCAAGGACAACGAGCCTGAGGTCTATGCCCGCACCGCTTGCTTCATTCACCCGAAGGATTACATGGTGTACCGGCTCACCGGCCGCGTCATGTCCGATTTTTCCGATGCCTCCGGCACCAACGCTTTCGATATCAACACCTTCGAATGGTCGAAGAAGCTGTTGGATTGCGCGGGCGTGGACATCGGCAGGCTGCCGAAGCTGGTGCCCTCCATCACCGTAGCCGGAACCCTGCTGCCGGAAGCCGCCGCTGCCTGCGGGCTCACGACGCAGACCAAAGTCGTGCTCGGCGCAGGCGACGGAGCCACCGCCTCGGTGGGCGCCGGCTCCGTGCGCGAGGGGATCACCTACGGCTGCATGGGAACCTCCGCGTGGATCGGCTCCACTTCGAAAAAGCCGCTGGTCACCGACAGGCGGCTGATCGTCAATTGGGCGAGCGCGGTTCCCGGCCTGATCAATCCCATCGGCACGATGCAGGCCGCCGGCGCCTCCTTCAGCTGGCTGAAAAACCAGATCTGCACACAGGAAACGGCGGAAGCCGCCGCCCGCGGCGTCAGCGCCTACGACCTGATCAACGAGGAAATCGCCAAATCGCCCGCCGGGTCGAACGGCATTCTGTTCCTGCCTTACCTGCTCGGCGAACGCGCGCCGCGCTGGAACTCCGAGGCCACCGGCTGCTTCGTCGGCCTGAAAATGGTGAACAGCCGCTGCGACGTGCTGCGCAGCGTCGTCGAAGGGATCGGCTACAACCTGCGAATCGTTCTGGATGAGTTCACCGGCAGCGGCCTTGACCCGGAGAGCATCGCGCTGGTAGGCGGCATGGCCAAAGGCGCGGTCGAGCGCCAGATCTTCGCGGACATCTGGAATCACCGGATCCTGAAGCTGAATTACACCGAAGAGGCCGGTTCCATCGGCGCGGCGGTAATCGGCGGCGTCGGAATCGGCGTCTTTGATTCCTTCGACGCGGTCAACAGCTTCTGGCAAGTGACCGACACCGTGGACCCGGATCCCGCAAACGCGGCGGTTTATGAAAAATACCTTCCGGTGTTTAACCAGACCTATGAATCCCTGCTGGGCGTGTATACGACGATGGCCGGCATGCGGTAGCCGGCCGGGAACGCGATGCAGGCCGCACGGATGATTTCTTTCGAGGAGGTGTCGGGAAATGCTTCTGAACGAAAAGGCCCTTCGCGGCATGATCGAGTTTACGCTTTTGCACAACACGGATACGGCGGACGACATCCGCGCTTTCGCCCGCATGGCCCGCGAAGGCGGTTATGCGACCGCTTACGTCATGCCGTGCTTCAGCGGACTGATGGCGAAGGAGCTGGCAGGCTCTTCAACGCTGGCCGGCGGCGCGGTGAGCTTTCCCACGGGATCGGATCCGCTCTCGGTCAAAGTGGAAGCCACGCGCTGGCACGTCAGCGTCGGCGCCGGAGAAATCGACTATGTAATCAACCTCAACATGCTGAAATCGGGCGACTACGACTTCATCGCCGAGGAGGCGCGGCAAATCATCCGGGCGGCCGAAGGCCGGCCCGTGAAAGCCATCATCGAGGTGACGCTGCTGACGGACGAAGAAATCCGAAAGGTTTCAAAGTGCCTGATGGATGCCGGCGTCGACTACATCAAAACCGGCACCGGCACCCAGCCCAACCCCACCACCGTGGAGCACGTGCGCGCGATTCACGAGGCCGTGGGCAGCGGCTGCAAAATCAAGGCGGCCGGCGGGATCCGCACGCTGGACACCGTCGTGGAAATGATCCGGCTCGGCGTGACCCGTTTCGGGATCAGCTGGAAGAGCGCCGTCGCGATTCTGGACGAATTAAAGGCGCGCTGGCCGGAAGGCATCGAAATCTGAATTCCGTCATTCCGGGAGGCTGTCCTGTAAGGACAGCCTCCCGTTTCATTCGGCTTTCCCTTCTCCGCCCGGAGACAGGCTCGCGGCCATACCCGTACGGACAGCGGCCCGGCGTTTCCCCATGCGGGATCCGAAGGCGAACGTGCGGAGCGGAATCGGCGTCAGCGCGTTCCGGAACGCGCTGCCTGCGCGCGCATCACTGCGCCGGCAGGAACCTGAGAATCTCCCGCTTGTCGTCCATAAAACGGGTTTTTCCTCCCGTAAAGGCGATCGTCTCCTCCATCATCATGCACGCCTTCTGCCCGCCCCATTCCGGCACGCTCTGCGATATGTTCAGCTCCAGCGCGTAGCAGGTATCCTCGTGCATCAAGCACTCGCCGTGACCGGGGACGAATTTCTGATTGTCGAACAGGCCGACACACGGCCCCGCACTGTGCCCGAACAGGCCGATCGGATGGCAGTAACACATCGCTTCGATGCCTTCTTTCTCCGCCTGTGACAGTGCCCGCGCGAGGATTTCGTTGCCGGTTTTCCCGGCCTCAAAACAGCCGCGCACGATATCCTGAAAACGGCACCCGGTGCGATACGCGGCCTGAATTCCTGCCGGGATCTCCGTTTCTCCTTCGCGGCCGATGTAGAGATTGCGCTGGGTATCGGTGTGGAGGCCTAGACAGGCAAGCCCCACATCGCAGTGGACGATGTCGCCCGGGCGGATCACGGCGCCGGAAATGCGCGGGTCGGCTTCTCCCTGCCGCTGCAGGTCCACATCCGGCGAAAACCAGAACGGAAGGCCGAGCTCGTTCACCCGCTGCATGATGTACCATTCGACGTCCCGCGTGCCCGTCACGCCCGGACGGATCACCTTCGCTGAAAACGCGTCATCGACGATGTCCATCATCAGCTTATAGATGCCGGGATACAGCTCCATCTCTCTGCGCGTGCGCGTCTCGATCCAGCGGATCGCGATCTCTTCGGCGCTGACAAACTGCACGCCCCCGTTGGTCGCGACGCGCAGCTGATCGTACAGGGTTTTGCTCAGGCCGTCCGCCATCGGGCATTCGTTGGACACATCCACGTGCACACGGCCGGGTTTCCTGCGGGCAATCAGGTGGTTGATCGCCTGGAAAATGTCGTCTCCCCGCTGCATCGCCTGCTTGTAGTATCCTTCGAACCGGTCGTTTGGCCGCGAAACGTTCAGCGCCTCGAAGCTCCCGTCCCGGTCCAGCACAAAGGCCAGGCAGGTGGTTCGTCCGGCGTTTTTGACCAGCGGCGGCACCATGGTTTTAAACAGCGGATCCTCGTCGTACTCCCTGGAAAGAACCAGCCACATTTCCACGCCACATTCCCGCATCAGCCGCGGCATCAGTTTTTCCAGCCGCTCTTTCAGAATGGTCCCCTGAAGTTCGTACTGCTCCCGCACGCTCCACATCGTCTGATCGCCTCCGTTTTCTTCTCCGGTGTACACCCTTCAGCATTTTATACCAGCAGGACGGATTTGGCAAGTGGTTCACAAATGCTTGACGGACGCAACCCGATTTGGTAAAATGATTCGGGAGGCCGAACATGATCCAATCCTTTCCTCCTGTATTCCAGGAAAACGCCGGCTGCCTGATTCTCGGCAGCATGCCCAGCGTCCGGTCGCTTGCGGACGGGTTTTACTACGCGCACCCGCGCAACGCGTTCTGGCCGCTGATTGCTGGGGTTTTCAAAGAAGCCGTGCCGGACGGAAGGCCGCAGAAGATTTCGCTGCTGACCCGTCACCGGATCGCGCTGTGGGACAGCGCGGCTGCCTGCGAGCGGGAAGGCTCGCTGGACTCCGCCATCCGCGGCGCACAGCCGAACGACATTCCCGGGCTGCTGGCGCGCTGTCCCGGAATCCGCGCCGTGCTGTTCAACGGGAAAACAGCACAGGCTCTGTGTCTGCGCTTCTATCCGGAACTGGCCGGTTCCGGAAGCGGGCTGGCGCTTCGGCTTTTGCCCTCCACCAGTCCGGCCAATACGATGCCATTCGCACAAAAATTCAGAATCTGGCGGGAAGCCGTCGAGGAGGCGCTTTATGGATCCAGTGAAGATTATCGCCAGGAAGCGGGACGGGCTGGAACTGACCCGCGATGAAATTCAGTCGTTCGTGACAGGCGTCACCCGGAATTCGTGGCCCGATTATCAAATCGCTGCGCTGCTGATGGCGATCCGCCTGGCCGGCATGACGAGCCGCGAAACCGTGGACCTGACCATGGCCATGGCCGCGTCCGGGGACCTGCTCGATCTGTCGCAGATCACCGGAGTCAAAGTGGACAAGCATTCGACCGGCGGTGTCGGCGACACCACCACGCTGATCCTGGCGCCTCTGGTGGCCGCCTGCGGGGCGAAGGTCGCCAAGATGAGCGGACGCGGGCTCGGCCATACCGGCGGCACGCTGGACAAGCTGGAATCAATTCCCGGGTTTTCCGTTTCGCTCACCAGAGAGGCTTTTATTCGACAGGTCAACGATATCTCCGTTGCGGTCATCGGCCAGACCGCCGATCTGGCGCCGGCTGACAAGGTGCTCTATGCGCTGCGCGATGTGACCGCGACCGTGGACAGCCTGCCGCTGATCGTGTCATCGATCCTGTCCAAAAAGATCGCCGCCGGCTGCGACGCGGTGGTGCTGGACGTCAAAACCGGCTCCGGCGCGATCATTCCGACCCTCGAAGGCTCCATCGAGCTGGCCAGGACCATGGTGGAAATCGGCTGCAAAACCGGCCGCCGCTTCAGCGCCCTGGTTACCGATATGGATCAGCCGCTGGGAAACTACATCGGAAACGCGCTGGAGTTCGAAGAAGCCGTCCGGGTTCTTCGGGGTGAAGTGACCGGGCCGCTGCGGGACGTTTCGATGGAACTCGGCGCGCAGATGCTGCTGTCCGCCGGCATTGCATCCGACGCCGAAGACGGCAAAAACAGGCTGGAAAGCGCGCTGGCCTCCGGTCAGGGGCTCGAAAAGCTTCGGGCGATGATCGCCGCCCAGTCCGGCGATCCCCGCGTGGTGGACGATCTCTCGCTCCTGCCGCAGGCTCCCGGCCGCGAAAGTGTCCGCGCGGCGCGCAGCGGCTACCTGTGCGGGATGCGCACCGGCGACATCGGAAATGCCGCCCGCCTGCTCGGCGCGGGGCGCATCCATAAGGAAGATGCCATCGACCCGTCGGTGGGCCTGATCATGCGCGCGCGAATCGGGGATTACGTCGAAGCGGGGCAGGAGCTGTGCGTGCTGCACACCTCTCCCGCCTCCGACGTCGCCGGCGCCAGGGCTCTGCTGGACGGCGCGTTCTCGTTCAGCGACACCGCCGCCGACCCGCCGAAGCTCATCCACGCAATCATCGAAGCGGAACGCTGAAAAGAAAGGATGAATCCTTTGAGAAAGCTGATCACCGTCGCATTGCTGATCGTTCTCGCGCTTTCGGCGTCAGGACGCGCGTTCGCAGGCGACAGCCCGTTTCAGAACATGACGACGTATCCGGAGGGCCAATACAAGGTCGGTGCGGATTTCATCGCCGGGGAATATGTTCTGCTGAACACATCGGACTATTCCGGGTATTTCTCGATCAGTTCGGACGCGAACGGACGGGATATCGTTGCAAACGGGCTGTTCGAAGTGAATTCGATCGTCACCGTTTACAACGGCGAATACCTGGAGCTTTCCCGATGCATCGCGGTCGACGCCGGCGATTTCTACTCGGCGTATTCCATCAAGACAGAGCTCGACGGAACGATGCTGAAGGTAGGGTATGATATCATGCCCGGCGAATACAAGCTCCTCGCCTCATCCGATCAACCCGGTTACTACTGCATTTACGACAGCAGCAGGCAGACAGATATCGCGGACAACGACCTGTTCAAAAACAGCGCCTGGGTGACCGTGAAATACGGACAGTATCTTGTCCTTTCGAGGTGCCATATCCAATAGCGTTTCGGAAAACGTACAGCGACAGCCGGGGACCGGCCGCGTGCCGCGGCAGGTCCCCGGCTGTTTTCCGTATCCGTCCCCTGCGCAGGATGCCTGGCTCTTTACGGGAAGCTGCGGGATTCAAGCCGGGCAGACGAACAGATCATAAAACTGTCAGATTATGAAAGGTGCAGGAACAATTGAATCGTACAGGGAATCGTTAAATGCGCATCCCGGCAAACCGGGATTTGGCCTACCGGTTTTTCCTCTTCATGACGCGATACCCGGAATCATCATCCGTGAATCCTGCTGCGCGGTACACTGGATATCCATCCTTTGTGGCTTTCAGCTCTATCACGGAGATGTCCATTTTCTTTGCCGCAGAGAGCAATGCTTCCATGAGGCTTCCTGCGCATCCTCTCCTTCTGAAGGCCGGGCGAGTATATACATTCAGAACGATTCCCGTTCTTCCGTTGATGAACGCCGGGCTCATCGGTTTTTCGACGATCAGAAGAAATGCGCACGAAACGATGGCTTGCCCGTCCCGGATCACATAGGCGAACAGATCCCTGTCCAGATGCGACTGAAAATAGCCGGGCAGTTCCCTTTTGATGGCTGCGAGATCCTGCGCGCCGAGGCCGCCGCTGTCCTCGGTCAAATAGCTGAGGCGCATGTTGACAAGGGCTTCAATATCTTCCGTTCCGGCCTTTTCAGCGTTCATCCGGCATGCCCTCCAAATTCCGGCTTCCATGTCCTGTCGTCCCCGCCGGGTGTTTCGGAATATTCCCGCATGGGGCGGGGAAAAACGGAAACCGGTTCCCTCGCGCGCGGTTTGCCCTGCTGATAAAATAGCTTTCCCGCCTGCAGGCAAGCCGCCGAAGCATCAAATTGTCGGGGGTCTCCGGGTTATTCTCCGTCTCCCGCGCAGGAGAATTCCGCAGCGCGCAAGCCGCAGATTCCGGAACAGCGCCGCGCAGTTTCCCCTGCCGTCAGCCGGCGCCTGCGGGGCCGGCCGTTCCATTCGGTTCCGCGATCTGCCGCCTCATGCGTTCCCGGCGCGCTCTGCCGCGCACGTCCGCACGAAATCGCCGATCAGGCGATTGACGGTATCCGGATCGTCGGTATTGGAATTGTGCCCCGCCCCGGGAATCCAGGCGATCGGGATACCGGTTTTCCTGTGCCACGCTTTGTTGTAGCGGATACAGGAACCGGCGCGGTCCTTTTCCCCGCAGATCAGCAGCGCAGGGCACGGGATTTCGTAGGGCAGCCCGGCCTCGACAGCTCCAGCCAGCATCCGGTATCCGTGGCCCGCGAGTTTTGCGTAATACGCATGATCCCCGTCGTACGTCGCCATCATATCGCGCATCAGCCTTCTTCCGTCCGGAGAAACGGCGACGCCGTTCGTTCCGGTCCGGACGAGCAGTTTCCACGGATAGAAGCGGTATACCGGCTCCATTCTCTTCAGAAGCCAGATTTCGGCGGCGGTCATGTAGGACCGGGCGAGCGGCGCGGAATCGATGGAAACAAAGCCCAGGATCCTGTGCGGGAACCGCTGGGCATACATCTGGCCGACGTATCCGCCCATCGACTGGCCGACGATGACCGGGGACGCAAATCCTTCCCGCCGCAGGATTTCCTCCAGCCAGTCGGCTTTGTCCTGCGGCGCAAACGTCAGTTCAAACGGCCGGGACGCGCCGTGCCCCGGCGCGTCCCACACCAGCACCGGATATCTCCCCTCGAAATGCGCCAGCTGCTTCCCGAACAGGCGATGATCGGCCGTCAGCCTCGGCAGGAATACCAGCTGAGGGGCTGTGGCTTCGCTTTCCGTGCTGACCCAGTAACGGATGATTCCGCAGGATGTCCTGAATGCTTTCTCTTTCATAGCGCGTTCAGTATAGCACGTCAGTAAAAAACGCGCAAGCACCGCTTTCCGGAATCCTGCCTTCCGCACCATGAGGCCGGCGGAGAATGCTCTCGTCGCATTGGCCTTGCCCGCCTGAACGCCCCGTATACGGCGCGCAAATGCGCTCCGTTCCGATTCCGGAACGGGAAGGAAACCGCCGGTTCCAATGGCGGCGTGACAGAAAAATCCTATTGACGGATTGACGGGTTCTACGATATAATAGAAAAGGTTTTGCACGATGTTTTTTCAGGGCAAAACACATTGATGAGAGGATGGAAGCGAAATGAAGAGGATTCTTGCAATCGCACTGGCAGCAGTCCTTTGCGCATCCTGCGCGGCACTCGGCGAAGCGGCGTTCCAGGGCGCTTATCTGATGGGCACCGGCTCCGCGACGGGCAACTACTACAATTTCGGCAACTCGATGTGCACGGTGGTCAACAAGGCGACCGGCGCGAACATCACAGTCAACGCGACCGGCGGTTCCACCGAGAACGCACGTCTGCTGGGCTCCGGCGAAAACGAATTCGCGATGATCCAGTCCGACGTGTTCAGCTATGCCCACGAGGGCATCGAGCTGTTCGACGGAAGCCCGATCACGAACTTCCAGGCGGTCACGGCGTGCTATCCGGAGATGGTGCAGATCGTGGTGCGCAAGGATTCCGGCATCGAAAGCGTCGCGGACATGGCGGGCAAGAGCATCTGCGTCGGCGCGGTGGGTTCCGGCTACGAAGTCGCGGCGCGGCAGATTCTGGGCGCCTACGGCATGACCTACGACGACATCAACGAGACGTTCGCGGATCAGGCGACGGCGAAGAACGGCGTGCAGGACGGAATCTTTGACGGCATGTTCCTGTGCTCTGGCTATCCGAACGGCAACGTGCAGGAGCTGAGCCTGAACGGCAACATCGAAGTGCTGACGATCGACGAAGAGCACCTGGCGATCCTGCTGGAGCGCTATCCGTTCTATTCGGCGTTCACCACCGAGACGGACGAATACAGCCTGGGCCATCCGGTGACTTCCGTCGCGGTGAAGTGCATGCTGGTGTGCCCGGACACGTTCAGCGAGGACGAGATCTACGCGCTGACGAAGGCGATCTACGAGAACCTGGGCGACATTCAGGAGATCAACGCGAAGGCGAACTACATGAGCCTTGACAGCGCGCTCTCCGGCATCCCCAGCGACCTGCATCCGGGCGCCCGCAAATACTACGAGGAGATGGGCCTGGAGATTCCCGATTACCTGAAGT
>JAFWEY010000179.1 GCA_017512675.1 Clostridia bacterium | reverse complement strand
TCGTATTCGTGCTCCATGCCGTTTTCGGTGAACTCGACCTCGTACACAGCGCGGCCGTCGTCACGGTCCAGCTTCGCCTTCGTGAACTTCACGTCCTCCGCTTTGAAGCCGGCGTGCGCCAGCGCGATCCCCTTTGCCGCTTCCTCGGTGATCTGCCCGTCGGACGCGGGGAGGGCGTGCTCTTCGGTTTCGAACTCGGTCACTTCGCCGGTCGCGGCGTCCACGTCCATCTCATATTCGGTGGTTCCGACATAGAATTCGATGTCGTAGACCTGACGGCCGTCGTCGTTGTCCGGATGTGCTTTCGTAAAGACGGCGTCTTCGGCGGCCGCGCCCGCGCGGTCCAGCGCGATCTGCTTCGCGTCTTCCAGGGTGATGTTCCCGGCGGCGAAAGCGGCGGCGGCAAATGTCAGGGTTGCGATGGCGAGTGCGACAGCGATGATCTTCTTCATGGTTTTTTCCTCCTGCAATCTGAAATCAGCCGATGATCCTTTGTCGCATTTTTGCCGGTCGGGAGGTTCACCGCCTTCTTGAGCTTCGCGTAAGAGGGAGACGGGTATGGTCTCGCCGGGCGGCAGGTTCAGCACTTCGTGCCCCTCGGCGTCGAGGCAAACGGTGACGGTCTGTGCAGCGATGGGTTTCACAGTCGCCGCGATCATGCCGGGGTTGGACGCGAACGCTGCGCATTTCGCCTCGGCCTTCGTCATACCGGGATCCGCGAATATCCTCTGCACCTCTTCCTGCAGCGCTTCCGGCGCCTCACGCGCCTGCTTCGCGCCGGAAGTTCAGGAATCCGCAGCGCTGCCACAGGCCGATAACCTTCTGACCGAACTGTGAAATTCCCGAAAAGTCATTGACATCCCCGGAGAGTTAGTGTAATATAACTCGTGAGTTAGCGAAGACTAATTGTTGGAGGGCTTACCATGCTGGAACGCGCGATCATCGACCATGCTTCGCCGACGCTGGCGCGGCTGAAGCTGGGGAGTCTTTTCAATTTCCGGATCGAAGAAGGATTTTTTTCGGAATACGCGTCGCTGAGGGATCAGCTGCGCGGCAAAGGCGTGACGCTTTCGATCCTGAAGGCGAATCAGGGAAAGGCGTTGATTTACGTCTACCGGGCGGCGGAACTGGAAAAGACGCTTCGGGACAGGGAAGTGCAGCGCCTGCTGAAAAACTACGGCTACGGGCGTTTCGACGCCCAGGGCGCACTTGAAGCGCTGCGCGCACGGCTGAACGCGGCGGATCTCTTTCCCCACGAAATCGGCATTTTCCTGGGCTATCCGCTGGAGGACGTGCTGGGGTTTATTGAAAACGGCGGCAGGAATTGCCTGTCCTGCGGCTGCTGGAAAGTGTATTCCAATGAATGTGAAGCTCTCAAGGCGTTTGAACGCTACGAAAAGTGCAAAGCAGTCTACCGGAGACTGTTTGCGTCGGGCTGCCCGCTGAGCCGTTTGACGGTGGCGGCCAGAACGGCATAAATGACAGGGAGGGATATCCATATGAGCAAAGCGGCGGTAGTATTCTACAGCGGTTCCGGAAACACGGAGGCTATGGCGGATGTGATCGTGAACGCTCTGGGGGCGGACAGGATCGAGTGCGGAGATTTCAATGCCGCAAAGGCCGCAAATTATGACGCCATCGCGTTTGGGTGCCCCGCGATGGGCGACGAGGTACTGGAGGAGACGGTCTTCCAGCCCATGTGGGACGAGGTGAAGGGAAACCTGGCGGGGAAGAAGATCGCGCTGTTCGGCTCTTACGGCTGGGGCGACGGCCAGTGGATGCGTGACTGGGAAGCGGATGCCCGGGCCAACGGAGCGGAATTGGCCTGTGACAGCGTAATCTGCAATGAAGCGCCGGACGGCGAAGCGATTGCGGCACTGGAATCACTGGCACGAGCGCTCGGTTAACCAAATTTCAATCAAGGAGGGATCCCCATGAAGAAGCTGACATGTATGCTGCTGGTTGTTGTGATGATGACAGGCGCTATGGCGCTGGCGGAATCTTCCGCTTCAGCCGATGTGATTGAAATCGCCACGGCGGAGGAACTCGCGGCGATCAACGGAAACCTGTCCGGCAATTATGTATTGACAGCCGACATCGATCTCGCAGGCGCGGAGTGGACGCCCATCGGCGCTTACGCTCCCTCCGGCGAAAGCGAGGAGGAGCAGGAGATCCCGTCGGGCGAAACGGCTTTCACCGGTACGTTTGACGGTCAGGGCCACACCATCTCCAATCTGGCGATCAACCGGCCCGAAGCATGGGCGCAGGGCCTGTTCGGCTGCATTGCTAATGCCCGGGTGGGCAACTTCACCGTGGAGAACGCCGCCGTCGACGCCCAGCTGATGGGCTCTGACGTAGTGGGCTATGCCTACTGCTCCACCGTTACCGGCGTCACCCTGGTGAACGGCAAGGTCACCGCCCACGCAGGCGAAATGAGCGCCGAGGGCATGTACGGCGGAATCGTCGGCGCGGGCATGGGTTCGATGATTGAAAACTGCTTCGCTCAGGCGGACATCGTGCTGCCGGACGGCACCGCAAACGCGGGCATTATCGGCGGCGGTCTGGAGATGACCAGCGTCGTGGGCTGCAATGCCACCGGCACCGTCACAGCGGGCAGCGGCTGCTACGGCCTGGGCGGCGTGTCCGGCTGCGGCTTTGCGGCAGAGCAGTTCACCGACTGCACCGCGGAGAATGTGACCATCACCGCCGGCGACAGCTGCTTCTGGATCGGCGGCATCACCGGCTACGCGGGCGGCTACGCAGACGAACAATACGGAATGCCGGTGACCGTATTCACGAACTGCGCCGCGAGGAACGTGACAGTGAACGCAGGAGAGAACGCCGAGGGCGTCGGAGACATCGTCGGCTCCGGCTTCTACAACGAAGAGGTCGCGGCGGCAAACGGCGCGCCGTTCGATCAGCCGACCCGGTATGAGCTGGTGGATTGCGTGGCGGACAACGACGGTGCCGAAGCGGACGGCGCAGCCGCCGCGGCACAGCTGCTTGAAGACGTAAAGGGAACTTACGTGGCGCTGTTCCCGGTGATTACCGCACCGGAATACGATCAGATCTGGCTCGATCCGTGTATTGAAGCGGTTGGAGAGGAAGCGGCTCCGGATGTCGCCGAGGCGCTCAAATCTGCGTGCAGCGGCACGATCTACGGGCAGGAAGCCATTGACGCCTTCGGCGACGGGTCGAACGGCGCACAGTTCGACTGCCTTTTCATCAATGGGGTGGACCGAATCACCTTCGACGGCGCGGTCATCACCGGCACTTTCGAGGGAGAGGAAGTGTTCAGCCACGAGTACGCCTATGTCGGGCCGCTGTCCCTGGCGGGCATGATGGAGGGTTACCTCTATGAGACCGCCGATGAGGATGCGGGTGAGTTCAGGTATTTCTACATGATGCCCGATACTCCCGCGACCACTTACCACCTGGAGTTCCGCTACGGCAGCGATGCGGACGCGCTGGCGCAGTACAACGAGGGGCCGTACGCATACTGGCTTGCGGCAGGCTTCCCGGAGGACGCGGATGAGGAAATGATCAGCAGCGTGATCACCCTGTTCTGCGAGGAGAACCTGGCGGAAGCGGACGGAGAACAGCAGGCGGCGTGACCGGCGGGAAAACAGGGAAACAGGGCTCGTTTTGACGCCCTGTTTCCCTCGTCGGAGTTCGAATGAAACGAAGGAAGAGATCCCTATGATGAAGCTGGTTTTGGTGCGTCACGGCGAAAGCGAATGGAACAGAATGAACCTGTTCACAGGGTGGACGGACGTGGATCTGAGCGACGCAGGACACGAGGAGGCGAAGGAAACCGGACGGCTGCTCAAGGCTGAGGGATTTGACTTTGACGTTTGCCATACCTCGTATCTGAAGCGGGCGATTCACACACTGAATCACATTCTCGATGAGATGGACCGCGCATGGCTTCCGATCGTCAAAAGCTGGAAGCTGAACGAGCGTCATTACGGTGCGCTGCAGGGACTGAACAAGGCCGAGACGGCCGGAAAATACGGAGAGGAGCAGGTGAGAATCTGGAGACGATCGTTCGGCGTCAGGCCGCCGGCCCTTGACCCGGCTGACGAGCGCGCTCCGGGGAACCAGGCGATGTATCGCGGCGTGGAAAAGGATCTGCTCCCTGTCCACGAAAGCCTCAGGGATACCATTGCCCGGGCGGTGCCGTATTTCAATGAAGTCATCAAACCGGACATGCTGGACGGGAAGCGCGTCATCATCGTTGCCCACGGCAACAGCCTGCGGGCCCTGGTCAAAAGCTTTGACGGCATTTCAGATGAACGGATCGCCGGCGTCAACATTCCCACCGGCGTTCCGCTGGTATACGAATTCGACGACGGTTTCAGGACTCTCCGCTCATATTACCTCGGCGACCGGGATGTGATCAACGCAAAGATGGAGGCAGTGGCAAACCAGGGAAAGAAGCGTTGAGGCGGCACCACGTTTGTGCGGCACTTAACCGGCGTTCATTCCTTCAGGGCTCTTCTCGCCCCGGACGCTTTCCCGGTATGAGGTCGGAGTGCTGTCCGTGATCTTTTTGAAGACATGGGAAAAATGGGCCGAGGAAACGAACCCGACCGCCTCAGCGATCTCTGAGATGCACAGCCGCGTATTCAGAAGCAATTCCTTGGCTTTGTCGCAGCGGACGCGGTTATGGTATTCCAGGAGCGTCTGGCCGGTCTGGGATTTGAACAGACGCAGCAGATAGCTGCCGTTGACAAACAGATCCCCGGAAATCTTCTTCAGGGAAAACTTCTCCAGACAGTGCGCTTCAATGTATTCCTTCGCCGCCTGCACGAGGGCGTCGCTGGAATCCCGGTGCTTCTGCAAGCGCATCGAATCCCTCCCGGAACCGAGGTTAATTATTTCTAATATATGTTAGCATAAAGCAACTTCGATTTCAAGGGGTTTCTGAAAAAGGTCAATATCAGGATGGAAAAAAGTCAATATCAGGATGGAAAAAAGTCAATATCAGGATTGCGGCGCGAGTTAGTGTGTGCTAAAATATTATGGAATTAGAAAGAACTAATCCGCATTAAATGCTTGTAACGTGTACTGAGGCGGCTTTGCCGCGGAATGGGTTCCGGAGCAGGAAAGGAAGTTATTGAACGATGAAGACGAGAATTGCGCGATTGGCGCTGGCCGGACTGGCGGTATTGCTCTGTCTTGCACAGCCGCTGGGCGTGATCGCCGAGGCGGATACCCGCTGGGCGGACGCCGCGGACGAGATTGACCGGTTCCTGGATACGGCCTTTGAGGATTACCTGGCGGGGAACGCGGACAGCGCCTATCATAACGTGTCCAACGCCTATTTCCGCGTGTACGAAACTACGGGCTTCGAGCGCCAGACGATGAGTTATATCTCGGGAAACCGGAAAAACGCGATTGAAATGCAGTTTTCCAACTGCAAGGCGGCGGTGAAAAAGGACAATACCGAGCAGGACACGAAAGTCTCCGTAAGGAGCGCGCTGGTCAAGCTCAAGGGGATGATCCGCGAGGACGGCAACAAGCTGGCGAGCCAGCAGGGCGGCGCGCAAAGCGAGGTCAAGTGGTACAAGGGGGGCGAACCGGTTTCCTCCGATCCCTATCCGGAATACTCTGCGGATCCCGATGCCGCCGTGAAATACGAAAGCTGGTACGAGGCGGCGACGCTGGTGAAGGAGCTCCTGGACACGGCGTACATGGGGTACCTGGATAAGGATTTTACATCTGCGGCGGACAATCTCGAAACCGCCTATTACAGTGTCTATGAGGAATCCGGACTGAGCCACAGGATCTACACGGATCTTTCGCTTTCAGACCGGCTTGCCATGGACAGGCAGTTCGCGAGCCTGAACAGCCTTGTGGGCGCCGGGGAAGAGAAGTATCAGAAGAACAAGTTCCGCACGACCACAGACAAGGCCAAGAACAGCATACTGAAGCTGGCAAGGCGCATCGACGAAAAGGAGGCTGCGCAGAAGGCCGCGGAAATGCCCGAAGCTGCCGAAGAAGAGACCGCCACGGAGGAGCAATCCGATCCGAGGCTCCTGACCTTCCTGGCTGCCTTCGGCATCATCGTGCGCGAAGGGCTGGAAGCGATTCTGGTCATCGCGGCCATCATCGCGTACCTGACAAAGTCGGGCAGTGCCGGCAGTCTCCGGAACGTCTACATCGGCGCGGCAGCCGGGATCGCGGCATCCTTCATCGCCGCCGCGGTGCTGGCCTGGGCAAAACGCGCGTTCGTGGGCGCGGGCCTGGCCCAGGAGGTCATCGAGGGCATCACCGCGCTGATCGCCGTATGCGTGCTGTTCTACGTCTCCAACTGGATGATCTCGAAGGCGGAAGCTGCGTCGTGGAGCAGGTACATCGACGGCAAGGTGCAATCGTCCGTGGAACAGGGCAGCGCGTTCGCGCTGGCGTTTACCGCATTCCTTTCCGTGTTCCGCGAAGGCGCGGAAGTGGTGCTGTTCTATCAGCCGATGCTCTCCGAGGGCAATCCCGGCATGGTCTGGGCCGGCTTCGGCGTGGGCTGCGTGCTGCTGGTGTTTGTGTACCTGGCCATCACGAAGCTCTCGATAAAACTGCCCATTAAGGTGTTCTTTACGGCCACGTCGATTCTCATGGCGATCATGTGCGTATCCTTCCTCGGAAGCGGAATCAAGGAACTGGCCGAGGGCAACGTTTTTGATCTGGCGCTGCGCGTGCCGGGCATTCCGGAGAACGACGCGATTCAGGTGCTGGGGATTTATCCCTACCTTGAGACCCTTGTGCCGCAGCTGATTCTGTCCGTAATCCTGCTGGTGACGTTCCTGATCGCCCACTACCGGGGACGGATCGACGCGGTGCGCGCCGAATGCCTGAAATAGCTTCCCGATGATCCTCATGCGGCTTGCCCCGCGCAGGCGGCGTTGAAGATACAAACCAACAAAGTTTACAGGAGGATTTACCATGAAGAAGTTTTTTGCTCTGATGCTTGCTGTAATGATGCTCAGCGTGTCCGCGTTTGCCCTGGCTGAGGAGGCCGGTTTCGACGAGTATGAACTGGGCGTCGAGGGCGAGCAGGAGGTCGGCTTCATGACCATGAGCATGGTCTACTTCCAGCCCGTGGACATGGCTCCCGCCGATCTGGCTGCGCCCAAGGAGGGTTCCGACCTGCATATCGAAGTGGATCTGACCGCCAATGAGAACCCCTACTCTTTCCCGGTTGACGGCTGGGTGCCCTACCTGAGCATCGATTACGTCATCAAGGACACCGAGGGCAAAGAGGTTGTGACAGGCTCCATGATGCCGATGGCGGCGTCCGACGGCCCGCACTACGGCAACAACATCGCGCTGCCCGAGGGCGAGTATTCCGTCACTCTGACCATCAAGAGCCCGGCGGAGAACGGCTACCTGCTGCATGTGGACGAGGAAACCGGCGTCGAGGCTGACGAATTCTGGGCTGAGCCGCTGACCGCGACGTGGACCGGCTGGAAGTTCGTAAAAGAGTGGTAATTGCGCCGGCACCCTGTTGATTCGTATGCTGATACGCCCTCCGCGGGGGATGACGTATCAGCATACTGTGCGTATGAGCGCGGTTTTTCAGGGCCTCGCCCTGCGGGACGCGGCGCTCCGGAGAACCTGCCGTTCCCCATTCAATCACTCTCAGGGAGGCATGAACCTTGCTGAAATATCTATGGACAGTGACCCAGGACCTGTTTGTCGCGGTGACTCTGATCACCTGGCTGCACGCGGTGCTGACGCGGCGCTATGGCGGGTACGGAAGTGCTTTTCATCGCGCCGGCATTCTCACAGGCATCGTCGCGTCGGCGGTGCTGGCGGCCGTTAAAGGCAATTCCAACAAAATCATATCCAGCCACTGGAATCATTACATCTACGGTTTTATCATGGGATTCACGCTGGCATTCATACTGATAAGCCTGTTCGCCGGAAAGAAATGGAGCAGAATCCCGTTATGCCTGTCCGGCGCGGGGCTGTCCGCAGCGCTGATTTTCTATCAGCTGCCCGGCGTGATGCTGTATCCGTTCAATTTCAATACGATGGGCGAAGGCTACCTCTCGTCCTACTACATGGTGCGCATGGCAGGCTGGCTGCTGGCGCTCCTGCTGCTGCTCGCGTATTCGCGCATGCTGTTTGGCTGCGCTTTGCATATCAGGTCGCTCGGCACCGTGAACGGAATCCTGTGCGCCGGGATCCTCACCAATGCGGCGTACTGCTTTGGACGTTTTTTTGTCCCGTGGGTCAACCGTGCAAAATGGCTCGGGTGGTCTGTGAAATACACCGAAGAACGCTTTGGATGGATCGGCGAATGGATGATGTTCACCGCGTACCGTTCCATGCTGTTTATCTGGCTCGTCGCCGCGCTGGCTGCCGCCTGCCTCATCATCTGCTTTGTGCAGAACGTGCGCGTGACGGAGCCCTGGGATAACCCTGCACAGCACCGCAAGCTGCGCGCCCGCAACCGGAGCTTCCGCAGGATGGCCTGCGGCGCAATGGCGGTGCTGCTGCTGTTTGGCGGCTTTCTTTCTGTTGTGAAGGCGTACGATACCCGCGTGGTGGAACTGTCCGCGCCGGAAACGTTCGTCGAGGAGAACGGCAGGATCCTCGTTTCCATGGATACTGTCAACGACTTCCACCTGCATCGCTTCGAGTGGTCAACCCCGAACGGGATAAACGTCCGCTGGATTGTAGTGCGCAAGCCCAATTCAGCCTCCTACGGCGTGGGGTTTGACGCCTGCGAGGTTTGCGGTAACGCAGGCTATTACGAAAGGAACGGCCTGGTGGTCTGCCGCCGCTGCGATGTGGTCATGAACACAAATACCATCGGCTTCAAGGGCGGATGCAATCCCATTCCTCTTGCCTATGAGGTGGAGGGAGGCAGCCTGGTATTCTCGATGGAGGATTTGATCGCAGGAGAAAGGGAGTTTAAGTAATGCTGTTCAGAATGATACGCGGCGTGCTGTTCCACCAGAAGGGCAAAATGCTGCTGATCGCCGTCACCATCGCTCTGGGCGCGTCTCTGGCTACGGGCATGCTGAACGTGGTGATGGACGTGGAGGACAAGGTCAACAAGGAACTGAAGAACTACGGCGCGAACATCACTGTAAAGCCGAAGGACGCTTCGCTGCTGTCGGATATTTACGATGTGGGCGAGGACGGCGGGACGCTGAACGCGGCATATCTGCGCGAGGAAGAACTGGGCAGGCTCAAAACGATCTTCTGGGCCTTCAATATCGTGGATTTCACGCCCTTCCTCGATGCGCAGGCGGCCGGATCGGACGGCGACAGCCTGAAGGTGGTTGGCACATGGTTCAATCACCACCTGGCGCTGCCCACCGGAGAGGAACTGGACGCCGGGGTTCAGAGCATGCGGTCCTGGTGGGAGATTGTCGATGGACGGTGGCTGAACGAAGCGGATGAAAACGCCGACAGCGAGATCATGGTCGGCAGGCTGCTGGCGGAACGAAAGCGCTGGACCGTGGGCGAGACCGTGAAGCTGCAGGGCAGCCAACGCGAACTGGAGGCCGAAATTGTCGGCATTTACGACGCCGGCGGCGACGAGGATGAACAGGTCTTCGCCACGCTGGACGCCGTGCAGGCGATGACCGGACGCGAGGGGAAGGTAGCCTCTGTCGAGGTCTCCGCGCTGACGACTCCGGATAACGACCTTGCCCGGCGCGCGGCGAAGAACCCGGCCGCGCTCACCAGCCGCGACTACGAAACCTGGTACTGCACGGCTTACGTCAGCGCCATCTGCTACCAGATCCAGGAGGTCATTACCGGATCGGTGGCTTCCGCCGTCCGTCAGGTCGCCGAGAGCGAGGGCACGGTGCTGGACAAGACGAAGCTGCTGATGATCCTGATTACGGCGCTCAGCCTGATCGGCTCGGCGCTGGGCATATCGAATCTGGTCACCGCCTCCGTCATGGAACGGGCGCAGGAGATCGGGCTTTTGAAGGCCATCGGCGCAAAGGACCGCTCGATAACGGGCGTGGTGATGACGGAGATCCTGATTACGGCGCTGATCGGATTTGCGGCGGGCTACGGCATGGGCTTTGGGTTCGCGCAGCTCATCGGGCGCAGCGTGTTCGGATCGGCCATCGAAATGAACACCAGGGTCATTCCGATCGTTGCGGGACTGATCGCGCTGGTGACGATCGCGGGTTCGCTGCCCGCCATCCGCATGGTGCTGCGTTTGAAGCCCGCGGAAGTGCTGCACGGAGGACACTGATATGACAAAGAGACGCATGTTCCTGAGGATGGTCACGGCTTCTTTATTGCGGCGGCGCTCCCGTATGCTGATCGCGCTGCTGTCCATCGGCATCGGCGCGACGATTCTGGCGGGCATGGTGACCGTTTATTACGATGTGCCGCGGCAGATGCGCGCGCAGATGCGTTCCTACGGCGCCAATATGCTGCTGATGCCTTCAGAAGGCGAAACGCTGGATTCCGAAACGCTGGAATCGGTGCTTCAGATGCTGCCCGGGGACGCGCTGGTAGGGGCCTCTCCCTATCGCTATGTGCGGCTGGACATGACCAGCCGCCAGCAGTCGTTTACCACCGCGGGCACCGATTTCGCGGAAGTGCAGAAGACCAGTCCCTATTTCAGCGTCGAGGGCCGCTACCCCGAAGCGCCGCGCGAGATCCTGGTGGGCAGGGAGATCGCGGAAACCATCGGCGTGCGGGAGGGCTCCGATATGGAGCTGACGTGGCAGCCCGCCGCAGGGGAGACGGACGGAAAAGCATCCGACAGCTGGACGCCCGGCGCGAAGCTTTCGGGCGGCGCCAAGGGCTTCGGCGATGCCATGGTATACGTGGCGGCGACGCTGGACGACGCGGCAAGGATTCAGGAAATCCAAATCGACGCGTCGACCCAGACGCCGGAATACGGCGGGCGGACTTCTGAAGACGCGCTTTTCCTGAAACAGTTTATCGGAAAATCGCTGCCGCTGAAAATGAATGAAGAGATCGACGCCTTGTCCGGAGCGACGGTTACCTCAAATGCCGTCGTGGAGGCGCTGAACACTTCCCGGGCCGCGGACACCTTCGCGCAGCCCCGCACGACCCGCTATATGGTCACGGGAATACTCGTGACCGGCGGCGAGGAGGAAGGATATGTGTTCATGTCCGCCGAGGATCTGCAGGCGCTGACCGGCGAGGACAGGCTGGATGTGGCGGAGCTCTCCGTTTCCGCGGACGAGCAGCAGCTGAACGGGTACGCAGAGCTGATCAACGGCAGCGGAGAAGGCGTGACGGCGCGCCTGGTGAAGCGCGTCACCAAATCAGAAACCGCGGTTCTCGGAAAACTGCAGGCGCTCGTATTCCTGGTTACCGTGGTCGTGCTGATCCTGACGATGATCTGCGTGTCCACCACGATGATGGCGGTGGTTTCCGAACGGCGGCGGGAAATCGGCCTGCGCAAGGCGCTGGGCGCCTCGGACAGCTCCATCCGCGGGGAATTCCTGGGCGAAGGCGTTTTTCTCGGGCTGCTGGGCGGCGCGCTGGGCGCGGTGCTGGGCTTCATATTCGCGCAGGTTGTATCGGTAAACGTGTTCAATTCGTCCATAACGTTCCAGCCGCTGCTGCTGCCGGCAACGGTGCTGGTTTCCATGATCATTGCCGCGGCCAGCTGCCTGATGCCGATCAAACGGGCAGTCGCCATTGATCCGGCGATTGTGCTGAAAGGAGAATAACCATGGCACTTCTTGAATTGAAGAACATTTCCAAGATATACGGGGAACTGAAGGCGCTGGACAACGTCAGCATCCATGTGGACAAGGGCGAGTGGGTAGCGATCATGGGTCCGTCAGGCTCCGGAAAATCCACGATGATGAACATCATCGGATGCATGGACAAGCCCACCAGGGGCGAGGTGCTTCTGGACGGGGAAGACATTTCCCGGCTTCCGGGCAAACGGCTGACCGATATCAGGCGCGACAAGATCGGCCTGATCTTCCAGCAGTTCCACATGGTTACCTACCTGACCGCGGTGGAGAACGTGATGGTCTCGCAGTACTACCACTCCATGCCCGACGAGCAGGAAGCGTTGGAAGCGCTGGGCCGGGTGGGCCTGCGGGAGCGGGCGAAGCACCTTCCCAGCCAGCTGTCCGGCGGAGAGCAGCAGCGCGTTTGCGTGGCGCGGGCGCTCATCAATCACCCGGAGCTGATCCTGGCCGACGAGCCTACGGGCAACCTGGATGAGGCCAACGAGAATATTGTGCTCGACCTGTTCCGACAGCTGCACCGCGAAGGCACCACGCTGATCGTCGTCACCCACGATCCGGAGGTCGCCGACGCCGCGCAGCGCACCATCGTGCTGGAACACGGCAAGGTTGCGCGCGAGGTGGTCAACGAAAGCTTTGCGGACTGAAGGGGGGATTGCAATGAAGAAGACGGCGATTCCGGCGTATATAATTCTCTTTGCCGCCGTTTTTGCCGCGGTCGGAAGCCGGACGTTCCTCCGAGCGTGCACTCATGACGACGGCAGCTTCGGGGCGTGCCACTGGGCGTGCATGGCCGCTTTGGGCGAAAGCGGATTGACGGCGGTTCTGGCGGTTCTGGCGCTGCCGCTGAGGCGGGAGCGCCGGGGGCTGTACCTGGCGATGCTTCCGGCGTCGCTGCTGGGCCTTATGACTCCCGGCACGCTGATCCCCCTTTGCAAGAGCCCGGCCATGCGCTGCCGGATGGTGATGCAGCCCGCGATGATGATCCTGTTTTCCCTGATGGGAGTGTTTGCGCTCGCGGGCTGGCTGCTGTCCCGCAAGGAAGGAAAGTAACGAATGGGAACCGCACATTTGCCGGTCAAAAATCTTCTGAGGAGACCGGGACGCACCTTCGCGCTCGTGCTGCTGACGGCGCTGCTGGCGGCGTCGGTGTTCGGCGGCTCCGTGGTGGTGGGTTCGCTGCGCAGCGGCCTGAACAGCCTGGAAGCGCGGCTTGGCGCAGATCTGATCGTGCTGCCCTCTTCCGCGGAGAGCAAGGTAAGCTTCAAAAACCTGCTGCTGCAGGGGACCGTCGGAGCGTTTTACATGGATTCTTCGGTGCTGGACGAAGTCCGGCAGGCCAGCGGCGTTGAAATTGCCGCCCCGCAGACATTCCTGGCCTCGCTGAAAGCCGACTGCTGCGCCGTTAAGGTGCAGATCATCGGCATCGATCCCGGGACGGACTTCACTGTAAAGCCGTGGATCGGCGAGGGATATTCGCGGGATCTCGGCGATATGGAGGTGGCCGTGGGCTGCAACGTTACTGCTGAGGTCGGGGAGACGCTGAAAATCTACGACCGGAACACCCATGTGGTGGCGAAGCTGGCAGAGACCGGAACCGGCCTGGATACGGCGGTTTACTGCGATATGGGCACCATGAAGCAGCTGCTGGCAGCGGCGGAAGCGAAAGGCATCAGCCACAGGATTTCCAGCGGCACGGGCGATCTGATTTCCGCGGTGTACGTGAAGGTCAAGGACGGATACGACGTGGCGCAGGTAAACAATTGGCTGAACGGGCACATCCGCAAGGTTACCGCGGTGCGCGCCCGCAATATGTTCACGGATGTTTCCGACAGCCTTGCCGGCATCGCGCGCGCGGCCGGGCTGCTGACCGGCGCGGTATGGGCGCTGGCGCTTTCCGTATTGCTGGTGACCTTTGCCGTGATGATCCACGAGCGGCGGCGGGAATTTGCCGTGCTGCGAATGCTGGGCGTTTCCCGGCGCGGCCTGCGCGGGGAGATTCTGAAAGAAACCGCGCTGTGCGGGTTCGCAGGAGCGCTTCTCGGCACAGGCGCCGCGGCACTGGGAGTATTTCCGTTTGCGGCGCTGATCGGGACAAAGCTGGGGCTTCCGTATCTGACGCCCTCCGCCGGGACGATTCTGCTGCTGGCCGGCGGCACGGTTCTGGCAGTGCTGTCGGTCGGAATGCTGGCGGGATGCTGGGCGGCGGCGCGGCTGAGCCGGACCGACCCGGGCACGACGCTGAGGGAAGGAGCGTGAACGATGCTCAGGGCTGAAAACGTATCCGCGCGATACTTTAGAAAGACCGGGAACGCCAACCACTTTTATGCGGTGAAGAACGCGAGCCTGGAATTGCGTTCCGGCGAGATTGTGCTGCTGATGGGATGTTCGGGCTCCGGAAAGACAACGCTGCTGCACATGCTGGCGGGACTGCTGACGCCCGTGGAGGGCAGGGTGTGGCTGGATGACACGGAACTGTATAATCTTCCGGACGGCGAGCTTTCGCGCCTGCGCAACGCGCAGATCGGAGTGATTCCGCAGGGAAGAAGCGCTGTGGATACCCTTACGGTATTGGAAAACGTGCTTTTGCCGCAGCAGCTCCGGGGAGAAAGGGGTAACGAAGCCGGGGCTGCCCAGTGGCTTGATCTGCTCGGCATCGCCGCTCTCAGGGATTCCCGGCCTGCCGAACTCTCGGGGGGCGAGTTGCGCCGCATGGCCATCGCCCGCGCTCTCGCCGGGAACCCGGAAATCATTCTGGCGGATGAGCCCACCGGCGATCTGGACGACGAAAACACGGAAAGGGTGCTGTCGATCCTGCGCAGGGAAGCCGTGGAAGGCGGAAAAGCGGTATTGCTGGTGACTCACGACAGCGAAGCGCTGTCATACGGCACACGGGTTTGCCGTATGGAAAGCGGAATTCTGAAAGGAGATGAGCCGGCAGCCTGCGCAACCGCGGAGGCATACAAAAATGACCTGTGACGGGAACGCCCCATTGTTGCCATGACAGGAGTCTGTATGATATAATGGTTCCGAAGGATCGGGAAACGGGTTCTGCCGGCGCTTTTCGGCCGGAAAAGTGAGGCTTCCCGAACCGGATCCGGCCGGCGCCGCCGGGTCCGCCGGCGCATCCGGCGGTTCCCGCGCCTGCCGCAGCAGGAGGACGGTTTGTCATGGAAACGTTTTATACAAGCGAACGAACGGAGTGGCGGGAATACCTGGCCGCGCATTTTAAGACATCCGCGGAAATCTGGTTCGTATATCCGACGAAGGAATCCGGAGAGAAGAGCCTGTCCTATAACGACGCCGTCGAAGAAGCGCTGTGTTTTGGATGGATCGACAGCACGGTCAGGCATATCGATCCGCTGCATCGCGCGCAGCGGTTTACGCCGAGGAGAAAGGGAAGCGCGTATTCCCGGCTCAACATCGAGCGATTGATCTGGCTGGAGGCTCACGGCCTGATCCATCCGGACGTCAGGGACGGCGTTCTTCCGATGATCCGCTCTCCGTTCGTGTTTCCGGAGGATATTCTCTCCGAACTCCGCGAAGACGAAGCGGTCTGGGATCATTTCCGGCGCTTTTCGGATTCCTACAAGCGCATCCGGGTCGCGTATATTGACGCGGCCAGGGACCGACCAGAGGAATTCCGGAAGCGCCTGAACAGCTTTGTGAAAAAAACCCGGGCGAACAAGCTGATCCGGGGCTATGGCGGAACCGAAAAATACTATTAGAATACGTATCCTGCCGTCCGAAAGGACGGCGATTGTTTTCTTGCAACGGATGTGCCGAATATGGTATAATGCTTCTGCCGCACGGATTGAGCGGGATCTGCGTGACGAAAGACAGAGACCATTGGCATGAACGGCAGCGCCCGGCGGCTCTGATTCTGCCGCAGCCGGTTTTATCCGGTTTCGGCGATCCGGTTTCCGGAATTGCCCGGGGAGCCGGCATGCTCCGTGAAGCCGGTCCGCTGCGCGATTGCCTCTGATATGCGCCCTGTCCTTCGCGGGACCGGTCGCGCAGACTGTCAAAACCGTTCCCGGTGCGTTTGCATTCCGCAAAAGCAGTCCGGAAGCGGCCGATGCGGAAAACACGACAGCCCTTCGGGCTTTATGCCGATGATTCCGGCATTCGAATGCAGGAGCAATGGGGGCAGCTGCTGCCGTTGGCTGCGTTGCCGCAGGATCTGTCGTGAAACCATGATTCAAACGGGCTGCGAGCGGCGCTGGCTTATGTCGGCGCAGCAAAGGAGAAGAGCCTGAGCCTGTACGCACACGGAGGAACACCGAAATGAAAATCAATTGCCTGAAGCACGATCGATATCGGTTCTTTCAAAGCCTTTCTTTTGCCGTCGCATTGCTTCTTGCCCTTTCCGGTCTTCCGCTTGCCGCGCATGCCGAAGCGGAGGAAACGACCGTGCGGGTCGGATATTACGAAAATGAGGTTTTCCAGGAGGGCGCGCAGGAAGGCGCGGTCAGGACGGGGTATGCCTACGAGTACTATCAAAAGCTCTCCGAGTATACGGGCTGGCGGTACGATTATGTGTACGGCAGCTTCGGCGAACTCTATCAGATGCTTCTGGACGGAGAGATCGACCTTTTGGCCGGGCTTGCCTGGCGGGAGGAACGCGCTTCGCTGATGGGATATCCGGATGCCGTTATGGGCAATGAATCCTACTATCTCGTCAAGCACGATACGGATGACGGGTTTACCGCGGATCCCGGAACTCTGAACGGATGCAGGATCGGCGTGCTGGACAGCGCTATGGTCGGCGTTCTGAACGATTACCTCGATGCCCATCGCGTTGAAGCCGAGATTATTCCGTTTTCCGACCCGCAGAAATTGTTTGGCGCTTTTGATTCCCGCGAGGTGGATATTCTCGCTGCGGAAAGCGACGGGGCGCACGGAAGAGAACACTGTGAGGTGCTGACCGTATTCGGCGCGTCGGATTACTATCTCTGTGTCAGCGGTAACCGCCCTGATCTGCTGCGCGAACTGAACGCCGCGCAATCCCAGCTGGCAGTGGAGGAACCGAATTTCCTGAATTCGCTGAAGGCGAAATACTATTCTACGAGCGTCACGGCACGGGCATTTTCGCAGGCGGAGCGGGAGTGGAAGAATTCACACACCGCGCTCCGCGTCGGTTATCTTGAGAACTACCTTCCCTACAGCGGCACGGATGCGGACGGACACGTCATCGGCACCGTGCGGGACATGATTCCGGAGATTTTCAAAGCCCTTGGGATGCCGGATCTCACGATCACCTTCAGCGGGTATCAGAGCTATGATCAGATGATCGCGGACATGAACACCGGCGTCGTTGACGTCGCCTTCCCGGTGGGCGGCGGACTGTATTATTCCGAGGAGAACGGAATCTATCAGTCGAGTGCGGTGGTGTCAGCCCCGACCGCGCTGATCTTCAAAGGCGAATTCGGCGAGGACACCCCCGGCCGCTTTGCCGTCAACGAAAACAACCGCATGCAGTATTACCATGTACGGACGAATTATCCGGACGCGGAGATCGTTTTCTGCCCGTCCATCGACGAGTGCCTGTCCGCCGTGCTGACGGGCAGGGTCGGATGTACGACGCTCAACGGCCTTCGTGCAAATGAAATACTGAAGAACAGGAAATACGCGGATCTTTCCATCCGCCAGTCCGGATATAACGACGATCGCTGCTTCGGGGTGAAAATCGGCAATGAGGGATTGCTGAAGCTCCTCAACCGCGGAATCAACGTGCTGGGCGGCGATTACGTGCAGAACATCTCCTACCGTTACACGGGGGAATTGTATTCCTATGGATTCATGGATATGCTGCTGGATCACATGGCGCTGTTCGGTTCGGTCATCCTCGCCGTCGCCGCATTGGTGATTTTCCTGCTGGTTCGCGACACCAGGCGCACAAAAAAGGAAGTCAGAGAGAAGGAGAGAGCCCGGCAGGAGCTTGAACAGAAGAATCGTGAACTGGCGGAGAGCCGGGAGGCGCTTTCCGACGCGCTGATCGCAGCGGAGCACGCCAACCGCGCCAAGACCGCCTTCCTCAACAACATGTCCCACGATATCCGCACGCCGATGAACGCCATTGTAGGATTCACGGCGCTTGCGGCTTCCCATCTCGACAGCAGGGAACAGGTGCAGGATTACCTGGAAAAGATCTCCGTATCCAGCCAGCATTTGCTGTCGCTGATCAACGACGTCCTGGATATGAGCCGGATCGAGAGCGGCAAGGTAACCATCGAGGAAACCGAGGTGCACCTGCCGGAAGTGATCCATGATCTCAGGACGATCATACAGTCGAGCGCTGCGTCCAAACAGCTGGAGCTGTTCATCGACACGCAGGATGTGACGCACGAGGATATCGTGACGGACAAGCTTCGGCTGAATCAGGTGCTGCTGAACATCCTGTCCAACGCGATCAAGTTTACCCCCGCGGGAGGGACCATCAGCTTCCGGGTGATCGAAAAGCCGTCGCCCGCCCCCGATTGGGCAAAATTCGAATTCCGCATCAAGGATAACGGGATCGGCATGAGCGAGGAGTTCCAGAAGACGATCTTTGAAGCCTTCAGCCGCGAAAAGACCAGTACGGTCAGCGGCATTCAGGGAACCGGCCTCGGCATGGCGCTCACAAAGAACATCGTCGACATGATGGGCGGAACGATCACGCTGCATTCCGTTGCGGGGAAGGGCAGTGAATTTGTCGTGGAACTCCCGTGCAGAATCAGCGGTGCCGCCGTGAAGCATGAAGCGATGCCGGAACTGAAGGGCTTTCGCGCGCTGGTCGCGGATGACGATACCAACACCTGTCTGTCCGTATGCTCGATGCTTCGGGAGATCGGAATGCGGCCGGACTGGACAAATTACGGAAAGGAAGCCGTAATTCGCGCAAAGGAGGCGATGGATCAGGCCGACGAATTCAAGGTTTATATCATCGACTGGCTGATGCCGGATCAGAACGGGGTCGAAACGGTTCGGCAGATCCGGCGGGTCATCGGCGACGGCGCACCCATCATCATCCTCACGGCGTATGACTGGGCGGACATCGAGGCGGAAGCGAGGGACGCGGGAGTGACCGCGTTCTGCTCCAAGCCCCTGTTTATGTCCGAATTGCGCAGCGTGCTGTCGAAGCCGTTCGGAAAGAAGGACCAGGACGAAGCACCCGGGAAGGAAGAAAAGCCCGATTTCTCCGGGAAGCGCATTCTGCTCGCGGAGGACAACGAAATGAACCGGATGATCGCGACGGCGATCCTGACGGATTTCGGGCTTTCGATCGAAATTGCCGAAAACGGAATAGAGGCGGTCGAAAAAATGAAATCGGCCCCCGCGGGTTATTACGACGTCATCCTGATGGACATTCAGATGCCGGAAATGGACGGATACCAGGCGGCAAAGCAGATCCGGGAACTGAAGGATGCGCGAAAATCCGCAATCCCGATCGTGGCTGTGACGGCAAACGCCTTCGAGGAGGACAGGAAGGTTGCGATGGAAGCGGGAATGAACGGCCATCTGGCAAAGCCGTATGATGTTCCCGCCATCGTGGAGACGCTGAAACAGCTGCTGAAGTAGCCTGACCGCGGCGCTCTTGCGCCGGGAATCGCCGCGCGGGACCATGTCGGAGACAGAATCTTCGGGCAGTCCCTGCTTTCGTGTACTTTCGCGCGGGGCGGTACGCCGCCCCGCCGGGCGCCAAACCCAAAAATCCTTCGAATGAATCAAAGGAAATTCCATTTTCTTTCCCGTGAGAATACAATAAAATGCTGGTAATGGGATCGAATCGCATCCATCGCTGATCGCGGCTTCCGATTAGGAGGCATACAGGCCTGTAATTCCGACGCGTCCCCGGCAAGGGAGGAAGCAGAATGCGGCCACTGACCACGATCAGGACCTTTTACAGGGGACTGAAGCTGAAACAGAAAATCCTTGCGTACAGCGTGGTGATCGTGCTGGTGATCACCGTGGCTTTTTCGTTTTTCGCGACGAGGCTGGCGTCGCGGCTGATCATCGACCGCTTCGGCAGGCAGAACGCCCGCAGTATGGAAATCCTCTCGGGGTTTCTGGACGAACTGGAGGATCTGGTCGCCGGCAAATTCGCCCGGCTGGAGGAGAGCGAAGAAGCGGGAAGGCTGCTTTCCGGCGATCTCAGCGCCGAAAGAGACGTTCAGACGCTGCTGGCGAGTCTCGCGAACGACCGGTACATAACCGAATTCATTCTATACAATACAGAGGGGAAAGTCGCTGCGAGCCAGGGCTCCAGGCGGCCGATGTCCATTGCGGGGCAGCTGCTGTCCGGAATCCTGAAAAACGGCCGGGAGCTTTACTGGTACAACAGCAAATACTCCAATTCCAACAATGTCGAAACCCTCAGCGTTTACCGCACCTTTCGCCGGAACGGCGAACTGCTCGGCATCATGTACATCCGGCTGGATGCCCTGGAAATCGCGGACGTCTACAGCATGCTGGGCTCCAACGTCGGCGCAGGCATTTATCTTCTGAACGGCCGCGGGAGCCTGATCCTTCCGAAGAACCGGGGCGGCGAGCTGCTGACCCTGTGCAAGGAACGGCTCAGCGCCTACACGCGGGATTCTGTTGTGCCGGTAAAGGCGAGCAGCGGGAAGGGCGATTACCTGGTCTATGAAACCTATTTTCAGGAATACGATCTGTTCGCCGTCGCGATTACGCTGTATTCCGATGTGGAAAGCGAAGTGGCGCTGTTCAGGAAGATGGTGATCGCAAACGTGCGCCTTTCGATGGAGGAGTGGGAGACTGCGTTTGCGCGCTTCCGCAAAAAGGACGGAGGAAAGTTCATCATGCTCCCGTTTCGGGAGGATTGACGCGGAAACCATGTGCCGGCCCGGCCCCGGTTCCGGAAGCCGGGAAACGCAGAGGCGCCACGGCCCGGGATTCGGCCGGGACGCGGCAGACCGATAAGCAACGCGGGTTTTTCGAAGCCTCTTCAGGAGCCTCGAAAAACCCGCTTTCTGTCGGAAAAACTGTTGTCGTGGACAAACGACTGCTTCCCGTTTGCCGTCTGTTCATGGAGAACGCCCGGGGCTCCCGGGATCCGTCATCCCTGCACCCAGCGGATGAATTCCTCGGTTTCCCCGAAGGTTCGCAGCTTCGCGGTATACATGTACCGCCCCATCTGCGGCCAATTCATAGGGGGCATTTCCTCCTGCATGACCATGCATGCCCCGTAGCGGTCCATGATTTCCCCGTGGGTGCGGGCGTACGTGTGGCCGTCCTTCCGGCTGGCATAGACGCAGTAAAAGTGCTCCGCCGGCTCCGGCAGCAGCTTTTTGTCAAAGGCCACCATGTCCGCGTAGATCCTGTACACATCCGTCGAGTGGGCAAAGTCCATCATATCCGGCGTATAGCCGCCCGCCGGGCGCATGTTGACCTCCAGCGCGACGAAGTCGCCGATCCCGCCCAGCCCCTTGCGCGGCGCGGTAAGCCGGAAGAATTCCAGATGCACGAAGCGCCGGTCCACGCCGAAGGCTTTGACGGTTTTGCGCCCCAGCACGCGCAGCTTTTCCGGGACGTCCGGACAGGTGAAGTTGGCGTTAATGTTCCTAATGCTAGTATTATGGTTGTTGAAAATGCTGAAAGATTTGGCTTAGCTCAATTA
>JAFWEY010000178.1 GCA_017512675.1 Clostridia bacterium | reverse complement strand
TCGTAGGCCCACTTGACATTTTCAAAGCAGATCGGCTGCGTGCTTTCCACGATGCTGTAGGCGTCCACGCCCTTGCTGTTGGTGAAAGCCTTTACTTCGTCGAAGTTCTTGAAACCGTATTTTTCCAGCACGGGCTGGATCTGGGGCATGCGTCCCTCATAATTCTCAAACAGAGCCATTCTTGCGCACCTCCTGCTTACTCATTGCGCGGGTCAATCCACTTGACCGCGCCGTCCTCGGCTTTGAAGCGGCCGTAGGTGCCGATGTTCTTCTCATAGGCTTCGCTGGGAGATACGCCCTTCTTGATGGCGTCCATCATCTTGCCCAGAGACAGGTACTGGTAACCGCACACCTGGTCGTCTTTGTCCAACGCGATCTTGAGCACGTAGCCCTCGGTCATTTCCAGGTAGCGAACGCCTTTGGCTTTGGTGCCGTACATGGTGCCGATCATCGAACGGAGACCTTTGCCCAGGTCTTCCAGACCGGCGCCGATGCGCAGACCGTCGTCGGAGAAAGCGGACTGGGTGCGGCCGTACACGACCTGCAGGAACAGCTCGCGCATTGCGGTGTTGATGGCGTCGCACACCAGGTCGGTGTTCAGCGCTTCGAGAATGGTTTTGCCCGGCAGGATCTCGGCGGCCATCGCTGCGGAGTGGGTCATGCCCGAGCAGCCCAGCGTCTCGACCAGAGCTTCTTCGATGACGCCGTTTTTGATGTTCAGGCTCAGCTTGCAGGCGCCCTGCTGCGGGGCACACCAGCCTACGCCGTGAGTGTAGCCGGAGATGTCCTTAATCTCCTTCGCCTGCACCCATTTTCCCTCCTCGGGAATCGGTGCGGGGCCATGGTTCGGGCCTTTGGCGACACAAACCATCTCTTCGACTTCCTTTGTGTATTGCATATCCCATACCTCCTGTTCAGAACTATCGCGTAACAGTGCCAATTCAGTATAGCATATTCATCCAAGGGTTCGCAATCGATTTTTCTGTAAAAGACGGGGTTTCTCCGCGGCAGGGAACCAAAGGAAGCGCAGGACGACCGCATTGTTTACTTGACAGACGTGCCTGCGTTCTGGTAGATATATGGAAACCGGACAGGAGCGGCCCGGGCCGGCGAATCGGTCCTGTGCCGCCGGCACCGGTTCACGGGGCGCCCGGGCCTGTCCGGACGCAGAAACAGGGAGGAAAACCCGCATGCGAAAACTGTCTGACGTATTCAGACCGAATTCCGGCTACCGGCTGTTCTTTCTCTCGATGATTACCTTCGGGTTGTCCTATGGGCTGTATAAGGGCATCATCGACAATTATCTGGCGGAAGTCGTTTCCATGACATCCCTCGATAAGGGGATATCCGAGTTTTTCCGGGAATTGCCCGGACTGCTGCTGGTGTTCATCCTGGCAGCCCTTTATACGTTCTCGGCGGAAAGAATCTACAAAATCGGCGCACTGATCATGATGGCCGGAATGGCGATGCAGGCAGCGGTGCCCGCGACGCGGGTGATGGTGATTCTCGCGATCTTCGTCTACTCGCTGGGAGATCATATTCAGCTGGGCATGCGGAACACGCTTTCCCTGCAGTACGCGAAGGAGGGCTGCGGGGGAGAGGCGCTGGGCCTGCAGAGCGCGCTGCACCAGATGGGTACGCTCGCGGGATACCTGGTGATTATCGCAGTCTTCTGTTTTATGAACGGAACGACAGGCCTGTATCGCACCGTGTTTGGAGTCAGCGCCTGCATCATCGGCCTGGGCTCCCTGTCTGCGCTGAAGCTGAAGGGCAACAGCAAAACCGATGAAACCAAACGGCGCTTCTATTTCCGGAAAAAGTACGCGAAATACTATATGCTTGAAGTCTTCTACGGCGCGCGCAAGCAGGTGTTCTTCACATTCGGCCCGTACGTGCTGGTTCTGTTTTACGGGGCAAACGCGATGACCATCAGCATCCTGTTCGCGCTCTCCTCCCTGTGCACGTTCTTTATCGCGCCGCTGGTCGGCAGGATCATCGATCGTTTCGGGTACAGGATCGTCATGATAACGGACACTCTGATTCTGGTAATCGTGTGCTTCTTTTACGGCTTTGCCCACCATCTCTTTCCGATGCACGTCGCCTTTGTCGTCTGCTGTGTCAATTACATTCTCGATTCGATTATCTCGCTGGCGTCGATGGCTTCCAACGTGTACGTGCAGGATCTGGCCGACAGCCAGGACGAGGTGCGCGCCACGATTTCCACCGGCCTTTCGGTCAATCATATGATTACAGTTCTGATCGCGCTGTTCGGCGGCTGGATCTGGCAGAAGCTGGGCATCGAAACGCTGTTTATTCTGTCGGCGGTTCTGGGCTTGCTGAACAGCGCCTACGCAGCCACGATCAGGACGAAGAAAGAAATCTCCGCGTGACGCGACCGCCGGGCGGGAGCAGGAAGATCCTTTGACGTTTTCCGCTCAATGAGAATCCTTCGCGGTTTTCTAATCCGCTTCTAATCTGGTTTTCTTGCCATTTCATTTTCCGGGGCTACAATGGGCACATCAAAACGAACGGAGGACAAAACGATGACACATTACGAGATGGCGGAAAAACTTTCTGAGAAGCTGGGCGTTTCGATGGAAGAGGCGACCGAGGCGCTGGAGGCCTGCGAATGGGAAATGCTGGACGCGGCGCTGCTGCTGGAAAAGGAACACGGAACGGCGCAGCAGAAAACCTACTCCACCCGGGACGGAATCGATGAGGAGAAGCAGGAACAGAAGACCGCAGGGGAAAAGCGCAGAAACGTGGTCCGGGCGCTGGGAGCGGTTCTCAAAAGCATTTTGGATTTCGGCAACCGCAACCGCTTTGAAGTGCGCAAGGACGATCGCGTTGTGATGGAAATGCCGGTTACGGTGCTGGTCCTGCTGGTGATCTTCCTGGTCTGGGTAAGCGTGCCGCTGCTGATCATCGGCTTGTTCGCGAACTACCGGTACTCGTTCAGCGGCGCAGAGCTGGGCAGGGAGAGCGTGAACAGCGCGATGGACAAAGCGGCCGAAGTCGCCGAAAAGGTGAAGGAAGAAGTCACCGGCGATCATTGACAGGCATACGGGAATCGGTTATAGTAGAATCAGCAGTCTGCCGGGACGCGGGAATGCCAGCGTCCCGGCAAATAGCGGGAGGACGGCAAATGGCGCATCGAATACTGATCGTGGAAGACGAGGCGAAACTGGCCCGGTTTGTGGAACTGGAGCTGACCCATGAGGGGTATCAGGTGGACAAATCCCCCGACGGGCGCGACGGCCTGCAGAAGCTGGAGAGCGGGTACTATGACCTGGCGCTTCTGGACATCATGCTTCCGGGCCTCAACGGGCTGGAAGTGCTGCGCCGCGCGCGGCGCACGGTGGATACGCCGGTTATCATGCTCACGGCGCGGGATTCGGTGATGGACGTGGTCACCGGGCTGGACACAGGAGCCGAGGACTATATTACCAAGCCGTTTGAAATCGAGGAGCTGCTGGCGCGCATCCGCGCCGCGCTGCGCAAGCAAAAGAAGCAGCAGAACGCGGATGCGCTGCTGCGGGTCGGCCCCCTTACGCTGGATCCGGCCCGCTACACCGCGGCCTGGAATGGCGAGAACATTGAACTGACCAACCGCGAATTCATGCTGCTGAAGGCCCTGATGGAGAACAGGGATATCGTGATGAGCCGCAGCGCGCTGATGGAGCGCGTCTGGGGCTACGACTATATGGGGGAAACCAACATCGTGGATGTGTATGTGCGCTATCTGCGCGGAAAGATCGATGACGCGTACGGCGTGAAAATGATTCAAACCGTCCGGGGCGTCGGTTACGTATTGAGGGAAGCGACATGAACACCAGCCGCAGATTCAACTCGATCGCGCGGCGCATCCAGCGCTCCTGGCAGTGGAAGAAGCTTCGCCAGATCATTCTGCTGAACCTTCTGGCGGCCCTGGCGGCGGCAGCGGCGTATCTGTATGCGCGGGAGACGGCGGTAACCGGCGTGTTCGCCGGCTGGTCGCTGCCGCGCCACCTGACGATGGACATGCAGCTTCGCGGCATTGCTGCGCTCAGGAGCCTGCGGTACAGCTTCCTCTGGCAGGGCGAGACGTACGAGGTGGCTCTGGACGGTTTCGTGACGCTGCTGTCCCGCTTCGGCGGGCCGCTTTTGGCCGCGGAGGGCGGATTGTGGCTGCTGGGCTTTTTCGGCAGTCCCAAAGGCGCGCGCCGGCTGCTGAAACCGCTGGATAAAATGGCCGAAACCGCGCAGCGCCTGAGCGAAGAAACCAGTGCGCGCCGCAATGCCGAGCGCGCGCAGGCGCAGCGGCTGGACGCTGCGGAGAAGACGGCGCAGGGTGCGGTGGACGAAGCGCGTTTTCACAATCTGGAGCATGCGATAGAAAAGATCGACATCGGCGACAGGCTCTCAACAGGCGACAAGGACCTTGCCGGCCTGGAGGACGCGATCAACGGGCTGCTCGCCAGGATGCACGACGCCTATCGCCAGCAGGCCCAGTTCGTATCCGACGCGTCGCACGAGCTTCGCACGCCGATCGCGGTAATCCAGGGCTATGTGCGCATGCTGGACCGCTGGGGCAAGGACGACCAGGCCGTGCTGGAAGAGGCCATTGCGGCGATCAGGACAGAAACGGAGCATATGAAAACGCTGGTGGAGCAGCTGCTGTTCCTGGCCCGGGGAGACAGCGGAAAGCAGCAGCTGAATCCGGAACCGGTCGACCTGGCGGGAATGATGACCGAGGTTCTGGAAGAATACCGGATGATAGACGGGGAACACGAATGGAAAAGCGGGCACATGGAACCTGCGCAGGTTTCCGCCGATCCCGCGCTGATCAAGCAGGCGGCCCGGGTGCTGGTGGATAACGCGGCGCGCTATACGCCCGAAGGCGGTTCCATCCGCCTGTCGGCGGGAGCAGGCGCGGATGCCGCCTGGTTCGAAGTGCAGGACGGAGGCATCGGCATCGCGGAGGAAGACGTGCCCCGGATCTTTGACCGCTTTTTCCGCGCGGATCCCGCCCGGGCAAGACAGAGCGGAGGAACCGGCCTCGGCCTGTCCATCGCCCGGTGGATCGTCGAGCGGCACGGCGGCTGGTTCGAGGTGATCAGCCGCCCGGAGTTCGGCACGAGAATCCGCGTGTGCCTGCCGCGGAACCCGTAAAGGCGGCGCCGCACAAAGGAGACGTCCGGCCGGCGCACCCGCGGCGGTGCCGAAAGCTTCCTGCGAACGCGTTTACCATGTCAGCGCCGTTTCGACTTTTTCCGGATTTTCGGGATTGCCAATCATCGGAGCATCCTGATCCAGGGCGCGCAGCGTATCCTGCTCTTCCGCGGTCAGTTCAAAATCGAAGATATCGATGTTTTCGCGAATCCGCTCTTCGTGTACGCTCTTCGGAATCACGGCGATGTTTTGCTGGATCAGAAAACGCAGGAGAATCTGCGCCGGCGTTTTGCGGTGCTTTTCGGCCAATGCCCTGACTTCGTCAAGAGCGAACATCTCGCCCGCGCGTTTCCGGCCGAGCGGCGTATACGCCATGTGCTGAACGCCGTATTTCTGCATCCATTTGTGCTGCTCTGTACGCTGGCAGAACAGGTGCGTTTCGACCTGATTCACGGCCGGTACGATCCTGTTGAATCCGATCAGGTCGATCATTCTGTCAGGGTTGAAATTGGAAATGCCGATGGTGCGGATCCTGCCTTCCCCGCAGAGCTTTTCCAGATCCCGCCATGCGGCGTAGCAGTTGCCGAAGGGCCAGTGCAGCAGTACGAGATCAAGATAGTCCGTTTTCAGCTTTCTGAGCGAATCGAGGACAGAGGCGTACGCGTGCTCATAAGCCCTGATATGCACCTTCGTGACGAGGAACAGTTCCTTCCGGTCGATGCCGCTCAGCGCGATTCCGTCGCCGACCGCATCTTCGTTTCCGTACACCTGGGCGGTGTCGATCAGCCTGTATCCGG
>JAFWEY010000177.1 GCA_017512675.1 Clostridia bacterium | reverse complement strand
GACTGCGGCCCTTGCGGGGATTGATGCCAACCTGCGCCTTGATCAGCTGCTCGCGCAGATGCAGCCGGGCCGCGATCGCCTTGGGGTGCTGTTCCTGCTCCGGTTCGCACTCGGGTTCCGCCGGTGCGGAAGCAGCGGAAACCGCTGCGGCCGGCGCGGGACGGCTTGCCTGAACAGGCTGCGAAGCCGGCGCGCTTTCTGCAGGCCGAACCGCGGAAGGTTCCGCCGCGGAAGGCTGAGCCGCGGAGGGCTGCGCCGGGATTTCATTCTGTGCAGCGCTTTCGGCGGATTTTGCCGCGACCAGCGCGGGAATCCCGAACAGCTCAGGATTCGTGCACAGGCTCACCTGCTCGAATTGCCCGCCGCCGAACGTCAGCGTCGGAACCTCCGCTTCCGGTTTTGTCGTAAATTCGCAATCCGCCGTGTGCGACAGCGTGATACAGCCCGCGATTTCCCGATTCTCCTCCCAGACCCAGGGCCCGCTGATGCTGCTTTCGCGACGGACCAGTACATATCGGGTGCCGGGATGGCTGACACGCAGTGTGATCTCGCTTCCGGGGAACACGAGCTGCGCATCCAGAATTTCCACCGCAATTTCATCCGGAACGGGCAGGATTACATCGGAATACACGATATTGGCGTTGCATTCGCCGGAGAAGCCATAGTTTTTGTTTGAACGGATTTTTTCGTTGTCGCCCGGATATTTGCGCAAATCCAGCGCGCAGCAATGTCCGAGCTGCCGCATGCGCATTTTAAAGCGGGTCAGTTCGTTTTTATCGGGCACAATTCGGATGCAGCCATCCTCCGGGTAGGACTGATCGACATTTTCAACCGGTACAAATTTGTCTTCTTCCAGCACATAAGCCGGACGAATGCGGAAAAAGCCTTTTAATGGATTGTCTTCTTGCAGAAAGCCAATGCTGAGCTTTCCCGGTAACGACATCGGGATGCCTCCTTTGCGTAAAAAATGCGGCAGGAATGCCAGAGACTATTATACCACATTCCTGAAGTGAATTGAGAAAGTTTTGAAAAAAAGTTTGGGAACGGGGATGATATGCCATGCGCGCAGGAGATCCTCCCCGCATTGCAACAGGCACACATCGGAGATTGCAAGGTGCTGATTTGCTTCGGCCAGTCAGGGCTTCGGCATTTCACGGCCCGGTCTTCATCGCTTCTCGGAAAAAAAAGATTCTGTTAAATTCCGTGAGAACGGCACCGTACAATCCGCCAGCGCATCTGAAGGCGCTATACCCGTCATCCATATCCTGCAAATTCTCCGGCTTTCCGCCAATATACCTTCGGAATCTGCAGGAATATCCGCCTGAGAATTCACTCGTCGAACGGCCGTCCCGTTTGCGCCGCATTGCCTGAATCTGCTTGAGATGGTTTCCTGTGTGGACTTTAATGGATGGGCGTGGTATAATTTGCTTTGTTTAATTGTACTATTTGTGTGGCTCTTCCGGGAATTGCACGGTTTAACGGTTCCCTGAGCCGCCTTTTTCGGAATCGGGCGAAACATGAATCCGGCATTTCGCTATGAAGCGCATGCCGCCGGGCAGTATGAGAAGGGGTGTTTGATCATGAAGCGCCGAGCCATGTCAGTTCTATTGGCGATTGTTCTGTTTTCCACTTTTCTGCCGCCAATTTCTGTTCCGGCAGAAGAATGGTTTGCCGACGGTCACGAGCACAGTTATTACAGCTGGGTGACAGCGGATCCGACCTGTACAGACGAAGGCGAAGAAGCCTTCGAGTGTGACTGCGGAGACGGATATACCGTTACACTGCCTGCGCTCGGGCATGAATTCTCGAACGGTGCATGTACGCGCTGCGGCGCCCCGGATCCTGCGCACGTTATAACGCAGCCGGAAGACGCGGGGCTGCTGGAGACAATGCCTGTTTCGGATACCGTGTCTGAAAACCCGAAAGAGAATCCGTCGGAAGAGCAGCCAGCCGAGGAGGACGGAGACGCAGAAGAACTGATTCCGAACGAAGTGGGAGGATCGGCCGCTGAAGCGGGCGATGCGTACACGCCCCGGGAATTGGTTCTGACCGTCAGCAAAAATGCAAAGACGTCGATCAACGCCGGAGACCGGCTCCAAATCACCAGCACGAAAACGGTTTCCCAATGGGTGTACGGCAGCGGCGCGATCGCTCCGATCGCGGACAACCGGGATGTTTGCACCGTTATCGGAACGAGCATCGGCTCAGCAAAAATCACTGCAGCGCTGGCTGACGGGAAAAAGATCGTCATCACCCTCACGGTGCAGGATCCATATTTGCCTGCGTCCGTGTCCTTCGCTGCTGAACAAATCAAAACCACCATGTACGCCGGCGGGCAGCAGAGCCTGAAAGAAGCGCTCACTCCGGCCCCCGCATACGCGAAAACAGCCTATAGCTGGAAAAGCTCAAACAAGAAAATCATAAAAGTCGATTCGGAAGGAAACGTCACGGCGCTGAAGGCCGGCACGGCAAAGATCACTGCGACGTCAAAGAACAGGAAAGAAGCATCCGTCACAATCAAGGTATTGCCGAACAAAGTCGACGGCATGAGCGCGAAGCCCGGAAAAACGGATCCCGCATCGGTCGCCGGCAGCTGGACGCTGTGGCCGAAATCGGTCGAAATCCAGAACGGGAAGATCGTCTGCGAATTCTATGTGCTGAACGGCACGGCGAAGAAATCCAGCGCGATCACGAATCTGGATCTGAGCCTGTACGCGGAAGACAGCCGCTATCTGCTGGCGCGGCAAACGTTCTCCAAGGTAAAGGCCGCGGTCAAGAAGAACGGCAGCAAAGTCATCCAGGTGGCCTTCACCGGCAGCGGCATCAAAAACGCGAACTATGTGCTGCCGGAATACGGCGCGGACAGGATCTATCCGGTGGTCAATTCCACGCCGCTTCTGAGCATGAAGAAGGGACAGATCCCGTATACGGCAACCAAACTGAGAGAAGCGCCCAGGTACGCGTCGCCGATTTCGAAATCCGTGGAAGCCTGGCAGCTTGCGCCGACGATCACGGAAATCGAACAAACAGGCGCGGACAAAGTGAGACTTGCGTGGAGCGTGGCCGCACCGGCAAACTGTTACTCGGTCTACGAAGTCGTCGACGGCCAGAACGTGCTGAAGAAGATCGCGGACACGACGAGCGCGGAGCTGAGCGGCGTAAGCGCCGGCAAGCATATCTATACGGTATTGCCGAAATCCGCGAAGACCGGGGAGCAGATCGTCGGACAGTACAGCGCAAAGCGGTCCATCACCGTGATGGAGGACTGGAGGCTCGCCCCCACGATCACGAAGCTCGAGCAGACCGGCGCGGGAAAAGTGAAACTTACGTGGAGCGTCGTGTCGCCCGCGAATTACTATTCCGTG
>JAFWEY010000176.1 GCA_017512675.1 Clostridia bacterium | reverse complement strand
TCTTCTCCGTGACCGCGGGTTTTTCGTCCCCGGCCTTCTCCAGGTCGATTTTCAACGGATCCGCGGGGATGCTTACCTCGGTCTTCTCCGTGTCCGCAGGCTTGTCGTCCTCGGTCTTCTCGGTATCCGCGGGTTTGCCGTCCTCGGTCTTCTCCGTATCAGACGGCTCGCCGTCCTCGGTCTTCTCCGTGTCCGCAGGCTTTTCGTCCTCGGTCTTCTCCGTATCAGACGGCTCGCCGTCCTCGGTCTTCTCGGTGTCCGCCGGTTTGCCGTCCTCGGTCTTCTCCGTGTCCGCGGGTTTGCCGTCCTCGGTCTTCTCCGTGTCCGCGGGTTTGCCGTCCTCGGTTTTCTCCGTGTCCGCCGGCTCGCCGTCCTCGGTCTTCTCGGTATCAGTCGGCTCGCCGTCCTCGGTCTTCTCCGTATCAGACGGCTCGCCGTCCTCGGTCTTCTCCGTATCAGACGGCTCGCCGTCCTCGGTCTTCTCGGTATCAGTCGGCTCGCCGTCCTCGGTCTTCTCGGTGTCCGCGGGTTTGCCGTCCTCGGTCTTCTCCGTATCCGACGGCTTGCCGTCCTCGGTCTTCTTCGTATCCGCCGGCTTGCCGTCCTCTGCCTTCTTCGCGTCGGCCTTCACCGGATCCGCGGGCACTGCGGCGTCGATCCCGTCTGCGGACGGCACTTCGTCGTCTTCCCCGTCTGCGGACGGCACTTCGTCGCCTTCCGTTTCGGGATGTTCCGCTTCGTCCTTGCCCTTGTTCACCGCGTCCCAGTTGATCTTTGTTTCGATCTTCGGCCCGCCTTCTTCCTCCGTGAGCTCGTCCGGTCCTTCCCCGGAGGGCGCCATTGGGAAGGGAATCGAAATCGTATCGGTGTAGCATTCCACGGTATCCGGATTGCTGTAGGCGTAGGCGGTGAAATTGTACACGCACTTGCCGTCCGCCGCGTGGTCCGCATTCAGCGCGATTTCGCAGTTCTCCGTAAGCACGTTGTTGTTTGCCGCTTCCATCACCTTCAGCGGCTCGCTGGTTTCCACGGCGTCCGTCACGTCGACCTCGATGCTATAGGGCATTTCCTCGCCCTCGTAGCTGGCTCTCACCCCGAAGAGGACCTTCTGGCCGTCCAGCCACCCGTGCGCAGGATCCGGGCAGTCGGTGAGCGTCGTGACCTGGAGTTTCAGCTTCCCGTTCTCCGAGGCGGACGTCTCGAAAGCGCCTTTTTCGGCCACTTGGTACGTGAGGACCACCGGAATGGCCGAAACGCCGTTCCCGTCTCCCGGGAGCGACGCGTAAGCGTCGAAGAGAATGCTGCACTCGCCGTCACTCGCGTGGGACGCGTCCAGATTCATCGGCCACACGTCGGACAGATTCCACGTGTTCGTCTCTTCCTTGTAGCCCAGCGGCACTTCCGTCTCGTCCAAATACGTCATGAAGGCGTTGATCGATTCAGGCATCACCGGCCCGCTGCAAACGGCGCTCACCTTGAATGCCAGCTGGTCGCCGTCCTTCCAGCCCTCGGGATCCGGCTGTTCGTTGATCTGTTCCACCGACAGCTTCAGCACGCTTTCGGCGTCTTTCGGTTCGGATCCCACCGGCATCACCAGCGAGGCGATGTTGGAGCGAACCGGTGTTCCTTCCGCCAAATCCGCGTCGACCGCCCAGCTGGCGACGAAATCCTCCCCTTCCGCGAAGGTACCGGGAATCACCACCGGCACCTCGACCGTCGTGCTCTTGCCCGGTTCGAGCCCCATGGCGCTTCTGTTCAGGCACTGCCATCCCTTTACGCCGTGCCCCAGATCGAACCACGGGGCGCTTTCCTCGTGCGTCTGATGGCGGTTGTCGCCCACCGCGTAAATGCGCATCGCGTCCATCCGCCGTTCGGTGTCGTTCTGGATGGTCAGCTTCGCGTAGACTGCGGTCTCCGCCGGATACGCGGCCTTCGGCTCCACCGCGCTGGCGGACAGGGTAATGGACGGCTCCGGAATCTGATCGGAAACCTTGCGGTCCACATGCGCCACATTGGAGCGCACAGGCTTCTGGGTGCCCTGAACGGTTCCGTTCGCCACAAAGCCCCAATGGAACTCCTTCGCTTTCGCGTCCTCCGGCCGGATCTTGTAGTTCAGCGTGATGCTGCGCTGCTCGCCAGGCCCGATCAGGCCGCCGCCGGGCAGAGGATCGATTTTCCCCAGAAGCTTTTCCAGGAACGCGAAATCCTCGGCGTACGCCAGCTTCACCCCGTCCACGGGAACCTGGCCGGTGTTCCTGACGTACAGCCTGAGGTCGAACCGGTCGTTCAGCAGATAGGTGCTTCTGCCCGGCGAAAGGGCATACGTCAGCTGCAGCTTGCCGCCCTGCTTGTCCGGATCCTGAATCTGCAGCGGCAGCGTTACCGGCAGCGAGACGATATTCTCCACCTTCCCCTTCACGTTGAGCACCTCGCCGGTGACGTACAGCGTGACGGTATAGCCCTCCCACACGTCCTTGACCGTCCTGACGGGCAAATTGCACAGGAAGGTGCGGGTTTCATGGGCGGCCATCTTCTTTGCCAGCTTCTTCGTATCCCTGTAGAACCCTTTCTCGCCCACGTCCGTATCGCACACCAGCGCGACGTTGCTGAAATCGTCGGCGGCGTTGGTGGTGACTTTGATCGGAATATCCATCGATTCCGCCGGGAACGCCGACAGCGACTCCTTCTCCACCGTCAGGTAGATAAACGCCGGCGCGTCGATCACGTGGCTGTTGGGGTCGATCAGCGTCACCTTCGGGTTGGTGAACGGCGGGCGCACCTCGCAGGATTCGGTTTCATACGCCTCCCTCGACAGGCTGAGCAGCTTGATGGTGACGTTCCGCGTCTTCCAGCCGGCCTTCTTGGGATTCAGCGACATGGTATAGGTAAAGCTGTAGCTGTGCCCCGCCTCCAGCGTGTTTTCGGTCCAGTCCATATCGCTGACGCTGTCCCCGTCGTCGACGGTGATGCTGACGAAGCGGTACGAATCGTAGGCGTCGATATTCAGCCGCATCTTCACCGGAATCTTCGCGCCGTCATAATAGTCGTCTTCGTTCTTGGTCTGTTCGATGATTTCCAGGCTGCGCCAGGTATCGTCCATGCGATCCGACGGGAGCGTGAGATCCGGCGGGAGCGAGGGAGCCGGCCCGCTCATCAGCTTCCCCTCACCCTGCCAGTTTTCCGGGGAATCCTTGAGCGCCGCGGAAGCCAGCTTGATTACCACCTTGTTGGACGCGGTGTAATGCTCCGAATCCTCTTCGCCGGCAGCATAGCCGCGCCCGTAAAACACCAGGTTCCACGCGTCGCCGCTGAGCCATTCGCCGTCGAGCTCCGCGGTCCAGGTGTCCGAAAGAACGGTGCCGCCACCGGCCGCGATCTGCGCCGGGCCGTGGCTCAGGCTGATCATCCCTTCGTCGCCCCAATTCATGAACACGTTGTCCAGCACAAGATCCTCGGCGCCGTTGTTGACCAGCGTCCAGTCGAAGGAAACCTCGTCGCCCGGCCTCCAGGCATCCTGTTCGTCAGAGGAGAGGGCCACGGTCAGCGTCAGGCCGTCCGCCTGCGCGCCCTCGGGCTGCTGCAGGGAACCCTGCACTCCCTCCAGCCACTTCTGCACGCCCGGCCAGGCGATGCCGTCCGGCTCCACGCCGTGCGCGGATTCGATCGCCATGACCGCCGATACGGTTTTCCCGCCGTAGCTGCCGTCCGGCTTTCCGCAGTCGTACCCGGCATCGTTCAGCTTCTGCTGCAGCTCCTTTACGGCGCTGCCTTTGTCGCCGCGCTTATAGGTCGGATCGGGATAGAAGCTTGCGCTCTCTTCCGTGCCGCACGTTTCGCACGTATGCGCATGCGTGCCCATGGAAAAATCCGTCGCTTCCTCGGTTACCATCCATTCCCCCCAGCTGTGGGGCAGCCTGCTCGTGTCCCGCTCGTCCTTCTTGCCGCAGACCTTGCATTTGCGGGTTTCCTTGCCCTTCTTTTCGCAGGTCGCCTGCTCCGTGGTCTTCCACTTGCTCCAGTCGTGCGGTTTCTTTTTGATCGATTTGGTCATCGTCTCGCCGCAGGAGCACCGGTAGGTGATTTTTCCTTTCTTCGTGCAGGTCGCCTCGGTGCGGCTCGCCTCCCGCCACTGGTGCTTGTGCACCGCCAGCGCCGATTGCGCCGCGCCCAGCAGCATCACAAGGACCAGCAGGATCGCTGTGGTTTTCCTGAGTTTCATCGCTGTCCCTCCTCGCAATGTCCGTACGGATTGTGTCGGAATCCATTCCCCCGCAAATTGCCTGTATCTTTGCTTCCCAAAGCCGGGCCTTTGGACGACCCGGGATGATAATAGAATTATACACGGTTTGGAGGATGAATGTCAAGAAAACACGCTCGCTGCGCGAGCTTGGAATGGAAACGCCGCTGCGTGGCGTTTCCATTCCTTGTTTTCAGATTTTCCTGCATCCTTCGGATGCGGCCGGAAAATCTGCAGGGAAACCATCGTGTCAAGTCACGGCACTCTGACTCAACAACTCTCAATTCGCAATAGTCGTCCCTTCGCTTTCGCTCATGGACTCCTTTGCTCATTGGGCTGCAGG
>JAFWEY010000175.1 GCA_017512675.1 Clostridia bacterium | reverse complement strand
TCTGTCTCTGACGTTCCCTCCGGCGCTTCGGTTTCCTGAAGTTCCGGCGCTTCCTCCGTCAGTTCGGTTTCTTCTGTCTCTGACGTTCCTTCCGGGTCTTCGGTTTCCCGCGGTTGCGGCGCTTCCTCCGCCGGTTCGGCTTCTTCCGGCTCCGGCGTTTCCTCCGGCGATTCTGTTTCTTCCGGCTCCGGCGTTTCGGTTTCTTCTGTCTCTGACGTTTCCGCCGGTTCGGTTTCTTCTGTCTCTGACGTTCCCTCCGGCGCTTCGGTTTCCCGCGGCTGCGGCGTTTCGATCTGCGCCTGTGTCCGGCCCGGTTCCCCGCCCTGATCCGGCTGCGACGCCGGGGAAGCGCCCTGCTCTCCCCGCTCGCCCGGCACGGCCGTCCGTTCCGCTTCGGCTGCGCCGCGCGCGGCGGACGCCAAATGCGGGGTTTCCGCGGGCTCCGGCGCCGGCGTTTCCGGCACTGCTGCCGGCGTTTCGGCAGGAGATCGGGTTTCCGCCGCCGATACCGGCGTCCCGGCCGGGACCGGCGTTTCCGCCGCCGAAACCGTCGTTTCGGACGGAGACGGCGTTTCCGGCATCAAAACCGGCGTTTCCGCGGGCGGCACCGCCGGCCGGTCAGGCTCCTCCGTCGCCTCCAGATCCACCGTTTCGAGCACGCGCCTTCGCATCGCCGACAGTTCGCCGATTTCCGCGTCGTTTTCGCTTTCCTGCACCTGATGTATGATCGGCCAGGAAACGGCAATGCCGATCGACACGCAGGCGATCAGAATCAGTATCAGCCGTAGGCGTCGATATCCTTTGTCACTCATCGGTTTTCTTTCCGGTCGGGCCCCGCGCGGCGCCGTTTCGCGCCGGAATGGCAACACCGCACAAATTCTGCGCCCATCCGGCTCATTGTGCGGTGTTGGCGATTCTCAGCGGTTCCCGAAAACTGTCCTGCCGCGGGGCGCAGGCACAGCGGCCTCCGCGCCCGCAGCGATATCAGGTTTCTTTGTTATCTATCCATCGGTTTGGTGTAGCGCTTTTTCTTGCGCCCCATCAGGATCAGCGTCAGGATCGCCAGAAGCCCGACCGCGCCGGAGATGAACGGCCACATGGGCGTTTCCTCGCCGGTCTTCATCATGCCGAACAGAGGCGTATCGTAATCGAACAGATCCACCAGCTCTTCCAGCTCTTCCTCGGTCTCGTCCTCCAGTGGCGGCGGCGGGGGCGGCGGAGCCGGCAGTTTGGTGTTCGACAGGTCGTACCCGTTCTGCCACATGAAGTATCCGTCCTCCGCTTCCTCGCGGATCGTGTAGGTGTAGCGGTGGCCGTAGCCGTCGTCCGCGGGCAGGTTGTTGAAGGAGAAGCGCCAGTTGTTCTGCGCCGTGACGACGCGCTTCTGGTACACTTCGCCGTCGCGCAGCAGATACACCGTGATGTAGTTGGGCCGCGTGCCGTCTTCGTTGTTGCTGTCGAACCAGGTCTTGATTCCGCTGATGTTGGTGTACTCCTCCGGCGGGCGCTCGTCCAGGGTATTGGTCACCGTCGTTCCGGAGGACGAGGAGGTGTAGTACTCGTACGTGCCCAGCTCGACCACCGTGTATTCGATCGGCACGTCGTTTTCATCCAGCTTCGGCAGGTTTTTGAACGTGTAGGTCCACACGTTGCCGTCGCCGCTCACGGTCGCGACGTCCACCGGCACGCCGTTGGCGAGCAGCTGCAGCGTGACTTCCGCCGGCCGCACCTTGTGTTCGTCGCTGTTGTCCTCCCAGACCTTGGTGGCGGGCACGCTGGTGGTCGGCCTCGGCGTGGTGACCGGCCTTTCCGGAGTCGGATCCGGATCCGAACCGCCGCTGGTGTTCCTGTTGTTGATGAAGCTTGCCAGCGCGTAGGCAGGCGGTGTGCCGTTGACCGGGGCCTCGTTGCCCTTGACCTCGATCTCCACCTTGCGGCTCGTGGGGCTGACGATGCTCCAGCCGCTGGACATGCTGCTTTCCGTCACCGTGTATTTGCCCGGCACCAGGTTTTCCAGCCGCAGCGGCAATTCCGGCGTCGGCCTGCCGTTGGTGAACTTGATGACCCTGGTTTCGCTGAAGCTGTTCGGGCCGGTGATCGTGTAGGTAAAGGTGCCGTCCGCGGAAGAGTTGCCGGCCGCGGCGGCTACGCCGTTGATCCGAACGGTTTTGGTGATCCACAGCGATCCGAGAAGCGAGGTGTCGTTGGTGAACTCCTTCGTCGGAATGCTGGTTTCGTTGTCGGCTTCCACGGTCACCTTCAGGTCGTTTTCGCCGGTCAGGCGCCAGCCCTGGGTTTCGTTCTCGTGGATCGTGTATTCGCCGGGGACCAGGTTCGTCAGCTTCACTTCTTTGCTCTTGCCGTTCTCGACCGGGATCTCAACGGTTTCATTATAGCCGAGCGGGCCGGTGACGGTGAAGGAGAACTTTCCTTTCGCCGCCGCGTTGCCCTCGGCCGGGCTGCCGTTGACGGTCACGTTCTTGCGGATGATCAGCGAGCTCACGGGTTCGTGGGTGTTGGTGATCTTGAAGCCGCCACTCACGGTGCCGGTGATCGCGCAGGTGTACCCGTCCACCTGAACCTCTTCGAGCTTGTAGACGATGGTTTCGCCTTCCTTGCCGTCCCGGTACTTCGGCAGGCCGGTCCACTCCGTCTTCCACTCGTTCGCCTCGCTGAGGATCGCCGTGTCGGCTACCTTTTCGTCCGCCAGCAGGCGCACCGTGATGCTCTGGGGGCGCAGCTTGTCCAGGTCGTCCCTGTCCTTCCATGCCTTTTCCACCGTCACCTTCACCGTTACCGGCTCGTGGGTGTTGGTGATCGTAAAGCCTTCGGCGGCGCTGCCGGTGAGTGTCGGTTTATAATCACTCGGCTTCTCTTCCTCGACCGAGTAGTTGATGTCCTTCCCGTCCTTGCACTTGGTCAGGCCGGTCCACTTGTAAGTCCATTTGTTTTCTTCGCTCAGCGTCTGTTCGTCGGCCCGCGTTCCGTCGGAGAGCAGATACACCTTCACGCTTTTCGGGCGGATGCCGTCGCGGTTGTTGCCGTCGTTCCACTTCTTCGTGACGCTGATTTCCGTTTCTTCCGGCGTATAGGGGTTTTCGATCACGAAGCCCTCGGACTGGGTGCCGGTAATCGCCGGCTTGCCGTAGCCCGCCACCTCGTCTTCGGTGACGGTGTAGGTGATGCTGCCGCCTTCCGGCGTGGCCGCGTCAAGGCCGGTCCACTTCCAGGACCATTTGTTCTCTTCGCTCAGTTTGACCGGGCTGACCTTCGGAACCTCGGTGCCGTTGGCCAGCAGGTGCACGGTGACGTCGGCCGGGCGGATGCCGTCCCGGTTGTCCCCGTCGCTCCATACCTTTTTGACGCTCACTTCGGTCTTGCCGGGCTCGTAGATGTTCTCGATTTCGAAGCCGTCCGTCACCTTCGTCACGACGCTCCGGTAATCGGTCACCGCGGTCTCCTTCGCCTCGTAATTCACCCGTTTCCCGTCTTCGAAGACCGGCAGGCCCTGCCAGGTCCAGGTCCAGGAATTGTCCGCGGACAGTTCCACCGGATCGCCCAGCTTCCGGTTGTTCGCCCACAGCTGCACCGTGACCGACTTCGGCGGATTGGGATCGCCGGCGTTCGACCACTTCTTGGTGACCTTGATCTCCGTCTCCTCCGGCACATGGGTGTTGGATACCTTGTATCCTTCCGCCGCGGTGCCGTCCATTGCGACGCGGTAGCCCGAAGGAACCCCGTCTTCTTCGACGGTGTATTCGGCCTTGACGCCTTCCTCCTTCTCGGTAAACACCGGAAGCCCGGTAAAGGTGTACTCCCAGCCGTTCTTCTCGCTCAGCTCCTGCGTGCGGTACACTTTCTTGTTCTGCAGCAGGTTCACGGTGATTTTGTCCGGGCGGATGCCGTCCTGATCGTCCCCGTCGCTCCAGTCCTTGATGACGTGCACCTCGGTCTCCTCCGGCGTATGGTGGTTGGTCATCGTGAAGCTGTACTTACCGGGCTCTTCCCGGGTGAGGGTATAGCCGTCCACCTTGTCCTCGGTGACGGTGTAGACGATCTCCACGCCGTCCCGCATGATGTCCAGGTTCGGGAAGGTGTACGTCCAGTTGTTGCTCTCGCGCAGAATCGCGCTGCCGTACTCCTCGCCGTCCTGCATCAGCCGCACGGTGACCGTCGGCGGGCGGATGCCGTCCTGGTTGTCCGCGTCATCCCATACCTTGCGCACCTCCACGCTGGTCTTGCCCGGCGTGTAGCTGTTGGTGACCGTCAGCCCCTCCTCGGAGGTGCCGCCGGAAACCGCGGTATAGCCCTCCGGCACCGGATCCTCCAGCACCGTGTACTCGATCGGCTTGCCGTTTTCGTATTTCGTCAGGCCCGTCCACAGGCCCTTCCATTTGTTGTCTTTCGTGAGCTGCAGGCTGTCGCCGGTCTTCTTTCCGTTCGCCAGCAGGTATACGGTGATCCTCTCAGGGCGCTTGGCGTCCTGATTGTTGCTGTCGTTCCAGATCTTTTCCACCGGAATATCGACGGTCTCCGGTTCGTGGGTGTTGGTCAGCGTGGTCAGGACGCCCGCGGTCAGGGTGGTTTCGGAAGTCTTCGTCAGCGTGTAGCCGGCGGTTTCGTCCTCCTGCCAGGTGTAGACGATTTTCCTCTGCTTGCCGCTTTCGCCGGTCGGGTTCGTGTACACCGGCAGGCCGGTGATTCCGTCCTTCCATTCGTTCGCCTCGCTGAGGGTGACAAAACCGACTTCGGTTTCGTCCGCCAGGAGTGTGACCTTCAGCTTGTCGGGGCGCTTGCCGTCGCGGTCGTTGTCGTCGTCCCACACCTTCTGCACCTGCGCCTCGGTGGTTTCCGGCACGTGGGTATCGGTAACGGTGGTGATGGTGCCGTTGACCGACCGGTCGGTGAGGGAATAGCCCTCGGGCACGTTCTTTTCCGCCCAGGTGTAGGTGTGCTTGTTTCCGTCCGTGTATTCGTCAAGCGGGGAAACCGTCTGCTGCCAGCCGTTTTCCTCGTTCAAAACGACGTCGCGGAAATCCTTCCCGTCCTGCTGAAGGGTAAGGGTCAGTTCGTCGGGACGGATGCCGTCCTGGTTCTCCGCGTCGTCCCAGACCTTGCGAACCGTCGCCTGCGTGGTGCCGGGGGTATAGCTGTTGGTCAGCGTCGTGACGGAGCCTTCGACGGCGCTGTCCGTCAGGTGATAGCCTTCGGGCAGCTCTTCCTCCGACCATTTGTATTCGATTTCCGTTCCCTTGCGGTATTTCGGCAGGCCGGAGACCGAAGCGGTCCACTCGTTCTCATCGTTCAGCGTAACGGAGGTGACGACGGTATCGCCGTCCATCAGTTTGACCTCCAGCGACTCCGGTCGCTTGCCGTCCTGGTTGTTTTCGTCGTTCCAGATCTTCGTGACGGTCTTTTCCGTCTCTTCCGGCGTATGGGTGTTTTTGATGTTCGTAATGACGCCGAAGCCGGTTTCTGTGTCTGTCGTGACTTCAAGCGTTTTCTGATAGCCGTCGGGAACGCTCGCCTCGGGTTCCGTCCATTTGTATTCGTACCGGACCGATCCGTTGTATTTGGGCAGATGGCTTTCTGTCCAGGTCCAGTTGTTCTCTTCGCTCAGCTCTCTCGTTACCAGCTCGCCGCGGTCGCGCAGCAGGGTAACGGTGATCGTCGGCGGGCGGATGCCGTCCTGGTCGTCCTGATCGTCCCATTCCTTGACGACCGTCGCCTCGGTGACCAGGCTGACCTTCGGGGTCGCCTTCACCACCACGTTGGTGATCAGCGTGATGAAGAACGAGCCCACATCCACTTCCTTGGATGCGCCCTTCGGATCCTTCTCCGGTTCGGATTCGATTTTCCTGACGAAATACACGCCCGGCTCGAGCCCGCCGAGGCGCAGGATCTGATCGTCCCCCAGGTACCCGGACGCGTCGGGCGCCGGATTCAAGCTGTCGACCAGCTTGTCCATCGCCGCCGCGGCCTCTTCATCGGATTTGATGAACAGGTTGGCCGGCTTGTATTCGTCGTAGATCGCCCAGCCGGTTGGGCTCTTCTCGTCGCGCACGCCCATCTTGTAAAGGGCAAGCCGCACCGAGCCCGGAACCGTGATGTCAACCTCTGTGCCGATGATGATCATCACATAGCAATCCCCGCCGGACGCGAGCGCCGTTCCCGGGTTCAAGGGCAGATTTGCCGCCAGCAGCACCAGCGCCAGAACCAGCGTCAGGATTTTGCGATATGTCTTCATACGTCCCTCCAGAATCCGTTGTCGCGTTCCAATCTATAGTTAAGTTAATTATATCACAGACGCAGGAATTTGAACACTGTTACTTTTGTTACTGTTTTGTTTATTCGCAGATTTTTACCGCCCTCGCCGGAAATTCCGGCAGGGCTTCGGCGAAGAAGGCTGCGGCCGGGCTCAGGCCCCGCGCGTCAGGAGCACACCCGAAGCTTCATCAGCGGCGACAGCAGCAGCACCAGCAGCACCGCCAGCACCGCGAACGGCGCGCCGCACAGCAGCACGTTCTGCCACCAGGGCAGCGGCTCCGCCCCGTCGCGGGCGAGCACCGCCGTCAGCGCTTCCGGGCCTGCCTTCCGCGCCCGGATCAGCACGCCGTCCACCAGCATCGAGCCCGTTTCCCCTTCGGATTCCGTCAGGCGGCATTCGCCGCCCACCAGCGCCAGGTTTTCCGGGTCGGCGCTCATCGACTGGACCAGCGCTCCGGCCGATCCGGATTCGCCGTGCCAGATGACCCGGTACAGATCCGCGCCGCCGTTCTCCTTCAGCGTGATCAGATCTCCATGCTGCAGCTTTCTGATTCCCTCCCGCCAGCGGTCCGGCACGCGAAGCACCCCGTCGGCGACGCGGGACGCGGCGGCGTCCCCGCCGCCCACAGGCACGGCCAGGCCGATCCGCGGAACCTGCACGACGCCCTCGACGTCCTTCGAGGTTCCGCGCTCGTATCCGCTGACCGCCACCCAGGCGCGGAAATCCTCCCAGCCGTCCAGCACCGCCGGCCGCAGCACGAACACCGCAAACGCCGCCGCGGCCAGAATCAATACAACGTTTCGGATCAGTTTCATTCTCTCTCACCGCACAGAAGTGTCCAGCCATCCGGCCCGCCACAGCGGCCACACGACTGCCACCGCCCGTCCGCGCACCGCGCTTTCCGGCACGTCGCCGAACCGCAGGCTGCGGCTGTCCTCCGCCCATTCCCGCATGTCTCCCAGGACGTACAGTTCCCGGTCCGGAACCGTCATCGGATAAACCCGGTTCCCGCGCCGCGCCTCGTGGCTGACGCGCACGCCGTTCACCTGAAGCCCGCTCTCGGTGTACTCCACGGTATCCCCCGGCTTCGCGATCACCCGACGGATCAGCAGCGATCCGTCCGCTTCGAACAGCGCGATTTCCCCCGGAGACAGATGAACGGCGAAGACGCCGTCCTCCGGCCTGGAAAACCGACCGCGTTCCAGTTCCTCGCGAACACCGGCGGTCTTTTCGGCAAGCCAGCGGCTGAATTCGTCCGCCCTTCGCATCGCGTCCGCGAACATTCCTTCCGGCGCCGATTCCGGCTCGGGCGAATCCTCGCTCTCTTCTTCCTCCTCCGGGGCGATTTCCAGGCCGTCGGTGCCAAACAGCATCCGGATCAGCGGCGAATCCATGCGGACCGCCAGAACGACGCTGCCGCTGGCCAGCGTCGGCTGCATGCTGATGCCCGTGACCCGCACCAGCTGAAACAGCTGTGCGGACACGACCCAGCCCAAAACAGCGGCAAGCGCGAGCAGCACGAGCAGCAGCGCCCGCCGCCTCGAGCGATAACGTTTTTTCCTTTCCCGGTAGAGCTCCTTCCTCGCCTGCGGGAGGCTGGGAACCCATCCCCTGCTGCGCGGTCTATTCATGCCGTCCTCCGCGGGATCTCCGCCCCGTCGTTATCATTACAGCAATCACCCACAGGATCAGCAGCGGCACTGCGAAGAGCGGCGCCATCAGCCAGGGATCGATCTGCGTGGCGTCCGCGATCACGTGAATGCTCTGCTCGGCTTCCTCGTTCTCGATTCTGCGCCCGCGCACCAGCAGCCGGTGGGTGTTGATGCCGTAGGGCGTGCAGGTGATCAGCGTGCACAGGTCCGCCTCGGGATCGATGGCCAGCGCCTGCATTTCAAAGGGAAGCACCGTCAGAATCTGGTCGACCTCGTAGGTCATGACCTCTCCCATCACCCGGAGCACAAACAGGTCGCCGATCTCCATTTTGTCCAGATCGGTGAACAGCTTGGCGCTGGGCAGCCCGCGGTGGCCGGACAGCACCGTGTGGGTGCCCAGGCCGCCGGTGGGCAGGCTGGAGCCTTCGATGTGGCCGATCGAGTTCTGAAGCACCGCTTCGTCGGTGCCGTGATAGATGGGCAGCGTGCACCTGATTTTCGCGATCTCGATGTATCCCATGATGCCCGTGCCCATCGGATTGAGCAGGTTTCTGTACTCTTCCTTCTCCTCTTCCGAAAGCTCAAAGCGGTTGGGTTTGAACGGAAGCGTCTCGTTGTACGCGATCGCGGCTTCCCATTCCGCCCGGTATTCCTCCGGATCGACCTCGCTGACCTGCTCGATGTAACTGGCGATCGCGCGCGACTGATGAAAGCTGTTCCAGTAATCGGATAGCGTCGGATACAGCAGAATCAGAATGCCGGCGAACAGGATCAGTACCAGAAGTATCGTCGAGAGGTGCTTGCGCATGACTTTGCCTTTCTGCGGAACCGCGGTGCAACGACGCCGCCCGGCCGTCCCGCGCCGGGCAGTATCCCCCGCATAATACTGGTTTGATTATACCGTAGAATTCCGCCTCACGTCAAGTGGCAATTGCAGTTACGGGGCGGGACACGGCACAATTTCGCCTTCGCGGCCGCGGATTCCCGCAGAAAGCCGCAATGCCCGCTGCGCGGGGCTCCCAAAGGCCGCCGCGGATTGCGGCAGATTGCGGCGGATTGCGGCGGATCATCCGCCTGAATCCAATCCGAATCCGAATCCGTATCCGTATCCGAATCCGAATCCGTATCCGAATCCCAATAAGAATAAGAAGAAGAAGCCGAAGCCGAGGCCGCTGCGCGGCGGGTCCTTCAAGATACGGTACGTTTACATAGTGTCCTGACGAAACGGAGCCGGCAAGCCGGGTTCGGGCTTGCGGGCTCTTCCGGAGCCGGGAATCCGTCCGGCAGCCGGCACAGCATCCGAATCCGCCGCAGGGGCGGTATAAACCTCATCCGTCACGGCCTGCGGCCGTGCCACCGTCTTGCGCCTTCGGCGCGTCGGTCAGCTTCGCAATAGTCGCGTGCTTCAGCTTCGCTTCGCCCGCTCCTTTGTTCAGCAGGCTTTTGGCTCGCTTTATCGCCCACTGGGCGCGCTCGCCTTCGCCCCCCAGAGGGGAAGGCTTGTTCCGGATTCGAAGATCCGTTCATCAATCGGTGCAGCGTTCCGAATCCATTGTAGGGGCGCCCCAAGCGAAGCGCGGTGCGCCCGCAATTTCTTCCGGATTCGAAGATCCGTTCATCAGTCGGCACAGCATTCCGGTCCCGCGGGCCGCGTATGGAACCCCTGCCGCGCAATCGCCGTGTGCCGCATCTCCGCTGCCCGGGTACCAACCGCCTTCTTTCCCGCCATCTAATTACCCAAATTTTACAATCCAAATTCCGCCAAATTTTGAACACCTGTTTCCGGGGGAAACCGGGCCAATTCGCGCCGGATTTTGTGCAATCCGTATGCTTTCCGGCGCGAAATTCGGCGTTCTGCCGAGAGCTGTCCAAAGAATCTCCCGCGCAACTGTTCAAATTTTGAACAGGACATTTCTTCCGGAATCCTGTATGCTCTTTCCATCGGAAGCACCCGGCGCCGGCGCCGGTCCCGCACGACCTGAAGCGGAGGGAAACGCATATGGCAAACCGCATCCTGAAGGAATCGATTCGCACCAGCGCGCAGATCGACGCGCTCAGCTGGTTCGAGGAAATCGTATTTTACCGGCTGATGGTGACCGCCGACGATTACGGCCGCATGGACGGACGGATCATCCTGCTGAAGAACACGCTGTTTCCGCTGAAGGAGGACGTGACCAGGGAAATGGTGCGCGACGCCGTCGACACCCTGGTGGCCGCCGGCCTTCTGCGGGCGTACACGGCGGAGGGCATGCCGTACCTGTGCTTCCCCACCTGGGAGAAGCACCAGCGCGTCCGCACCAAGCGCGGCAGGTATCCGGCCCCGCCCGCGTCCCGCCCGGCGCCCACGGCAGAGCCCGGCGCAAACGCGCCGGAACCCGCGGACGCGGTTCCGCCGCCCGAAAGCGCCTCTCCCGAAGCAGATTCTGCCTCTTCCGAGCCGCCGTCGCCGCAGCGCCCGTTCCCCGCGGACGGTTTCCGGAATCCGCCAGCGGGCAGCGGGAACGGCGAAATTTCCTTCCCGGGCGGGTTTGGCGGGCTCACTCCGGACCCCGCCCCGCTCCGGGAAAGCCCGGCGGACGTCCTTCCCACCCCGGCCGCGCCGGAATCGGACCCGCTCTGCGCCTACGCCGCGCAGCGGGTGGAATCCATGACGCCGGAGGCGATGCGGGAGCTGCTGTCCTACCGCGAAGC
>JAFWEY010000021.1 GCA_017512675.1 Clostridia bacterium | reverse complement strand
GAACTGACCGCCCTCGAGCTGTTTATCCGCTTTCTGATATTTCGCTTCCGTCAGCTTCGCGGCGGATTCGCCGTATTCGCCCAGCGCCCCGAACCCTTCGATCGCTTCGTCGAACTGACCATCGGCAAGCTGTTTTTCCGCTTTCTGATATTTCGCTTCCGTCAGTTTCGCGGCGGATTCGCTGTATTCGCCCAGCGCCTCGAACCCTTCGATCGCCTCGTCGAATTGCCCGTCGGCAAGCTGCTTTTCGGCTTTCCCGTATTTCGCCTCCGTCAGCTTCACGGCGGATTCGCCGTATTCGCCCAGTGCCCCGAATCCTTCGATTGCCTCGTCGAATTGCCCGTCAGAAAGCTGTTTTTCGGCTTTCCCGTATTTCGCTTCCGTCAGCTTCGCGGCGGATTCGCTGTATTCGCCCAACGCCCCGAATCCTTCGATCGCCTCGTCGAACTGCCCGCCCTCGAGCAGCGCGTTTGCCTTGCGGTATCCGGCTTCGCTCACCTGCGTCGCCGCGTCGCTGTAATCTCCAAGGTCAGAAAACGCCTGCGCCGCCTCGTCGTATTGCCCGCTTTCGAGCAGCGCGGCTGCCTTGCGGTATCTGGCTTCGCTCACCTGCGTCGCGGCATCGCTGAAGCTCCCAAGCTCAGTAAACGCCGCTGCAGCTTCATCGTATTTTCCCTGTTCAAGGAGCTTCGCTGCCTCCTTGTACTTTTGCCCGGGAATAACATGGGCGATGACCAAATAACCGATCAACAGGATAAGAACCAGTATCACGATCCATAGCAGCCTTTTGTTTCCCCTGCTGCCTGTTTTGCCGCTCGAACTGCTCATGCCGCTTCCTCCCTTTTCGTGCAAGCCTGACGATGTGGCCGCCGGATTATCCATATAATCCCTATTCTGTATCATAGCATAAACAGGGAAACAAATCAATATTTTTGTCCGGCTGTGTAAAAATTTCGGCTGAAACGCCTGAAGCAATCCATTCCTCTTTCTCACAGTCAGTCCGTTGCGAAGGGTGAACAGGAACGAAACGTTCCCTGCCCGGCTGCCGGCCGGAGAATCCCGCACCCGAACGGCTGTACCACAAACTTATCATTGCGCGTCTCGACACGGGCCGGGTATTTGACGTATAATAGTTTGATGATTTCTGTGGAGGGTATGCGATGCGTTGGACAGCCGCCGCGGCATTTGGTCTTGAAGGTCTGGTCAAGCAGGATCTGAAGCGTCTGGGCATGCTCCGGATCGCCCCGCTGGAAACAGGCGGCGTCTCTTTCGAAGGAGGCCCCGCGGACGGTTTTCGCGCAAACCTCTGGCTGCGCACGGCGGACCGTATCTTCCTGACGCTGGACGAATTCAAAGCGCTGTCTTTTGATGCGCTGTTCGAAGGGGTTCGGGCCATCCCCTGGGAGGATTATCTGCCCGAAGACGCTTCGTTTCCGGTGCGCGCGCAGTGCGCGCGATCCTGCCTGATGTCGCCGTCGGACTGCCAGGCCATCGTCAAAAAGGCCGTGGCGGATCGCCTTGGCGCGCGATACGGGCGTTTGCGGATGCCGGAAACCGGCGCGGAGTTCCAGATTTGCGTTTCGATTCATCGGGATACGGCGCGAATCGATCTGAACAGCTCCGGCGACGCGCTGTCCAGGCGAGGCTATCGGACCTGGAACGCCGAAGCGCCGCTACGCGAAACACTGGCCGCTGCCCTGGTGCTTTCATCGCCGTGGCGCCCGCGCCTGCCGCTGTACGATCCGTGCTGCGGCGGCGGAACGCTCCTGATCGAAGCGGCCTTCATCGCGCTGGACAGGGCGCCCGGCCTGAAGCGCCGGTTCGCGATGGAAAACTGGCCGTTCGTTCCGGTTCGTGAATGCACGAACGCCCGGGATGAGGCACAGGCGCGGTTTTCGGAAGGATGGAAGCGCCCGCTGGATATCGGAGGCTCAGATATCGATCCGGACGCGATAGAACTGGCAAAGCGGCATCTGAAGCAGGCTGATCTCCAGGGACGGATCCCGGTGCGGGTTGCGGATTTGCGCCAGCTGCCGCCGCGCGGGGATTGCGGGGCGTACCTGGTCAATCCGCCCTACGGCGAACGGCTGGGCGATCTGAAGTGCGCGCGCGCTGTGGCCAGGCAGTTGGGCGCGCTGCAGGCGAGGTCGCCGAAGTGGTCGTTGACGGCCATCACAGCGGATGCCGGTTTTGAAAAGGCATATGGCGGCCGGGCAGACAGGAAGCGTCGTTTTTACAACGGAAGACTGGAATGCGAAACACTGATATTCCAGGGACAGGAGAGGATTTAATGATCAGCAAGACTTTTTTCAACCGTGCGCCTCTTCCCCACAACCATCTGACCCGGCTTCCGGCCGGCGCAATTCGCCCCGCGGGCTGGCTGAAGGAGCAAATGCGTACGATGGCAGACGGATTCGTCGGGCATTTGTATGAAAACTGGGCTCCGGCGGACAGCAGATGCGCGTGGCTCGGCGGCGGCGGGGACAAAAGCTTTCTGGCTCCGCTGTATCTGAACAGTCTTCTGCCGCTGGGATACATGCTGGACGACGGCCGGCTCATGCAGGCGGCCCAGGCGTATCTCGATTCGGCGCTTTCTTCCCAGCGGGAAAACGGAGACTTCGGCCCGGAGGGCGCCGACGCCTACGCGAAAGCGCTGATCTGCGCGGCCGCCCGGGAAATGTTTTTGACGGGTGGCGACAGAAAATACCTCGTATTCCTGGACAGGTACCTGCGATTCCATGCGGCGGATCTGATGGAGCATCCGCTGAACGGAATCGCGTCGGCGCGCGCCGCGCTCGGCATGGAAAACGCGCTGTGGCTGTACAACCTGACCGGGCAGAATTATCTGCTGCAGCTGTGCGGCACGCTCAGGGAGCAGTCCTATGACTGGGCGAACCATTTTCACATTTTCCCGACAATATCGCCCACCAGGCGCCTGCATCCGTGGCAGGTCCTGCGCAGCGCAATGGCGCAGGAAACGCCGCCTGCCGCCGGCGGGCTGGGCTTGAAGGAACGGGCTTATTACACCACCAGCGGCGCGGACGTCGCCTGGGGGCTCGGGCAGCCGGGCATCGTCAATCTGTTCAAAAGCGGATTCAAGGAATTGGGCGGGTTCAGAAACGGATGGAGCAAGCTGATGCGGTACCACGGAACCGCAATGGGCATGTTCACCTGCGACGGGTCGCTGGCGGGCAACAGCCCGATGCGGGGAACGGATCTGGCAGCGGCCTGCGGCGTCATTCATTCCATCGCGTCCCTGCTGCCGGCGGGCGACGAATTCGGAAGCGATCTGCCGGACATCATGGAAAAAATCGCCTTTAACGTGCTGCCGGCGGCCTTTGACGGGGATATGCGCTGCCGCGCCGCGCTGCAGAAGGCAAACCAGGTGGAAGCGCTGAGGACGAACGGCGGGTTTTACAATTTCCCGGCGGGTTCCTGCACCTTCGACAACGGAAAAGGCTCCGATGAATCGCTGGCAGCTGCGGGGCTTGGCTTTACGGATTACGTGCGAAGCCTTTGGATGGCAACGGACGACGGCGGGCTCTGCTGCCTGAGCTGCGCCCCCTCCGAGGTGCTGTTCCGCGCAGGCGGCGAACCGGTGCACATTTCTGTGGAAACCTCGTATCCGTTCCGGGGCACGGCTGCCGTGAAGGTCAACCCCAAATCCCCGTGTGAATTCCCCCTGTACCTGCGCCTGCCCGTTTGGGCGAAATCCGTGATGGTGCGGCTTCCGGACGGAGAGATTCTGCAGATGCAGGGCGGAGAAACCGCCTGCGTGCGCAAGGTGTTTGCGCCGGGCGACACGGTGCAGGTGGATTTTTCAATGACGCCGCACCTTTCGAGATGGACCCATCATTCCGCCTCCGTGGAGCTGGGCGCCCTGGTCATGTGCCTGCGGCCGGAAGAGATCAGGGAGGGCAGCGAGGTAACGGCGCGGCAGAACATCTGTTACGCGCTGAAGGACGAACAAATGAAAGTGATCCATCCGGAAGGAGAGCCTTCCCCGTTCAAGGGGAAAGACCAGGTTCAGGTGCTGGCGAAGGCCGCCCGCACGCTGCACTGGGACGCAAGGACGGAGTCTCTGCCGATTTCGCCGGATGTGGGAGAAGAAGAAGTCATCACGCTTACGCCGTACGGCAACAGCGCGCTGCGCATTGCACAGTTTCCGATGACCGACGAAGCCTGAAGCGCCGCGTCAGCCCAGGGCTCCTGATTTGCCGAGAATTGCGGGCTGTGCCTTCATCGGGCGCTTCCTGCGGCATGCATCATGTTCCGCGTTGAATGCCTGACTGAGCAAGCGCACCCTCTGTTCGCTTCTCCTGTGGAGCGGCAGCCGGATCCGCGGCCTGACAGAGACGCTGCCGAAAAAGCAAAGCGGCGGTTTGTGCCGGAAAGGCCGAACCGCCGCTTTGCTTTGGGAGAAACCCGGAATGGGGATCATTCTATTCCACAGTGACGCTCTTTGCCAGATTGCGGGGCTTGTCGATATCGACTCCCTTGGCCACTGCGACGTAGTATGCCATCAGCTGCAGCGGGATGATCGACAGGGAAACGGTGAAGTGCGGATCCGTCTTCGGGGTATAGACGACAAAATCGGCGGTATCCTCCAGCGAATAGTTGCCGTAGCTGGTCAGGCCCATAAGGTATCCCCCGCGGGACTGCACCTCCATCGCGTTGGAAAGCGTTTTGGGAAACAGTTCGCTCTGCGTCATCACGCAGACCACCAGCGTTCCTTCCTCGATCAGCGATATCGTTCCGTGCTTGAGTTCCCCCGCCGCATACGCTTCGGAGTGAACATAGCTGATCTCTTTCATCTTCAGGCTGCCTTCCATGCAGGCGACGTAATCCAGTCCGCGGCCGATAAAGAACGCGTCCCTGTGGCCGGAGAATTTGGTCGCGAACCATTGAATGCGCTCCTTGTCCTCCAGCGACCTTTCGATTTTCCCGGGCAGCGCGCAAAGCTCCTTTGTCAATTGCGACGCCGCGCCGTCCGTGAGGTTCCCCCGGGCGCGCCCCATCGCGATGGACAGAATGTAACAGGCGATCAGCTGGGCTGAGAAGGCTTTGGTGGTGGCCACCGCGATTTCCGGGCCTGCCAGCGTATGCATCACGTGATCGGACTCGCGGGCGATGGACGACCCGATGACATTTACAATTCCCAGCGTGGTCAGCCCCCTGGCTTTGGCCTCCCTGAGGGCCGCCAGGCTGTCCGCTGTTTCTCCGCTCTGGCTGATGACGACGCAGAGCGTTTTCGGCAGAACCGGCAGATTGCGGTAGCGGAATTCGCTTGCCAGCTCCACCCGCACCGGAATGCCGGCGAGATCCTCCAGCACATACTGGCCGATCATGCCGACATGGTACGCGGAGCCGCAGGCCACAAAGAGCACGCTGTCGAATTCCTTCAGCCGTTCGTCCGGAAGGCCGATATCCGACAGATCGATTCCCGCTTCCTCCTGGCCGCCGCGCAAAAACGAGTGCAGCGTGTCGGAAACGGCTCGCGGCTGCTCGTGAATCTCCTTCATCATGAAGTGTTCGAATTCGCCCTTTTCGGCGGCAGCCGCGTCCCATTCGATGTGCGTCAGGGGCTTGGGCACCGCGTCGCCGTTCAGGTCGAAGAACGTGACGCCGTCCTGGCGCACGCGCGCCATTTCCAGGTTGCCCATGTAGTATACGTCCCGGGTGCGGTCCAGAATCGCGGGCACGTCGCTTGCAAGAAACATCTCGTTTTCGCCCTGGCCGATAATCAGCGGGCTGTCCTTGCGGGCCGCATAGATTTCTCCCGGAAAATCCCGGAACATGACGGCCAGCGCATAGGTTCCCCGCACGCGCACCATCGTCTTGGCCAGCGCGTCGATCGGCCCGACCTTGTATTTCTTCAGATAATAATCCACCAGGTTTACGGCCACCTCGGTGTCCGTCTGCGAATAGTAGGTATAGCCGTTGTTGATCAGCTTTTCGCGAAGCTCCTGGTAGTTTTCGATGATGCCGTTATGCACCCCGACCACGCTGGCATCCAGTGAGATGTGCGGATGGGCATTGGCTTCGCTCGGCTCTCCGTGGGTCGCCCAGCGGGTGTGCCCGATGCCGATGTTGCCGGGGAGCGCATCGCCGCCGTTGGTCTTTTCAGCCAGGATCCGCAGGCGGCCCTTGGCGCGCACCACGACGGGATCCCCTGCGCCGTCCCGCACTGCAAGTCCGGCGGAATCATAACCCCGGTATTCAAGACGGCGAAGCCCGTCCAAAAGAATCGGCGCTGCCTGTTTGGGGCCCAGATATCCGACGATGCCACACATATTGAATCCCCCTTTTCTCTTCGGCGGTTGAATTTCCGGTACAGCTTTCGGATATTATATTTGAAACAGATTAAAAATGCAACTTTTCCGGGCGCTCTTTGCTCATTTCCGCCGAACGGGCATCGTTTCCTGTCCGGGCCCGCTGCTCCCGCCGCGCTTTGTTCCGGCTCATTTCATCGGCAAAATGCGGAAATACCCCTTTACAAATCGCGAAAAATCGTTCATAATAAAGTGGGAGAGTACGATACGAAAGGATGAAACGTCATATGGCTGAAAAACTCTACGATGTAACCGCGCTGGGCGAGCTGCTGGTGGATTTTGTCGAATACGGAAACAGCGACCAGGGCAACATGACCTATGAGGCCAACCCGGGCGGAGCGCCCTGCAACGTGCTGGCGCTTTTGACAAAGCTGGGGCGCAAAACCGCATTCCTGGGCAAGGTCGGCAACGACATCTTCGGCCGGATGCTCAAAGGCCGCGCCGGCGGGCAGGGCATCGACCTGTCGTCCCTGCTGATGGACAGCGAGGTTCGAACGACGCTGGCGTTTGTGGAAAAGCTGCCCAACGGCGATCGGGATTTCTCCTTCTATCGCAATCCGGGTGCGGACATCATGCTGACCCGGGAGGAAGTGATCGCGAACCGCGACAAAATCGAAAACGCGAAAATCTTCCACTTCGGCTCGCTTTCGATGACCGATCAGCCGATCGAGGACGCGACCGTGGAAGCCCTTTCCATCGCCAGGGAGTCCGGCTGCCTGATTTCCTTCGATCCCAACCTGCGCCCGCCGCTGTGGCGCAGCCAGGAAACCGCGAAGGAAAAAATCGCTTTCGGCCTCGGAAAATGCGACATTCTGAAGATCTCCGACAACGAAATCACGTTCATGACCGGGGATACCGATCTGGATCTCGGCGTGCGGAAGATCATCGACCAGTACCGCATTCCGCTGGTCCTGGCAACCTACGGCAAGGACGGCGCGAAAGCTTATCTGAACGGCAAAGAAGCGTTTGAACCCGGTTTTGTCAATCCCGCGACCATCGAAACCACCGGCGCGGGCGACACGTTCTGCGGCTCGGCGCTTCACTACGTGCTTCGTTACGGCCTGGACGGTCTGGACGAAGCGAAGCTGCATGAAATGCTGGTCTTTGCAAACGCCGCCGCCTCGCTCGTCACCACCCGGAAGGGCGCGCTGTGCGTGATGCCGTCGCCGAAGGAAATCGAAGATTACATCGCGGCTTCCGGACGATAAAAGCGGACTCTTCTCCGATCGCCGCCCGAACGGGCGGCGATCGTTCTGTCACAGAAACGGCTGCGCGAATTCGGCTTCCTTCCGCGCCCAGGCATCCAGGAACGCGCGGAGCGTCTTCTCCCGGTCCATCAGACGGAAGGCGCTTCGCACGGTGCCGGCAAAAGCCGGGTCGAAGGCTTTGCGCCCGCTGCGCGACAGAGGACACATCGCCCGGCTGCGCCGGTCCACCCGCATCGCGATTTGCCCGGCAGCGTTCCGGCACGGCGAAAGCGGAAAAAACCGGCAGGCCAGCGGGCGCTCGCCTCTGGGGCAGGTGCCGCGGCACAGCAGCATCGGCGCGAAATCGCCGTTCACGATTTCGGCCCAGCCGCATTCCCGGTACAGCGCTTCTTCGCCGGGAAAAAGCCAGACTCCGCCCTGCCCGTCCTCGTCCGGGGCGCAGCACGCGGCGCCGCACAGAATTCCGCAGTCCGTTTTCAGCGGCGTGGGGTCCGCAAGAAGCTCCCGCGCCGTCACGATAAGCTGAAGCGTGTCCAAATGCAGCACTCCTTGTTCACAAAATGAGAGGCTTGACTTTTTGCCGCTTTCATGGTATAATTCGACAACCGAACAGGTTAGAGGAGGTGTATTCCATGGCATACCAGATTTCTGATGACTGCATCGCGTGCGGAAGCTGCGCGGAAGGCTGCCCGGTGAACGCCATTTCCGAAGGCGAAGGCAAGTACGTGATCGACGCGGATACCTGCATTTCCTGCGGTGCTTGCGCGGAAGCGTGCCCGGTAGGAGCTCCTTCTGAAGCGTAACAAATGAATGCAAAGCAAAAGGGCGGCTATAGCCGCCCTTTTGTCGTGTTACGCGACTTCCGCTGCCAGCAGCAGCGCGCCGACGGCGATGCTGTCTTCCCCCAGCCCCGGCGCGACGATGATATCGTCCATGTGCCTGAGAACCCTGTCGCTGGCGATGTAACCGTTCAGCAGCTTCTGCGTCTGCAGGCGAACCATCGGCAGGAGCGTCTCCTGCTGCATGACGGATCCGCCGAGAATGATCCGTTCCGCGGAAACCATCATCAGCGTATCCATGCACAGCTGGGAAAGATAATGCGCCTCGATTTCCCACGCAGGATGGCCGGCCGGGATCTCCGCCAGCGGAAGCTCCCAGCGCTTTTCCATCGCGTGCTGATCGGCCAGCCCTTCCAGGCAGGACGGGTGATACGGGCAAAAGCCCTGCGGCACAGGATCCTGCGGATGCGGCTGGATCAGGATATGCCCCACTTCCGGATGCATGCATCCGTGGACCGGCTGTCCGCCGATAATCAGCCCGCCTCCGATCCCGCTGGATACGGTGACATACATCATGTTGTCGAATCCGCGGCCTGCGCCCAGCCGGTGCTCCGCCAGCGCTGCCGCGTTGACGTCGGTATCGATGGCGGTCGGGATGCCCAGTCCCGAGCGCAGCACGGGCAGAATCGGGCAGTCGCTCCAGCCCGGCTTGGGCGTCGTCGTGATGTATCCGTAGGAAGGCGAATCCGGTTTGAGATCCAGAGGGCCGAAACAGGCGATGCCCAGTGCGTAAATGTTCTGTCCTCGAAAATAATCAACCACCAAAGGAAGCATTTCTTCCGGCGTCGTGGTCGGCATACGGATTTGTTCAAAGATCTCGCCGGTTTCGCTGCCGACGGTAAGTGTCATTCGGGTGCCTCCGGCTTCAAGAGCGCCGAGCCGCATGGGAATCCCCCCGCTTTCATTTTGGAATCCTGTATTATTTTAACACGGGAGGACCGGAAATGGCAAGAAGGATTTCTTATTTCTTACTGTTGATATTTCTGTGCGCCCTGCCGGCACGGCCGGGAAGCGCGTTCGCGGAGCCGGAATCCCCGGCTGCAGACGGGCGGACGCAGAAGCAAATGCTGATGGGACTCGGCTATCAGGCGCTGGACGAATCCGCGGCGATGAAAATGTTTTCTCTCGCGCATCCCGGCGAAAGCCTGGAATCCGTCCGCGCGGCATACAATCCTTTCGACCGCATGCGCGCCGGCCGCAAGGGAGAGAAAGTGCGGGAAATGCAGCAGGCGCTGCGGGATCACGGATACGATCTGGCTGTGGACGGGGTATTCGGCAAGCGAACCAAAGCGGCGCTGACCGCGTTTCAGGTGCAGGCGGGCCTTTTGCCCACCGGAAGCGCGGATTCCGAAACGCTGGCGGTGCTCCTGTCCTCCGGCGCGCCGCAGTTTGATCCGCAAGGCCCGGCAGAGCTTGAAATCTACGTGCTCAATGTGAATACCGGCAAGTTCCATAAACCCGCCTGCCGCTGGGTGCCGCACATACTGGACGAAAACAGGGAGCACTTCGCAGGCAGCCGGGAAGAGCCCGTCGCAATGGGGTTCTCGCCCTGCAAGGTCTGCAAGCCCTGACGCGTTCTCCCCGCAGAACGGATCCGTTTTCTTTTCCCGAATATATCAAAACGGGGCTGTCTCAAAAAAGAGGCAGCCTCTTTTGAATGAAAAAAGAGGAAAAAAAGGATACCAGGCCTTGCGCAGACCTGGCAGCGTTGTTATGATAATTGTGTGAAAAAGAAACATAACACGCAACTTGATTATACCGCAT
>JAFWEY010000174.1 GCA_017512675.1 Clostridia bacterium | reverse complement strand
TCGAAAAGGACACGGCGCTGGAAAGGCGTTTTCAGCCGGTGATGGTGCAGGAGCCGAGCGTGGAGGATACGATTTCGATTCTCCGCGGGCTGAAGGAGCGTTATGAGGTATTCCACGGCGTCAAGATTCAGGACCAGGCTCTGATCGCCGCGGCGGTGCTGTCCAATCGCTACATCGCGGATCGGTTCCTGCCGGACAAGGCCATCGACCTGGTGGACGAAGCCTGCGCGATGGTGCGCACGGAAATCGATTCGATGCCGACCGAAATGGACGAATTGCGCCGGAGAATCATGCAGCACGAGATCGAGGAAGCGGCGCTGAAGAAGGAAACCGACGCCCAGGCAAAGCAGCATCTTGAGGAAATCCGGAAGGAACTGGCGGAGATGCGCTCCCGGTTCGATGAAATGCAGGCGCGCCTGGAAAACGAAAAGGCGTCCATCGGCAAGGTGCAGAAGCTGCGGGAAGAGATCGAAAAGGTGAACGCCGAAATCGAACTGGCGCAGCGCAATTACGATTTGAATAAAGCAGCCGAACTGAAGTACGGGCGCCTGCTCACGCTGCAGAAGGAGCTGGAGGATCAGGAAGCCCTGAGCGAAAAGGATCGGAAGGAAAACACGCTGCTGCGAGACAGAGTGACGGATGAGGAAATCGCCCGCATCGTCGCGCGCTGGACCGGAATTCCGGTATCGCGCCTGCAGGAAAGCGAACGCGATAAGCTTCTCAGGCTGGAAGACGTACTGCACGAGCGGGTGATCGGCCAGAACGAGGCGGTGACGAGCGTTACCGAAGCGATTCTGCGCTCGCGCGCCGGCATTCAGGACCCGAACCGGCCGATCGGCTCGTTCCTGTTCCTGGGCCCGACCGGCGTGGGCAAGACGGAGCTTGCCAAAACCCTTGCGCAGACCATGTTCGACGATGAAAAGGCGCTGGTGCGCATCGACATGTCGGAGTACATGGAGAAGTTTTCCGTGTCCCGTCTGGTCGGAGCGCCTCCGGGATACGTCGGTTACGAGGAGGGCGGTCAGCTGACGGAAGCCGTACGGCGCAGGCCGTACTCGGTGGTGCTCTTCGACGAGATCGAAAAGGCGCATCCGGATGTGTTCAACATCCTTCTGCAGGTGCTGGACGACGGACGGATTACCGATTCCCAGGGGCGGACCGTGGACTTTAAAAACACGATCATCATCCTGACCAGCAATCTCGGATCCACGACGATCCTGGACGGCATGAATGAGGAAGGAGTGATTTCGGAAGAGGCCCGGGAGGAAGTGCATCGCATGCTGACGCACGCGTTCCGTCCGGAATTCCTGAACCGGCTGGATTCCATCGTGTTCTACAAGCCGCTCACGAAGAGCGAGATCGGCGAGATTGTGGATCTGCAGCTTCGGGATCTGAACCGGCGGCTTGCTGAGAAGCGCATCACGCTGGAACTGACAGACGACGCAAAGGACTTCATTGTGGAAATGGGTTACGATCCGGTGTACGGCGCCCGGCCGCTGAAGCGCTATATCCAGAAATCGCTGGAAACCATGCTGAGCCGCAGGATCATCGAAGGCTCGGTGCAGGAGGGCGATGAGCTGCTGATCGACAAAACGGGCGACGGGCTGGATATTGCCCAGCGCAGGATGGCATAAGCACGGGAACTGAAAGGCCGGAAGGAAATGCCGCAAGGGTTCCTTCCGGTTTTTAAAAAACCAGGGACTTGACGAAATTGGAATTTTCTGTTATGATCATAATAGACCGCAGGAAGCGCCTGTGGGAAGTGAAGCGTTCGTAAACAGAAAGGCGGATGAACTATGAGCGGTAATGCGGGCAAGCTGTACCGTTCAACGATGTCTTACCACACCAGCGAAATGCTTGCTCTGATGGACAGCGTAAGCCGGGCGACCGGAGAGGAAAATGTGGCGGAAAGCCTGCATTTTACGCCGACCGCGCTGACGATGATCCGGCACGTCATGCTGTCCGGCGGTTTGCTTGTCACGGACACGCAGCTGGCTCTCAGCGAAATAGACCGGGCGATGGCCGACCGGCTGGGTTTGAAAATCCGGTGCTTCATCGATGACCCGGAGGTGCTGAAGCAGGCTGAGCAGCGGCGAAAAACCCGCGCCGCCGTGGCCGTGGACCGGGCGCTTGCGCTGCCGGGTCCCAAGCTGATTGCCGTGGGGTCCGCCCCGGCGGCTCTGGAACGGCTTATGAACTGCTGTCAGCGGGGAGAAATGAAAGACGTCGTTGTCATTGCAGCGCCCACGGGATTCGCGAGCGTTGTCCAGATGAAGGAAAGAATCTTTGAAAGCGGCATTCCCGCGATTGTGGTGCGCGGGAAAAAGGGCGGGGTTTCGGTGCTTGCGGCAATTCTGAACGGATTGATGGAAGAGGCCGAACGGCAGAAAACCCGTTGAAGACCCGCCCGGCTGTGTGTGCCCGCCCTTTGCCTGGGGCGGGCGCACGCTTTGTCGGGCGTTCCGGATTATACAAGAATTCCACAAATCCACGGAAAAACCTTACATTTTCGTGTTATACTGATAAAACCGGATTGCAGGCTGCGGCGCGTCCGCGGCATCGTTGGAACACCTGATGAAAAGACGGAAAAACGAAGCACGTGGAGCTTTGGCTCGGGTCGTTTGATGCTTTTCGTCGCAAGGAACAGGCCGTTTTTCGGCTTTTTTATTGTACGTATGTTTTCCCGCGAAATAACGCAGTCAGGCAGAAAGGAGGCCTTTGTGGCAAAATCGAACAGCAAACAGGTACGCGCAGAGAATAAACTGCGGATTATTCCGCTCGGCGGTTTGGGAGAAATCGGAAAAAACATGACGGTATTCGAATACGGTGAGGATCTCATCGTGGTGGATGTCGGGTCGATATTTCCCCGGGAGGATATGCCCGGCGTGGACCTGGTCATTCCCGATACCGCGTATCTCCAGAAAAATGCCGGGCGAATTCGGGCATACATTATCACCCATGGCCATGAGGACCACATCGGCGCGACGCCGTATGTGTTCAAAGACCTGCCGGCACCGGTTTACGGAACGCGCCTCACGCTGGCGCTGATCGAGCACAAGCTGCGGGAAGCCAGGGTGCCGGACATCGAAATGCACACGATCCAGCCCGGCGACGTGGTGAAGGTCTGCCCCTCGTTCACGGTGGAATTCCTGAAGGTGAGCCATTCCATCGCCGGAAGCGTCATGCTGGCCATTCATACGCCGATCGGCGTTGTCGTGCACACGGGCGACTTCAAAGTGGATTTTACTCCGATAGACGGGGAACCGATGGATTTGCCCCGGCTGGGCGAGCTGGGCAGGCAGGGCGTTCTGGCGCTGCTGGCGGATTCCACAAACGTCGAGCGGCCCGGATATACGATGAGTGAAAAAACCGTCGGAGAAACGTTTGCCAATTTGTTTGACCGGGCAAAGGGGCGCATCATTATCGCGATGTTTGCCTCCAACGTTCATCGCATCCAGATGGTGGTCGACGCCGCGGGGCGGCACCGGCGCAAGGTGTGTCTGATCGGCCGGAGCATGGTCAATGTGGCGCGCATCGCGATGCAGCTGGGGGAACTGCGCATTCCCGACGGCGACCTGATCAGCGCGGACGACCTGGACCGCTTCCGGGATGACGAATTGGTCGTGATGACGACCGGCAGCCAGGGCGAGCAGATGAGCGGCCTGGCGCGCATGGCGTCCGCGGAACATAAAAAGCTTGAAGTCCGCCCCAGCGACATGATTATCATCTCTGCGACTCCGATTCCGGGGAACGAAAAATCCGTTTCCCGCGTGATCAATCAGCTGGTGCGCACAGGCGCGAACGTGATCTACGAATCCCTCGCGGAGGTGCATGTTTCCGGACATGCCCGGCAGGAGGAGCTCAAGCTGGTGCACACACTGGTCAAGCCGAAGTTCTTTATCCCGGTGCACGGGGAATACCGGCATCTGTACCATCATGCCAATCTCGCCCGAAGCCTGGGGATGGATGACGATCACGTACACATTTCCGACATCGGAGAAGTCATGGAACTGGACGGGGAAACCCTCGTTGCCGCCGGCACAGTGCCTGCGGGCGAGGTGCTGATCGACGGGCTCGGCATCGGGGATGTCGGCGCGGTGGTGCTGAGGGACCGCAAGCATCTGTCGCAGGACGGCCTTCTGGTGGTGATTATGGCGGTCGAACAGGAAACCGGTTCCGTGGTTTCCGGCCCGGATATCATCTCCCGCGGATTTGTGTACATGCGGGAAGCGGACGAACTGGTGGAAGGCGCGCGCAGCGCGGCGCGGGAGGTGCTGGAATGCTACGGGCGCATCGATCCCGGCGACTGGAGCCACGTGAAGAGCGACGTTCGGGATGCGGTGCAGCGCTATATCTTTGAAACCATCAAGCGCAGCCCGATGATCCTTCCGGTGATCGTCGATGTTTAAGGCGAAACCGGCGGGGTTCCCGGAGAATCCGGCGGCGGATATCCGCGAATAAACCTGCGGGAACGGGGCGTTCAGAGGCATGGGGAATCGCGGAACGCCTTGAACAAAACTGCCGGCCTTTCCGTCATATATGGGATTGTCCGGCAGATGCCGGGCCTATGGAGGAAACATGAACGTATACGATCAGGCACACGCACTCGCGCGCAGCATGCAGGAGTCCGAAGAGTACAGGGAATACGCGCGCCTGAAGGAACTGGCTTATGCCGATACCACCAACAAAGCGCTTCTGGACGAATACAAGCGGCTCCAGTTCCGTATGCAGGCCCATCTCGCGGCAGGGCAGAACATGGAGGAAGAAGAGCTCCGGCGCATGCAGCAGATCGCCGGTCTGCTGCAGTTCAATCAGGATGCGAGCGCGTTTCTGCTCGCCGAGTTCCGGTTTCAGAAAATGCTGGCGGACGTATACAAGATACTGGCGGATGTTGCCGGGATCGACCTGGACGCGCTGACGCAGAATTGAGGAACCAGATATGCCCAACAGAGCGACAAAACCACGCCGGACCATTCCCCAGGTGAGCCGATACAACGACAAAACCGTTCATCGCGACCGTGAATACGGGTTTTACTGGTATTCCGGTCTGTGGAGCGTGCTGCGCCCGATTCTGGTGCTTTTATGCGCCATGGTCATCGTCGTCGGCGTCGTATCGAGCGGCATTCGCTATGTGCGGCAGGAGTTTTTCATGCCGGTGGATGAAAACGACCATGCGACTGTCGATTTCACCATCGAGTCCGGCACGACGGTTACAGGCATCGGACAGAAGCTCTACGATGAAGGACTTTTGCGCAACAAGGGCGTATTCAAGTACATCGTGCAGTTTCAGGGCCTGACCAGCAAGATCCAGCACGGCTCCTATCCGCTTTCCAAGGATATGGACGTGTTTCAGATTATCGAAGCGATTTCGGCCGGAAGCGCCAGCAACGAGCGCACGATCACGATCATTCCCGGATGGACCGTGGAGGATATCGCCGACTATCTGAAAAAGCAGGGAGCGATTACCTCGGTCAACGTATTCCTGGGGCTGTGCAACAAACCGGAGAATTTCCGGCAGGATTTCTATTGCCTGCAGGACGCCGCCGAAAGCGGGACGATGTCCAGGCGGAAGTACGCGCTGGAGGGATATCTTGCGCCGGATACCTACAGGGTATACACCAACGCTTCTCCGGAGGACATCATCCGCACGCTGCTGAGACAGACGGATACGGTGGTGGATCGGGTGTTCAACACCGAACCGGTTCAGGAAATCATATACGACGAAGCGGGAGAAATCGTTTCCGATGAAACAGGGGAAGACGGCGAGCCGGAGGAGGAGATCCCCTTCGAAACGACCCTGACGAGGGATCAGACGCTGATTCTGGCGTCGATCATCGAAAAGGAGGCCGCCCGCCGAAGCGATTACGCGAAGGTATCCGCCGTGCTGCACAACCGTATCGAACAGGGAATGGCGCTGGAATCGGACGCGACCGTTTCCTATCCGACCGGAATCGACCGCCTGGTTCTTACGGCCGAGGAGCTGGCTGCGGATTCGCCGTACAACACCTATGTGAACACCGGCCTGCCCGCCGGACCGATATGCAATCCGTCGCCCCAGGCTCTTACCGCCGCGCTGTATCCGGATACCGATTACATTTATGAGGGGTACCTGTACTTCTGCGCCGCCGATCCTGCGAGCGGAGAATTGGTATTCGCCCGGACGCGGGAGGAGCATCTGGCAAACGTGGCCAAATACAGGGATCTCTGGCTGGCATCAGACGAGGCGAAGAAGCGCAGATAG
>JAFWEY010000020.1 GCA_017512675.1 Clostridia bacterium | reverse complement strand
TGGGCGACATTCAGGAGATCAACGCGAAGGCGAACTACATGAGCCTTGACAGCGCGCTCTCCGGCATCCCCAGCGACCTGCATCCGGGCGCCCGCAAATACTACGAGGAGATGGGCCTGGAGATTCCCGATTACCTGAAGTGATTCCAGCCCGGCCTGTCACGGGCACAGGCTCTCCATTGCCGGGCGGCACAGGCATATTGCACGTCCGGCTTTCCACGGGTTCTGAATGAACGGCTGCCGTTCGGTTCTGCGCGGCGGTTTTCGCGCTCCGCAGGATCGGACGGCTCAGGCCAAAGGAGTAAAGCATGGCACTGTTTCGCAGGAAAAACTCTCAACCGGAAGAAATCAAGCTGGATGAAATTGACCGAGAGTCAAAATACAAGCTGTTTTCCCCGGCCGGCGACAGAATCATAAAAATCATACTGACCTGCTGGGCGCTGTTCCAGCTGTACGCATCCATTTCCAACAAGGTGCCGCTGCAGATTCTTCGGTACACCCATCTGGGTCTGGCCATTTCGATGGCTTATATCCTGTATCCGGCGACGAAGCACGCAGACCGGCACAAGCTGCCCTGGTATGACTGCGTACTGGCGGCGCTGTTTCTGTGCGTGGCAGGTTATTTCATCATCAATTACAAGCCGCTTCAGTTCCGCGCAGGCAGCTACACGGTGATGGATACGGTGATGGCCGGCATGGGCATCTTCCTGGTTCTTCTCGCGTGCTGGCGCGTGGTGGGCCCGCCGATCGTCATTATCGCTTCCTGCTTCTTCATCTACGGCATGGTGGGAAAATACCTGGGCGGGTTCCTGCTGCACCGCGGGTTCAGCCTGAAGCGGATCATCACGCATCTGTTCATCACCACGGAAGGCGTCATCGGCAATCCGCTGGGCGTCTGCTCGACCTATATTTTCCTGTTCATTCTGTTCGGCGCTTTTTTGGAAAAGACCGGTATCGGCCAGTTCTTTATCGATCTTGCCAATTCGCTGGCGGGCTGGGCAGCGGGCGGGCCGGCCAAAGTAGCGGTCCTGTCCTCCGCGCTGCAGGGAACCGTGTCAGGGTCTTCGGTATCCAACACCGTGTCGACCGGGTCCTTCACGATTCCGATGATGAAATCGCTGGGTTACGAACCGGAATTTGCCGGCGCAGTTGAGGCGGCCGCTTCGACCGGCGGCCAGATCATGCCGCCCGTCATGGGTTCCGCCGCGTTCCTGATTTCCGAAACCTGCAACGTGCCGTATCGCCAGCTGATGCTGGTGGCTGTGATCCCGGCCGCCCTGTACTTTACCGGCATATGGATCTCGGTGCATCTGGAAGCCAAAAGGCTCGGGCTCAGAGGCCTGCCCCGCGAGCAGCTGCCCCGGCTTTGGCCCCTGATTCGCGACAAAGGGCATCTGCTGCTTCCGCTGGTCGGCATCATTTATCTGATGCTGGCAGGGTATACCATCAACCGCGCCGCTCTGATCGGCTGTCTGATCTGCGTAATCGTTCCGTTCCTGCGCAAGGGAACGCGGGTGCCGTTTTTGCAAATCTTCACCGCGCTTCCGCAGGCCGCCCGCAGCGTCATCTCCGTTGCCACCGCTTGTTCGACCGCCGGCATCATCATCGGCATGGTAACCCTGACAGGTCTGGGGCAGCGCATCGGAATGGGCATCTTCGATCTGGTCGGCAACAGCATCTTCCTCGCCCTGGTGTGCGCGATGTTCACCTCCCTGATCCTGGGCATGGGCGTATCCACCACATCCAATTATCTGATCACCTCGACGATCGCCGCGCCGATCCTGATCAAAGCGGGGATCCCGCTTCTGGCATCGCACATGTTCTGCTTCTACTTCGGCATCGTGGCAGACATCACGCCGCCGGTCGCACTGGCCGCGTACGCGGGATCTGCCATCGCCAAGGGCAACGCGTTCAAAACCGGCGTCAACGCGACCAAGCTGGCCATTGCCGCGTTCCTGATTCCGTACATGTTCGCGATGAATCCGAAAATGATCATGATCGGCGGATCCTTCCTGGAAGCGCTTCCGATGATCGTTACGGCGATCTTTGGATTGATCGGCATCGGCGGCGGCTTTATCGGGTATCTGAACGGAAGACTGTCCATGCCGCTTCGCCTTCTGTCGGTGGCCGGCGGCCTGTGCATGGTCATTCCCGGTACGCTGACCGACATCATCGGTGCCGCCGTGGTCGTGGGCGTGTTCCTGCTCACGCGCGCGATCAACAAAAAAACCGGTTCAACCCCGCTGTCCCAAAACGTTTGAATTCGTTCATCCACAAAACTTCAGGAGGAAAACCATGCGCAAGCACATCAAGGGCAATGTCAGTTTTGTAGGGCATCTCGACTGGGAACTGGAACGCTTTCACGGTGACGATTTCTCGATTCTGAACGGTTCCAGCCAGAACGCGTATCTGATCGAAGAAGAGAAGACCGTGCTGATCGACACCGTATGGACGCCGCACCGCTTCGATTTTGTCGAGAACCTGGAAAAGGAAATCGATCTGAAGAAAATCGATTTCATCGTTTGCAACCACGGCGAATGCGACCATTCCGGTTCGCTGACCGCGCTGATGGAGAAGATTCCGGAAACTCCGATCTACCTGACGGCCACGGCAGTCAAAAGCCTGGAAGGGCAGTACGGCAAGCGCGGCTGGAATTTCCATACGGTCAAAACCGGTGACAGCGTCGAAATCGGCAACGGCAAAAAGCTGATCTTCGTGGAGATGAAGATGCTTCACTGGCCGGATTCGATGGCCACGTTCATGACCGGCGACAACATCCTCTTCTCCAACGATGCGTTCGGTCAGCACTACGCGGTGGAAGAGCTGTTCGCCGATCTGGCGAATCCCTGCCTGCTGCACAAGGAAGCGATGAAGTACTATGCCAACATCCTCAATCCGTTCTCCGCGGTTCTGAAAAAGAAGCTGACGGAGCTGGCAGGGATGAACCTTCCCATCGAAATGATCGCGCCTTCCCACGGCGCAATCTGGCGCGAAAACCCGATGCACATCGTGGATCTGTACGCCAGGTGGTGCGACAATTATCAGGAGGACCAGTTTACCGTTCTCTACGACACGATGTGGGAAGGAACCGCGAAAATCGCGCACCGCATCGCCGAAGAGGCGCACAAGCTGAGCCCGAACACCGTGGTTCGGGTATTCAATCTGTCCAAAGCGGACAAAAACGAAGTCATGACCGAGGTTTTCAAATCCCGCGCCATCGCCGTCGGTTCGCCCACCGTATGCAACAGCATCCTGTCTTCGGTGGCCGGCTGGCTTGAGTTCCTGAAGCAGCTGAAATTCAGGGACAAGAAGGCTGCCGCCTTCGGCTGCTACGGCTGGAGCGGCGAATCGGTCAGGATTCTCAAGGAAAAGCTGGCCGACGCGGGCTTCCAGGTCGTCGACGAGAATATCAGATCCCTCTGGAACCCCGATGAAGCTTGCCTGGCGGGCGCGGAGGATTTGGTTCGCGCTCTGCTCGGCGAATCAGAAAACCGTTAACGATACCGGAAAGGAGGCAAACAATATGCGCAAATTCGTATGCGGTCCCTGCGGCTATGTCTACGATCCGGCGGAAGGCGATCCGGACAACGGCATCGCGCCGGGAACTCCGTTCGAAGAATTGCCGGATGACTGGTGCTGCCCGATCTGCGGCGTCGGCAAGGAACTGTTCGAGCCGGAAGAATAACACGCACACAGACGGATCATACACAACAGGACTGAACGAAGGGCGGTGCGCACAGCGTGCCGCCCTTTTCGCCGTTTGCGCACAGAGCAGGGTATTCGGAACGCGGGACAAGGAATATCGGCGGGCACCCGGCAGGCAGCGGCAACAGCCGCGGAGTTGATTTTTGCCCCGGACAGCGGATCCGCAACTTTTTCCCGCTTTCGCTCGTCTGATATACACCAAAGGAAAGAAGGCATCTGTATGAGAAGAATCGCAGTATGGCTCTTGGCGCTCGCGCTTCTGTTCGGCATCGCCGCCAGAGCGGCAGAGGATCTCGATACCGGGCTGATTAAGGACGCCAAGCAGGCACTGACCCTGATCAGCTACGGCGAATACAAAAAGGCGCTCAAAAAGCTCGATTTTTCCGGAGAGGTTTCATCGAAAAAGCTGAAATCGTTCGCCGAAGAGAACCTGTCCGATGCCTTCCTGGGGGAAGTCCAGACCGACGTTGCCGTTGCCTGGAAGAGCGGCGACAGCTGGATCGTCGCGGTGCCTGTGGAAGAGCCTTCATACCGCGGGGTTCAGGTATTCGCGCTGCGCAGCAAAGACGGAAAGCAGTTTGATGCCTATAAAGCGATGACCTGGGGCGACGTGCTCGCCGAATGCGGCGGCTCCGATTCGGTGATTTGGAAGAATGCCTATGAACCCGAAGCATTGACCATCGTCGCGGACGAGTGACCCGCCCGACAGTTTCCCGATCGCATATGCAGACAAAACCGGTGGCGCGGGCGGCAGATTGCCGCCCGCATTCCTGTCCCCCGGTTCCGGCACGGCCCGGCGCAGGGTCCGCTTTCCCGCCGCACAGGGCTTTGGCAAAACCGCAGGGATTCCGCCTTCCGTGCGGTATTTTCCCGATGCCGCGCCGCCGACAAAATTTGTCATCAAATCGACACACCCTATTGCTGCATTTTGTTCGCATCAGTGGTATAATAGAAGAAACCAACAATGGAGGCGTTTATCGTGAAGAAATGCTTGATCTTTTTGCTGATCACAGCGCTTCTCGCCGGCGGCGCCGCGCTTGCGGAAGAGGTGGCTGCCCGTCCGGGAGAAATGAACCGAGCCATATTGTACGGGCTGATCCGTGAAACAGAGGACGACCTGACCCGCACGATCTCCCCGGCCGAATGCATGACCATGCTGGGCAACGCCATTTTCGAGCTGGGCGGCAATGTCGGAATCTGGGATGCGCTCGCCGGACGCGCGGACAGTTCCGGTTCGCTGACACGGCTTCAGTACTGTCTGATGCTGGAACGCGCGGGGGCAACGATCGGCATCGCCCCGACAGATCCCTTTACATCCGCTGATACGGTTGCTTATACCAACGTCTCCGACGACTCTCCGCTGTTCGGCGTCACACCCGGCAATTACACCGATGCCAACGGGGAAAGCTATCCCAGCGAATGGGCATACGCAATCGCTTATGCGTCCCATACCCGTTCCATCGCTTCCGGTCAGCAGCTGGCTGCCTTCTCCGTTTCGGATCCGGAAAGCCTGAAAAACAGCCTCTCATGGCAGGAAGCTGTCGCGGGTGCCGTTCGCCTGTATGAAGCCAAAGCGGAGGTGGGCGCGGTGGAAGACGAGCCCGAAGCGGAAGTCCCCGAAGAGATACCGGCCGTTCAGCAGGCTTCCCGCTGGCCGACCGCTCCTGTCGACGGCGCATACGGGTATACCATCGTGGTAACCGCCGACAACGTCAACATACGGGAGGAAGCCGACGACAACGGCAAGGTCATCGACCACGCGAGGCGCGGCATGCGGCTCTGGTGCGACGGCGGCATTTCCGACTGGTACCGGATCCGCGACAACGAAGGCACCGCCGCCTTTATCTCCACCAAATATGCCGTGGAGGAAACCCAGGAAACCATGAACACCATCGCCGCTCCCGATGACACCGCCGCGGATACGCCGGCAGAGGCGCCCGACAACGCGGTTCTGACCGATACCGAACCGGTTGAAGGCATAACCCCTGTTTCCGTTCCCTATACGGTCATGGTCACTGCCGACAACGTCAACCTGCGCAGCAAGCCCAGCACGGACGGAAAGCCCGCCGGAAAAGCAACACTGGGTACGCGCTATCTGTGCATCGGCGAGAGCGAGGGCTGGTATCAGGTGTCGAACAACGCCGGCGGTTCGTATTTCATTTCCTCCGAGTTCTGTGCCAGGGATACGGACGCTTCCTTCGTGGCAGCTTATCCGAAGGTCCGTGGCATCCTGCGGGTGACCGCCGCAACCATGAGCATCCGGGCGACCGCGTCGGCAAAGGGAGCAGTCGTAAAGAAGGCCGAAAAGGGCGAGCTCTACGGCTTCGTTGAAAAGGTCAGCGACAACTGGTACAGGATTCTGTACTGCGGCGATGCTGTCGGTTTCATCAACGCTTCCGGCGTCGCGGAAGCATCCAACGGATAACAGGTTTTCCTGCTGTTCACCGCAATCAATTCCCGACCGGCAGGCAGCCAGCGGCACGCGGCGCCCGCCGGTCGCGCTTTTCAGGGCAGTCCCGTCCGGGCAGGGTTGACGGCCTGGAAAGTACAGCAGGTTTTCGACCTGCGGAACGGATCGGCTTTGCCGGGGGTTCCGCTTCCCCGCCGCTCCTGCGCTGTTTGCCCGGCAGATATCCAAAACTCCGCCCGGTATACCGCGGACTCCCCCGACGCCTTCCCCGATCCCGCCGCCGCTTCCCCCTCATGACCGTTTCACCCGTTTGGAGAGAACCGTATGATGCGCTTTTGTATTCCTGATGCAGAGGACCTGTCTGTCATTGCCGGCATGTACCGGGACGCAGTCGGTTCCGCCGGCTGTGTCTGGTCAGAAGACTACCCGACTTTGGAAGACGCCGCAAATGATTTTCAGCGGGGCGATCTGTTCTGCTTGAAGGACGATTCCGGAATCCCGGTCGCAGCCATCTCCGTTGACGATGATATGACCACGGATTCCTTTTCCTGCTGGACGCAGCACCTGCGCCCCTGGGCCGAGTTTTGCAGGGTGGTCGTGCGAAGCGATCTTCGGGGCAGGGGCCTTGCGCCGTTTATGGTGCGGCAGCTGAACGAAGAACTGATTCGGCGGGGCCTTCGCGGCGTCCACTACTGCGTGGCGAAGGAAAACGTTCCCGCACAGCGGGCTTATGAAAAGACCGGGTTCCGCCTGCGGGGCGAAGCCTTTGTCTACGGAGGCCAGTACCTGCTGTTCGAAAAGCCGCTGCCGCAAATCAGGAAGGCTGAAAGCCGGGATATCCCGTATGTCGCCCGCATTTATCGGGAGCTGACCGAAGGGGAAGAGTCCGCAAGACGGGTGACCGGCTGGATTGCCGGGGTCTATCCGACAGAGAGTACCGCGCGCGCAGCGTTGGACGCCGATGAACTGTACGTGTTGGAGGAGGACGGCGAAGTTCTTTCCGCGATGCGGATCAATCGCGTTCAGGATCCTGCCTACGCGCAGGCCAGCTGGCATTTTCCGGCACCGGACGGGCAGGTCCTCGTGATGCACACGCTGGTGGTTTCTCCGCGCGGCAAAGGGCGGGGCTATGGCGCGCGCATGGAAGCTTATTTTGAGCAGTGCGCGCGCGAGCAAAACGCATCCGTGCTTCGCATAGACACCAACGCGCGCAATGCCTTCGCGCGCGGCTTTTACCGGCGTCTCGGTTTCCGGGAAGCAGGGGTTGTCCCCTGCAGTTTCAACGGCATTCCGGACGTCCATTTGGTCTGCCTGGAAAAAGCGCTTTAAGGCAGCCCGCAGATCTGACGCATGATGTTATGATCCCGGGTACCCGCCTTTTTGCGCCGTCCGTTTTCCGGCAATTCCTCGATTTGCCTCCGGGAAAGCAACGAAATCCGCAGGAACGCCTGACGCAGAATCCGCTTGCCGGTCGACCGCATCCTTTGTGCGGCATTCCCTTAACCCGGAGCACGCCGCGCCTGTTCCGCCGGATGCGCGGAACAATCTCTCCGATCCAGCGGGCAAACCATAATATTTTATTATTCATCAAGCGCGATTTATAATTTGTGCTTTTTTATTTTTGTGGTATAATTATGCCGTTAAGAAAAGAGAAATATTAGGAGATTATTTTGTTCCTGTCGGCAGCACCGCTGAAGACAGGCGTTATCGTTATTCGAAAAATGAAGGAGGTGCGGACGATGCGGGAGAATTCCAAAGAAAAATGGCTGTTCGAGCACGCAAGCGTACTGAACGCGATCGTCTCCCTGGCCATCCCAACCGTCATCGGCCAGATCATTCTCGTGATCTACAACATGGCCGATACCTTCTTCATCGGCATGACCGACAGCGATGTCAATCTGACCGCCGTTACGATCTGCATGCCTGCCTTCATGGTGCTGTCCGCCATATCCAATCTGTTCGGCGTCGGCGGCGCCAGCGTCATTTCCCGCGCGTTGGGGCAAAAGAACACGAAGCGCGCGGCCGGCGCCTCTTCGTTCGCATGCTGGGGGTGCCTGTCGGCAACGCTTCTGTACATGCTGCTGGTCTGTCTGTTCAGCGACCCGTTTGTAAATCTGTTGGGGGGCCGGTATTTCGAAGTGCACGGCCAGTCCATCAAGTACCTCAACATGGTCGTCGTGCTCGGCGGGATCGGCACATCCATGAATATGCTGTTCGCCCACATGGTGCGCTCGGAAGGCCACAGCCTGCAGGCCAGCTTCGGCGTTGCGCTGGGCGGCATCGCCAACATTGTGCTGGATCCGCTGTTTATGTTCGCGATTCTCCCCCGCGGCAGCGAAGTGATCGGCGCAGGGCTGGCTACCGCTCTTTCCAACTGGCTGGCGCTGCTCTATTTCCTGATTGTCCTCCGGCGGAACCGCAGTCACTCCGCGCTGCGTTTCCTGCCGGATTCCAATTCGCTTGACCCGGCAATGATTCGGGATCTTTTGGTCACCGGCCTTCCGGCCTGCCTGATGACCCTTTGCGAAAACATCTCCTATGCGGTGCTGGATCACCTGATGGCACTGTACGGAATCGCCGCCCAGGCCGGCATCGGCGTCGCGAAGAAGGTCAACATGCTGGCGCATTGCATTGTCCGCGGCATGGCGCAGGGCGTCCTGCCGCTGATCGCCTACAATTACGCGTCCGGCAATCACAGGCGCATGCGCAAGACCGTGCTCACTTCCACGACAATATCCATTCTGCTCGCAGCCGCGTGTATGACCGTCAGCCTGCTGATCTCGCGTCCGCTGGTCAGCATATTCATCGACGACGCCGCGCCTTCCCTGGATTACGGCGAGGCGTTCCTGCGCATTCTCTGCCTCGGAGGTCCGTTCTCCGCATGCGCGTATGCCTTCATATCCTTTTTCCAGGCAGTCGGACAGGGGCGCAAATCCCTGATTCTCGCACTGCTGCGCAAGGGCATCCTCGACATTCCGGCGATGTTCCTGCTCGGCAGCCTGATTCCGCTTTACGGCATCGTCTGGGCGACGCCGATCACCGATGCGGTCTGCTGTGCCATCGCCGTCTTTACGTTTGCCTCGTTTATCCACAGTCCGCTGGTAAAACTCCACAATCCCGCAAGCTGCGAAAAGCCGCAGACCGCCTGATCCGAGCGAGGCCGGCGCATTCGGCATTCATGCACAACGGCTTTCCGAAAACCGCCGCTTCGGCAGCATGGATCGTGCTTTGAGTACCCCGCAGGAGAACCCGCGGGCACAGAGAAAGAAGGGGCTTCATACTGATTTCGTGCTGAAATATGCACGTCTCTGACGGGCATGTTTAACAGGCCTTCAGGCCGTACGAAATCGTATGAGACGGCAAAGGCACATCTATGCGCCCTTGCGGACGCGGTATGCGTCCTTCCGTCCAAAACGATGTTTTGGATGGAAAGCAGTATCAGATGCGCGGAAACAGAGCAGCGCCGTCCGGGCGTTTCCCGCGGCGTGCTTTCTCCCTGCAGACTTTCCGGGCACTCGAATCGCCCCCGGCTTCAGACGCTTTCTGCCTGCTGCAGCTTCTCCGTCTGCACCATTTCCAGCGATCTGTCGATATGCAGCTTTACGCTCTTTAGAACAAGGTCCGGATCTCCCTGCTTCAGCGCGTACAGAATTGCTTCATGCTCCTCTGTCGCCGTCAGTCTGCGATGACTGCTTTGAAAGAGATCCACCCGCATTGCGATAAAAAAATGCATGTACTGGTCCACCAGCACATTGAAGGTATCGTTTTCAAGATAGCGAACGATCCCCGTATGAAACGCCACATCCATCTCGCGAAAACAGGCGAGCTCCGCCGTTTCCTTCTGAATTCGGAGAAAGCCTTCCAGTTCGCGGATCCTCTGCCTTCCGTCGGGCTCATTTGCGTGCCGCGCAAGACAGAGCGCGCAGTATGTTTCCACCGCTTCGCGGGTCTGATACGCGACCCGCAGATCCTTCTCTGTCGGCTTGTGCAGGATAAAGCCGCGGCTCGGAAAAATGTCGATGTACTTTTCATCGCTCAGGCGAACCAGCGCGTCCCGCACAGGCGTACGGGAAATCGACAGGCTCTGGGCGATGCGGGTTTCAGAATAGATGGTATCCTCGGACATGCGGCCGGACAGAATTTCGCCTTTGAGATAATCGTAAGCCGTGCGTTGGAGCATTTTGTAATCCGACAGCACCGAAATTCCTCCTCCGCTTGTTGATCGGCCGGCGGCAGTTTGCCGCCGGCCGGCGTTTTCCGTTTGGAATTCACCGGTTTATCGGGGGATCTGGAACCCGACCCCCCTTTGCGGGACCTGCCCGCGCATAAACCGGCGCATCCGGTCAGAAATCAGTGATGGAGCACTTCGCCCGTCAGTTTCTGGTAGTATTTCAGCAGCGCGCTGTGATCGCAGCTTCCGTCGCCGTCGCGATGCAGGATCTTCATCATTTCCAGCACGGACTGGGTCAGCGGGATCGGGGAATCCACGGCCTTGGCGGCATCCACGACGTTGTTCAGGTCCTTGATGTGCAGGTCGATGCGGAAGCCCGGCTTGAAGTTCTGATCCATCATCATCGGCGCCTTGGCATTCATGACCGTCGAGCCGGCCAGGCCGCCTTTGATCGCATCGAAAATCTTCTCCGGCTCAACGCCCGCCAGCTGGCCCAGCATCATCGCTTCGGCCAGGCCCGCGATGTTGATGGCCACGCAGATCTGATTGCACAGCTTGGTCACGTTGCCTGCGCCGATGCTGCCGCACAGCACCACGGAGGAGCCCATCTTGTCCAGAATGTCCTTGCACTTGTCGAAGATTTCCGGCTTGCCGCCGACCATGAAAGCCAGCGTGCCGTCAATGGCCTTCGGCTCGCCGCCGGACACCGGGGCGTCCAGCATCTCGATGCCCATCTTGTCCAGCTCCGCGCAGATTTCGCGGGAAGCGATTGGGTTGATCGAGGAGCAGTCCAGCACGATGGCGCCCTTTTTCAGGGTCTTCGCCGCGCCGTCTTCGCCAAACAGTGCTTCTTTGACGTTCGGGGAGTTCGGCACCATGGTAATCAGGATATCAACCTGAGAGCCGACGTCCATGTTGGACGCGCCGGCCTTCGCGCCGACCGCCACGACTTCTTCCACCGCTTTGGGGGCGAACTTGTCGGCGACGATTACGTCGTAGCCCGCTTTCACCAGGTTCTTCGCCATCGGTTTTCCCATGATTCCAAGTCCGATAAATCCGATTTTCATAACAGCATTCCTCCTCTTAATCGTTCATGGAAACCAAATATCGCACGGCGTCTTACGCCAGCGCAAGCGCTTCCTTCGCCTTCGCGGCAATGTCGTCGATCCCCAGGCCGTACTCCTCCAGCAGCTGCTCGTATTCCTTGGACGAGGTGCCGAAGGTGTCCATCATGCCCTGCCTGACCAGCGGGATGCGGCTCTCCGCCGGACCGGCGATCAAAGTCTCCGCCACGGCAGAGCCCAGTCCGCCGATCACGCTGGCTTCCTCCACCGTCAGGGCGGCTTTCATCCCCTTGGCAAAGGCGAGCACGCCTTCCGCATCCAGCGGCTTGATCGTGCTGACATTGACAACGCGGGCCGAAACGCCTTCCGCTTCCAGCTTCTTCGCCGCTTCCAGCGCGCGCCAGACCATGTATCCGGTGGCGAAAATCACCACGTCGGAACCGTCTTTCATGCATTTGACCTTGCCGTCGTACGCCGCGCCCTTTTCCGTCACCAGCGGCACGTCGTTGCGGTTCACGCGGATGTAGCAGGGGCCGGGGATGTCCGCCATCGCTTTGGTGATGACTTCCGTCTCGTTGGCGTCCGCCGGCGAGAAAACCTTCATGTTGGGCAGTACGCGCATGATCGCGATATCGTCCACCGACTGATGGGTCTTGCCGTCGCCGAAATCGGACAAACCTGCTGAAGAGCCGCAGATCTTGACATTCAGGCGCGGAATGCAGATCGAAGAACGGATCTGGTCATAGGGGCGCCCGGTGGCGAACACCGCGAAGGTGCTCATATAGGCGATATGGCCGGTCAGCGCCAGGCCCGCCGCGGTGGAAGCCATATCCGCTTCCGCGATGCCCATCTGGAAATAGCGGTTCGGGAACTCTCCGCCAAACATATTCGACATGGTGGATTTTCCCAGGTCAGCCTCCAGCGCAACGATTTTTTCATTTTCTTTGCCCAGGTCCAGCAGCGCCTGACCATAGGCTTTGCGCATGTTGCTCTTTTCCATTATTTGTCCGCCTCCTCGAGCATTTCTTGAGCCAGTCTCTGCGCTTCGGCAAACTGCTCCTCACTCATCGCCGCATTGTGGTAGGCCGCTTTGCCCTCGGCGAACGGGAAGCCCTTGCCCTTGATCGTGTTGGCAATGATTACCGTCGGCTGGCCCTTGACGGTCTTCGCTTCGTCCAATGCCGCGAGGATTTCTTCGAAGTTGTGGCCGTCGATTTCGATCACATGCCAGCCGAAAGCCGCCCACTTCCCGGGCACGTTGGCGAAAGGCAGAACGTTTTCGATCGTGTCGGTCGCCTGGACCTTATTGCAGTCCACGATCGCGCAGAGGTTATCCACCTTGTGCGCCGGCGCAGCCATCGCGGCTTCCCAGATCTGTCCTTCTTCCATTTCGCCGTCGCCGACCACGCAGTATACGCGGCTGTCGCTGCCGTCCAGGCGCAGGCCCAGCGCCATGCCCAGAGAAACCGACAGGCCCTGGCCCAGAGAACCGGTCACCGCTTCGATGCCCGGGGTCTTGTCCATATCGGGATGGCCCTGCAGTACGCCGTGCAGCGTTTTGACTTCCTTCAGCCATTTGCGGTCGAAGTAGCCGAGCTCGCACAGGCACGCATATTGGGTCAGCGCCGCGTGGCCCTTCGAGAACACCAGGCGGTCACGGTTCGGATCCTTCGGGTCATCCTTGTTGACCTTCATGTGATGGAAATACAGCGCGGCAGTCACATCTGCGATTGACGAAGAGCCGCCCAGATGGCCGGCCTTTCCCGGCGGGATCATCTCGACGATGTCCACGCGGACCTGTGCCGCCATTTTCTTCAGGTACTTCAACAGCTTGGCATCATAGCTCATATGGTATTTTCCTCCAATCAATAGCAGGTGACGCCGCCGTCCACCGGCAGCGCGACCCCGTTGATGAAGCTCGCCTCTTCGCTGGCCAGATACAGAACCGCATTGGCCACGTCCTCAGAGGTTGCCAGACGCCCCAGCGGCACTTCGCCCAGCCTCTGGGAACGGAACACCGGATCCTCAAGGTTCTTGCGCACAAACGGCGTATCCACCGTGCTGGGATGGATCGAATTGCAGCGGATGCCGTCCTTCGCGTAGCGGGAGGCGATGGCCTTGGTCAGCATCGTCACTGCGCCCTTGGACGCGGTATAGGCTTCGGGGGTGAACTTGTGCCCGATCAGGCCGCAGACCGAGGACGTGTTGATGATTGCACCGCCGCCCTGCCTGCGCATGACCGGAATCGCGTACTTTGTGCCCAGGAAGGTGGATCCGGTATTCACCTTCATCATGGTCACCCATTCGTCGATGGACATCTCCTCCACCGGTTTGCGGATGTTGATGCCCGCGTTGTTGACCAGCACATCCACCCGTCCGGTCTGTTCAACCGCGTAATCGATGGCCGATTTCCAGTCTTCCTCGCTGGTAACGTCAACTTTGCAGAACCAGGCCTCGATGCCCTTGTCCTTCAGCGCCTGCGTCACTTCCCGGCCCTTGTCTTCCATCAGGTCCAGGATGAAGACCTTCGCGCCGTTCTTTCCGAGCTTTTCCGCCATGACGCTTCCCAGCCCGCCGGCACCGCCGGTGATCAGAATGGTTTTGTCTTTAACGTTCATTGAGAATCCTTTCTTTCTTCAGAGAAGCGAAGCCCGGTCCGGAAGCGGTGCCCGCACGGCACGGCTTCCGGTGCCGAAAGCCTCAGACCTCGCCCGTCTCCGCACGCGTTTCGATTTCCGCTTCGCTCTGCGCAATGGCGTCGTTCGTCGCGGAGCCTTTGATGGACTTGCGGATGCCTGAAATCAGCGTATACAGCACGACCACCAGCAGGATATCGCCGATCGGCCGCTTCAGCATCATGAACAGGTTCCCCTGCACCTGGGTCAGCGCCTGGCGGAAGTAGGTGTCCGCGTCGCCGCCCAGAATCAGGCCCAGCGTCATGCTCGCCAGCGAGAACCCGCGCTTGCGCAGCACAAAGCCGATCAGGCCGAATACGAACATCAGCTTGATGTCGAAGATCTGCTGCCGGGACGCGAACGCGCCGATGACGGTCATCGCCACGACAATCGGCATCAGAATCTTGCGGTTGATCTTCAGAATCGTCACCATCGGCTTGGTCACGACGAAAGACAGAAGGAACATTACGAACGCCGCCACCAGAATCGTCACGCCGACCACATACATGAACGTCGGCGAAGTCGTGGCAAGCAGCGGACCGGGCTTGACGCCGTGCAGGTTCAGCGCCGCCAGGAACATCGCAGCCTGTGCGGAACCGGGAATCGCAAGCGTCAGCATCGGAATCATCGCGCCGGCAATGCAGGCGTTGTTCGCGGTTTCGGAGCAGGAAAGCCCTTCAAACGAGCCTTTGCTGAACTTTTCTCCCTCTTTGGAGCGGGATCGGCCGATCGAGTAGCTCAGCCAGGCCGCAATATCCTCGCCCGCGCCGGGAATCGCGCCGACACCGCAGCCGATCAGCGCGGAGCGCGGTACGGGTTTGAGCAGGGATTTCAGTTCGCTCTTTGTCGGGAAGAACGAACCCATGCTGTCCGACAGCGTATATGGATCCTTGTCCTGCAGCGTGCAGAGCACTTCCGCGATGCCGAACATACCGATCAGCGCCGGTATCAGCGTCACGCCGGCCATCAGGTCCTTGATGCCGAACAGGAATCGCGGCGTATTCTGGATTTTGTCCACGCCGATCAGTGCGCAGAAGAAGCCCAGGAAGCCCACGTTCCAGCCCTTGAGCGGAGTCGAATCCACGGACATATTGCCGCAGATCATGATGCCGAACACCGCCAGCAGGAAACGCTCCCAGTTCTGGAATTTCAGCGCGACCTTGTAGACGAACGGAGTCAGGATCATCATCAGGCAGCAGGAAAGGATGGTGCCGAGGAACGACGCGAACACGCCGCCGAAAATGGCCTGTCCGCCCTTGCCCTGCTTCGCCAGCGGGAATCCGTCCAAAGCCGTTGCCGCCGCGTTCGGAGTGCCGGGTATGTTGAGCATGATGGCGGAGAAAAGCCCGCCGGAAACGCCGCCCACGTAGACGCCCAGCAGGAACGCAACCGCGTCCGGCGTGGACATCGTGTAGGTGAGGTTAATCAAAAGGGCCAGCGCCATGGTGCCGGTCAGGCCGGGAATCGCGCCGACCACCAGGCCGAGGACGACAGCGCCTGCGACGATCAGCAGCGTGCTCGGATTGAACACCTGTCCGGCTGCCTGTCCAAAATAACCCAGTTGGGTCAGGAGTTCTGCCATATTGTGTTCTCTCCTTTCTTACGGAAGATGTACGTCGAAGCCGCCCGGCAGATTGATTCCGAAGCCGAAGCGGAACGCGCAGCCGATCGCTGCGGCCGCCAGCAGGGAAATGATCAGACACTTCCACCACTTGCCGGCCTTAAGATACATCATGGTGCCGAACAGGTAGTAGAACGTCGCTTCCATAAAGGGAAGATGTCCGATCAGGCGGAAAATGTAGATGTACATGAACAGCGCCAGAATGATCGCGCGTACGCTGCGATCATTGGTGAAAAACCATTTGAGATATTCGCCGGTGAACACCTCTTTTGCCTCCTGAACGCCGCCGTGCCGTACGCCGGTTATCGCCAGGGCGATGCCTGTTCCGCACAGTACGATGCCGACCAGGAATGGGAAAAAGCCGGCGCTCAAAGTGAATGTCGTCTGCTGTCGGATCCCCAGCAAGACCGAATACACCATGATCGCGATGGCACCGATCACCAACAGAATACCGAACACAAAATCTCCCGCATTGGGCTTCCTTCGGTTCTGCATAGGTCTCACACTCCTTTGTAAGGAATACCGGCAAACGCCGGGACCAGACGTTTGTCAAAAGGCGCCGCACGCCGGTCGCCCGGCACGCGGCGCCTTTGTCAAATCAGTTCAGGTTCCCCGTGGCTGCTTACTGATAATCCTTGCACTGCAGCTTGACTTCGTCCCAGTTGAATTCCTCGGTGGTCGGGATGCCCAGATCCGCCGGATTCTTCTTGGAGTTGTCAGAGCCGTAGATCGCCCAGCTGTAGCCGGAGATCGCGTACGCCAGGAAGCGGTCCGCATCCTCGCCGGTGTAAGCAACGATCGTGTAGGCCATGCTGTCGGCGAATTCCTTGATGGTTTCGCTTTCCATCGCTTCGTTGAAGGCGGCAGTGAAGGCTTCGACGATTTCCGCAGGCGTGTCGCGCGGGATCATGATCGGCCAGGTTTCCAGCAGCATCGGGACGTTCTCGGTTCCCTCAACCAGCGTGGTGATGGACTCGGCAGTTTCACCGGTCGCGAAGGTGAAGGGCTCGGGAGAGGTCACGGCGATTGCCTGCAGGTCGCCTTTGTTGAGGAAGTCGATCGCGGCGGACATGGAAACCACGCCCAGCGGCGCTTCGCCCGCCAGCACGGCGACGGCGGCGTCGGCGCAGGAGCCAAACAGCGCGTAGTTCGGCGCTTCATAGCCCAGCGCGCCCAGAATCACGGTCAGCTGCGTGTGCGGGCCGTTGCCCAGCGCGCCGATCGCGACGCTGTTGGAAGGATTCGACAGGTATTCCTTGACGTCGTCAATGTTGTTCAGGCTGGAGGACGGCGTGGTGATGATCGCCGCGCAGCCGGTGTACGGATGGAAGGAAATCCAATCCACCCAAGTGGAGGTGCTGTACTCGTTCACGGCAAAGGAACCGAATCCGCCGGTGCCGGTCGCGAACATGCTGTAGCCGTCATGGGCAGAAGCCAGAACCTGATCGCAGGCGATGGAAGAGTTGGCACCGGGCAGGTTGGTGACCAGGATCTTCTCGCCCATGATCTTCTCCATTTCGGCGATGACGGGACGCACCGCGGTATCCGTTCCGCCGCCCGCGCCGTAGCCGACGTACACCGTCGGGGAGCCGTTCGGCCACACCGCCGCAGAGGCGGCCACGCAGCTCATCGCGAGCGCGAGAACCATGACCAGAGCAAACACTTTCTTCATGGGGTTATCCTCCTTTTTTCTTGGGCTTGTGCCCTTTCGCCTTCGCACACGGGCCGGCATCCGATCGCTCTCTCCTGTGATCCGCAAGCCAACGAATACCCGGTATCCCGGTGTGCTGTCAAATTTATTTTATTCTCTCGGGTTCCGGTTGTCAACTGAAAATTCTCGATTCCGACAATATTTGGTGTAAAATTCATAATTCAGGGGTTTCGGGTCCGTGCGGATCGTCCGACTGTCCCGTTCCTTCGCCCGGCAAGTCCGGTGAAGCCGTCCGCGCATCGAATTTTATGGTTCCCCTTTTGCGAAAAAGATGATATAATGAATACAAACAGGATCATATAAGGAGGACACCATGCAGGTTCAGCTGGATCATCAATTCATTTCTTTGCCGGACGGCGCCCGCTATCTGGATGCCGTCGAATCCCTGTACCCGAAGGATCCCCGGCAGGTATTCGCGGTTCGCGTGAAAGGACGCACGCTCCCGCTGAATGCCCCCTGCGAACCCGAAGCGGATGCGCTTTCGATTCGGCTGGACGGCGAGGAGGGCCGCCGCATCTACGAGCGTTCGCTGCGGTTTGTTCTGCTTGCAGCCATACAGCGGATCGCGCCGGCGGCGAAGGTGCGCATCGAGAATTCCACCTGGCAGGGCATTTACTTCTCCGTCGAGGGCCATAAGCACGACGAAGCGATGGCCGCCCACATCGAGGAGAACATGCGGGACCTTGTGGATGCCGATCTGCCGTTTGAAAAGACGGTGCTCACGCGCAAGGACGCCATCGCGTACTACGAGTCCATCGGGCAGACGGACAAGGTTCGCCTTCTGACCTACCGTCCTTACGAGCATTTTTCCGTATACCGTCTCGGAGATATGCGCGAGTATTTTTACGGGGAAATGGCCCCTTCAACCGGTTACGTACCGGTCTTTGCCGTGCATCCCAGCGGTGCGGGCCTCGAACTGATGCTGCCCGATTCCGAGCGGCCGGACCGGCCCGCGGAACAGCACCGCCTGCCGCGGCTGTACAGCACGTTTGCGGAAACCACGCGCTGGGCGCAGATCCTGAAGTGCCAAAACCTGGCCGACCTGAACGAAATGATCGAGAAGAAGGGGCTGCGCGAATTTATCCGCGTCAACGAAGCGCTGCACGAAAAATCGATCAGCGAAATCGCCGACCAGTTCGTCAAAAGCGGCGCGCGGCTGATTCTGATCGCCGGGCCTTCCTCGTCCGGCAAAACCACGTTCGCCCATCGGCTGACCATTCAGCTGAAGGTTCGCGGGCTGACGCCGATCAAGGTTTCGATGGACGATTATTACCGGGATCACTCCGAAACCCCGCTGGACGAAAACGGAGAGCCTGATTACGAACGGGTGGACGCGCTGGATACCGCCCTTCTGAGCGAGCACCTTGCCCGGCTGCTGAAGGACGAAACCGTCGACGCGCCGACCTTCGATTTCGTTACCGGCACGCGCAGCGGCGTCCATCCCGTCGTTCCGCTGCCCGGCCATCCGATCCTGGTGGAAGGCATACACGCGCTGAACGACGTGCTGACGCACGACATTCCCCGAAACGAGAAGTTCCTGATCTATATCAGCGCGCTGACGACGCTCAACATCGACGATCACAACCGCATTCGCACCACCGACATGCGCCTTCTGCGCCGCATCGTGCGCGACCATCTGTTCCGCGGCACCGATCCGTACGTCACCCTGTCCATGTGGGACAGCGTGCGCCGCGGCGAGAGGAACTACATCCTGCCGTATCAGGAAAGCGCGGATGTCATGTTCAACTCGACGCTGCTGTACGAGCCCGTGATTCTGAAGAAATACGGCTATCCCCTGCTCCGGGACATCTCGCCTGACAATCCCAACTACACCCGGGCGCACCGCCTGCTGAAGTTCCTGAATTACGTGTCGACCGCCGACGTGGAAGACGAGATCCCCGTCAATTCGATCCTGCGGGAATTCATTGGCGGATGCTGCTTTTACAGGGAGGTAGACTGATGGAAACCATCCGGTGGGAAGACGGCTTCCCATATATCCTGGATCAGACAGAGCTGCCGGTGCGCGAAGTGATACAGCGCATCGATACGGTGGAGCGGATGGTTGAGGCGATTCAGAAGCTGCGCGTGCGCGGCGCGCCGCTGATCGGCATATCGGCCGCCTACGGGCTGGCCCTTTCCGCCCGGCTTCACCGCACGGATCCCGATTTTGCCGAACGGGTATCCGCGGACGCAAAGCGCCTCGCCGCGAGCCGGCCGACCGCCGTCAACCTGTTCTGGGCGATCGACCGCTGCATGAGGGAAATCCTGGATACGCACGCTTCCGCCGGGGCGGACGAAGCCGCAAGGCGGGCTCTTGCCCTCGCGGAGGAAATGAAGCAGGAGGATCTCCTGATCAACAGGCGGCTGGGCGAATTCGGCGCCGGTCTGATCGAAGACGGTGACGGCATATTGACCCATTGCAACGCAGGCGCGCTGGCAACCGCCGGCTACGGTACGGCGCTGGGCGTCATTCGCGCCGCCCACGAAGCCGGAAAGCGCGTTCACGTGTACGCGGACGAAACAAGGCCGCTGCTGCAGGGAGCCCGCCTCACCTGCTGGGAGCTTCTGCGGGACGGCATTCCCGTCACTTTGCAGGCAGACAGCATGGCCGGCGTCCTGATGGCGCAGGGAAGAATTCAAAAGGTCGTGGTCGGCGCGGATCGCATCGCCGCAAACGGCGACACCGCCAATAAAATCGGCACCTATTCCGTCGCGGTTCTGGCGAAGGCGCACGGCATACCGTTCTACATCGCCGCGCCGGTTTCCACCATAGATGCAAAGATCCGGGAAGGGCGGGAAATCCCGATCGAGTTCCGCGATATGCAGGAAATGCGCGCCTTTCAGGGGATTCCGTCGGCACCGGAGGGGATCGACGCGTTCAATCCCGCCTTCGACGTCACCCCGGCCAGCCTGATCGCCGGCATCATCACCGAGAAAGGCGTGTTCCGCTTCCCGTACGATTTTTCCGGCCTCTGATTCGCCGCGATCGCCGGGAACGGCGCAGCGGCTTCCCCCGCTCTGTCCGCCGCGACATCCGCCATCCGCGCGGCCCGTTCGGAGCCGCCGCACAAAACCGGTTGAATTCTTCCCGAAGTCCATGTATAATGGGGCGGAAACAATATGCCTGACGGATATCGTCCGGTCCGGCCGCAGGCGCAGGACGGAACCTGCCGGACGCAGCCGGGCATTCGTCCTGAGAACACTGCATTGAGGAGGCGCACCTGGCATGAGGCAAATCGCATTGGTTCTGCTGTTTTGTTTTGTCCTGACCCCTGTATGTTTTGCGCGGAGTTCTTCCTCGGACCGGTTCCTGAACAATCTTACCCAGACATGGGATTCGTTTCTCGAAATGACGGAGGATGCCGGAAAGGCCGTTTCCGAATGGGCGGACGAATCGGGCGTCACCGAGTGGGCAGAAAACACCGCCTCAGACATCTCCGCCTGGGCAAAGGAGAACGGACTGACGGATTGGGCAGAGAGCACCGTAAAGGAATTCCGCACATGGTTCGACGAATCGGGAATCTCCGAATGGACGGCGGAAGCCTCGCAGAACATCCGGGATTTTGCGGAAGAGAACCGGCCCGCCGTGGAAGCCTGGCTGCGCGAAGCCGGAGAGGAAGTCCGCAGCGCGTGGAATACGCTGATGGACGCCGATCACCACACCGGCGAGGAATTGCAGCACGCTTACGAATCCGTCATGGAATCGCTGGAAACCGCCGGCACGTGACGGTTCGGGGCGCGAATGTCCGTTGCATCGTTCCCGCAGCGTTTTCCGTTTGTGTGTGACAATTCTGTGACTGTCAGGATGCTATACTGAGCCCGTAAAAGAGAACAGCCACCAACCACAAAAGGAGGATGCAACAATGGCGAACGAAGAACTGGACATCATGCTGGAGCTGAACGAAGAGGATCTGGAGCAGATTGCGGGCGGCAAAAAGAACCAGTTTGTGAAAGCGGTCGAGGACAACGCTCCGGTGCGCAGGCGTCCGGGCCGCGACGCGCAGGTGCTCGGCAGGCTGCGCAAGGGCACGGTCGTGAGCTTCCTGGGCGAAACGCGCAACACCAGCGACGGCCTGACCTGGATGAAGATCAACTACAACGGCGAAATCGCCTGGGTTTCCAACAAGTACTGCAGATTCGTGTGACCGAAGCGCGGGGCCCCGAACGGAAGGCATCGATGAACGCTTTGCCGCCGCGGCGTGATCTGACGCAAGATGAGCTTCGCCGGCCGCACCGGCCGGGTCTCCTCCAGGGAACCGAAAATCGTCTGAATCAAAAAAT
>JAFWEY010000173.1 GCA_017512675.1 Clostridia bacterium | reverse complement strand
CCGAAGAGGGAAAAGAAGCGGCGGCCGGTGCCCCATCTCCGGCAGAGAGCACGGAAGCGGAGTCTACCGCGGCAGAGGACACGGCCGCGGAGGACACGGCCGCGGAGGATACCGCGGCAGAGGACACGGCCGCGGAGGTTCCCGCGACAGAGGACACGGCCGGGGAGGATACTGCGGCAGAGGACACGACCGCGGAGGACACGGCCGCAGAGGACGCAGCCGCAGAGGACACGGCTGCGGAGGACACCGCTGCGAAGGACACGGCTGCGGAGATTCCCGCGGCGAACGGATTCTGAAGGTCACCGGAGTTTTACAACCGTCACTGCGAACCGAGAAAAAGGAGGAAGATTCATGAAAAAGGCACTGTCTCTTATCCTGGTTCTGGCGTTTCTTCTGTCGTGCTCGTGCGGCGCCGCTCTGGCGGCCGATTCCAAAATCGTCCCGTTTACCCCGACGATGACGAATCTTGGGGAAAAGAGCGCGAAGGAATGGTTCTCTTCTGCCGAGACGCGGGCGCTGTTTACCATTCTTCTGTATCTCGATCTTCCCGAAAACGTAAGGGGGAAGTACGACAGTTCGAAATCCTGGGTGCTGAAGGACGGCATGAGCCTGATGCTGTTTGTGCTGGGCGAAGAGGATTCGCTGGCGGTCGTATACACGCCGGCGACCGAATATGCGGCCTACAGCCGCGTCGGTGTAACTTCAGAGACGATGGCCAAACTGGTTCTCGAAGGCTACAGCGGCGACGGATACTACAAGAACGACATAGAGGATCTGTACACGATCGCGCAATTGCTGTCCGAGGCGCTGGAGGGATAAAAGGCGCCGGTATTTGCACGGCTCGCTTTCCGCGGCTCCCCCTTTCCTCCCTGCAGAATGAGTGCGGCCCGCAGAAGGAACCGGGAAATGCGGGAAGCCAGGGCTCTGAAATCTGTTCGCGAACGGGGGATGCGCGATGGCCGGAAAGCGTTTTGAGAACAAAATCGCGGTGGTCACCGGAGGAGCACACGGGATCGGCAAAGCCATTGCCGACGGATTCCGGGCGGAAGGCGCTTTCGTACACGTAATCGATATCCGGCAGGGTGACTGGTTTGTAGGAGACGTTGGGGATCAGGAAACGCTGGAGCGGTTCGCGGCCGGAATCATCGAAAAAAGCGGCCGCGTGGACTGCCTGATCAACAACGCGCTTCCGCTTATGAAGGGAATCGACGAATGCAGCTGGCAGGAGTTTTCCCGCGCGCTGGCGGTCGGCGTTACGGCGCCGTTCTACTTGACGAAGCTGCTGATGCCGGTGTTCGCCGAAGGCGCGTCGGTCATCAATATCGCGTCCTCCCGGGACCGGATGAGCCAGCCGCAAACCGAAAGCTATACCGCGGCCAAGGGCGGAATCGCCGCGCTGACGCACGCGATGGCGGTCAGCCTCGCGGGAAAGGCGCGGGTAAACAGCATTTCCCCCGGATGGATCGATACCGCCGGCTCAGAGATCGGCGGGGCGGACGCGCTGCAGCAGCCGGTTGGCCGCGTGGGAAAGCCCGGGGATATCGCGGAGACGGCGCTGTTTCTGTGTTCCGATAAAGCCGGGTTCATCACCGGTGAGAATATCACAGTGGACGGCGGAATGACCCGGCTGATGATCTATCACGGCGAATACGGATGGAGCTTTGACCGCATCAAATGAGGACATGAAACCCGCAAGGAAAGGAAGTCAGTTTGCTATGCGTACACGGAAACCATGGATCGTTCTGATCGCGCTGCTGCTCGCGGCGCTTCTGCCGTCGGGAGCGCTGGCGGCGAAGAAAAAGTCTTCAAAACCGGCCAGCTCCTACTCGATACCGCACGCGGGTTTCGTGATACAGCTCAACGAAGACGGCTCGGCGGATGTCACCGAGACGTGGCAGGTGAAATTCATTTCCGGAAGCTTCAGCCGTTTCTACAAGGATATCAACCGGGGAAAGGGCCTCGCCAAAGAGGAGAGGTTCGGCAGCCTTGAGAATCTTTCTGTGAGCATCAACGGCGTAGAATGTGAACCGACGAACGATGTGTACGGAAGGCCGGACGATCACTTCCGTCTGGCTAGCGGCATGGATGCATATACGATCGAAGCCTATAAACACAGTTCCCATACCACCAACACCTATGTGTTCCGCTACCGGCTGACGGACATCGTAAAATACGTGGATAACCAGTACTGGCTGTTCGTGTATCGGCTGATCGGCGCGAATTTCGAACAGAGAATCGATTCGGTGGACGTCGAAATCCGCGCGCCGGAGGGCAGCGTGACAAAGGTGCTCTTCGCCAGCGCCGGAAGGAGCAGCGTATCCGGAAACGTCGCCTCGGTTTCCAGCGGTTCGAGCAAAGGCATGTTCAAGGTGCGGCTGCGGATGGACGGAACGGATCTGTTTGCCGGCGTCCGGAGCCTCAGCGGTAAGGATCTCAGCAACCGGAACACGCCCCAGTGGCTCGACAACGCGTGGAAAACTGTCCGCACCGCCGCTCCGTACGTTGGGTTCATCCTTATCGGCTTTGGATGGATACCGCTGGCGTTTCTCATTGTCAAACTGAGGGACAGGCGGCGTTATGGGCCGCATCTGGAAAAGTTCAGGGCAAATCCGCAGTCTGCGCAGGACGCGATCGAAGCGCTGCTTTCCGGGAAATCTGAGGATTTCCGCACCGAATACCCGATCGAGCGGGCAATCGCGGCTGCTGCGGCCTGCGGCGCCGGGAGCAACATGGATTACGCGTTCGCCACCGGGGCATTTCTGGCGTCGGAAGACGCGCTGCGCGTTCAGGGAGACGCGATCAGGTGGCGCAAGGAAGCGCTGCCGGGCGGGTATCTTTACGGCGCGGAAAAGCTGCGCAGCATGCTGACCCGATGCGGCAGGGACGATCCGGAGAACGCCGGATGGATGACGGCGACATTCGGGGAAATCAAGCAGGCGATGGAGGAGGCGGATATCCACACGCTGGACGGAGATATGAAAGCGCTTCGGGAATCGTATCCGTCGGACGACTGGAAGTGCTGGCACGATGACGTTCACCTGCTGCAGACAATCCGAAAGGGAATCCGCCTGTCAAAGAAAGAGAACAGCCCGTGGGATGAATACAGGGCTTCCGCCGAACAGGTCAGCCTGGACGGCCTGATTGACGCCGCGGAAAGCAGAACGCTTACGCCGCGCATGGTATTCGATTTCCTGTACCTTGGCCCCCTCCAGGCTTCTGCGTGGGAGGGCGACGAGGAAGACGGCGGCGGTCCGCTGATCGATTTCAGCGATTTCTATTACACGGCGGAGCAGATCTGGCGCTCCGCCAGCGCGCAGGTCTACAAAGAAACGCATAAAACCTCCGGCTCCTCCGGTTCCTCCTGCTCCTCCTGCTCTTCCTGTTCCTCATGCTCCTCCTGCTCTTCCTGCGGCGGCGGCGGCGCAGACTGATGGCGCTTCATGTTCTGCAGTG
>JAFWEY010000019.1 GCA_017512675.1 Clostridia bacterium | reverse complement strand
GGCTTCCGGCTCGCTTTATCGCCCATACCCTGCTGCGCGGGCACAGGCTGGGCGCGCTCGCCTTCGCGCTCATTGGGCTGCAGGCTCGCTGTGTCTTCGTTGCCTGGATGTCAAGCTATAGCATCCAAACTCTTACAACTCTCAATTCGCAATAGTCGCCTGCATCGCTGCCGCTCGCATGCTCCTTTGCTCATTGGGCTGCAGGCTCGCTGCATCCCGCACTGCGGGCGCTCGCCTTCGCCCTCTTGCTTGGCGCCATGTATGGCGCCGAGCAGCGCCGGCATATCTTCGCCCGACGCGCGGTTCGCGCCGCCCGTTTCTCCGTTCCGCCGGTCAGGCAGAGGGGGCCGTTCCGTTCAGGAACAGCCCCCACAGATTTCATGCGCTTACTTCGCGCTCAGGTCGATGGAATTCAGCACTTCGCCGGTTTCGTCCAGGAAGAGAACGCCCCACATCAGCTCGTCCTTTTCGACGCGGCCGACGATGTGGGCGGATTCGTGGAATTCGATCTCCCCGAACCACACCGAGTCGTTTTCGCTGTAGATGACCGCGCTGGCGGCCTTACCGCCCATCACAAGATCGAAGGTAATGGTGTCGCCAACCTCGGGCTTCTGTTTAAAGGCCTGGGAGGACTTCCCGCCTTCCTCGCCGCCGGCGGTATAATACAGCCGCCCGACGCCGTAATCGCCCTTCAGCACCGGCACCCAGGCGTCCGGATTGGCGATGGGGATCGACACCACCTTGCCGTTCGCCGCGGTGAAGCAGCCTTCGTCCATCAGCACGTAGTAATTGCCGTCGAAGCCCAGCGACACCGGCAGGCGCACTTCAATGCAGACTCCGCCGCCCCACATGATCCCTTCCATTTCCTCTTCGTTCAGCGGGCGCACGCGCACTGCGTCCGCATCCCCGAAGGATACCTTTGCCACTTCCGCCGCCTTTCCGGACTCCGGAATCTCGTAGAGGTGAAGAAAACCTCCGGCAAGCTCGATATCCTCCCGCGGCAGATAGATCTCCAGCGTGTCGCAGTACTCGTATGCCGGCACTTTGACCCGCGGGTACAGGAATATGTACCCCATCTTCTGCTCCAGGTCGATTCGCGGTACCCCCGAATACGGCTGCGACGGATCGCGCCCCTGCGGCCATTCCGCCGCCATTGACGTCCCCGCCATCAACAGGATCAGAGCGATTGCCCATGCCCTCTTCAGGATGCTGCGTTTCATTGTATCATCTCCCCTTCCCGTATTTTCCTTGCCACTACCACAAAACGGCCGCTTCTGCGCCTGGAGCGGTCGCAAGTCGACAGCGTCAGAAACTCGTCGCCGAACTTCGCGGTGTAACCCGTATCGTACATTCGGCTCTTTTCGATTTCCGCCAGCCATTCTTCCGCGTCCATCCGGTAGCGGATGTCGGCGTTGTAGCGGAACCCCTTCTCGTTCTTATTGTAATCCGCGGACATGAACACCGCGAAAATCACGTACTGCCTGCGCTGCATCAGGCTGTCGAACTCGACGATTTTGTGCTCTTCCCAGTACTTCCTGTCCTTGTAGCGCAGCAGCCGGCCGAACATCTTGCCGCTGTTCATGTGGTGCCCGCTCAGGTTCAGGTTGTAGCTGGGCGTGTAGGGATCGCACTTGGCGTCCAGAATGATCTGGCCGTTGTAGTTCCTGTTGCCGTTGAAATCCCGGTACAGGTAGTATTCGTTATCCTCGGTCTGCACCACCGGATAATCGATTTCCGTGCCCTCGATGGAGATCCAGCCCACGAAATCGTGGTTCATTTCGTAGATCTCCCGCAATTCCGGCAGGATTTTGCTCTCGTCCAGTTCGATCTTTTCCAGCGCGTCGTAGGACGGGACGTTGTTTTTGCGGATCGTGCGGTCCGGCGTGGGCGTAGGCGCCGGCTCCGGCGTGGGCGTAGGCTTCGGCGTCGGCGCCGGCGTCGGCGTGTGAACGTACACGCCCTCGATCAGGTAATCCAGAATGTCCGGCTCCGGCTCCGGCGTTGCCGGCGGCGCGGTGCGCTCCGGCTCCGGCGTTTCGGTTTCCCGCGGCTGCGGCGTTTCCCCCGCCGGTTCGGCTTCGTCCGGGTCCGGCGATTCTTCCGGAGTTTTGGTTTCTTCCGGTTCCGGCGTTTCCTCCGGCGCTTCGGTTTCCCGCGGCTCCAGCGATTCTTCCGGAGTTTCGGTTTCTTCCGGTTCCGGCGTTTCGGTTTTCTGAACTTCCGGTGTTTCCGCCGGTTCGGCTTCTTCCGGTTCCGGCGATTTCTCCGGCGCTTCTGTTTCTTCTGGCTCCGGCGTTTCCGTATCTTCCGGCCCCGGCGTTTCGGTTTCTTCTGTCT
>JAFWEY010000172.1 GCA_017512675.1 Clostridia bacterium | reverse complement strand
CGCGGCTCATCGCCAGGTACATGCCGACCTCGCTGCACTCGCCGTTGAAATTCTCGCGCAGGCCCTGCCGGATCTCCTCCGGAACGTCCTTCGCCACGCCGACGGCATGCTCCGCCGCCCAGGTCATTTCGCCTTCCTGCCTGACGAATTTCGGGGCGGGCGCTTTGCACACCGGGCAGAATTCCGGCGCTTCCGGCCCTTCATACACATAACCGCAGACGGAGCACACCCACTTGACGGGCCCGCCGGCAGCGGCGGGTGCCTTTGCGGGCGCGCTTCCTGCCGCCGGGGATTCGACAGGGGAAAAGTCCTCCTTGCCGTGGTGGCACAGCGGGCAAATGAAATCGTCCGGCAGTTCGTCGCCCTCGTAGACGTAACCGCACACGCCGCAGACCCAGGTTTTTTTCGCGCTTGGCGGCGCCGGCCTGGGCTTGATGTCGGACTGATAATAGCTGTAGGTGCAGCTGGGTTCCCGGCCGAGCACCTCGCAATCGGTCAGCTCCGCGATGAACAGCACGTGGCTGCCCATATCCCTGTGTTCGACGACCCGCGCCGACAGGTACGCGTTCGCGTACCGGGTCAGGTACTTCAGCCCGTTCGCGCTGCGGTCCGTTTCGGAAAAGCCGTCGAATTTGTCGGCGTTCCGCCCGGACTGCATGCCGAAGCGCTGAAACAGCGGAAACGGCGCGGCGGTGGTCAGGCAGGACAGGTTGAATACGCCGGTTTTCAGCAGCACGTCGCAGGTGTAATTCCTGCGGATCACCGAGATGGACAGGCGCAGCGGCTCACTGGCGATCTGGACCGCGGTGTTGATGATGCAGCCGGTGTCCTTTTCTTCGTCCCTTACGGTCAGCAGGTACAATCCGTAAGTGATGTCGTACAATGCTTTGGTATTCATGCGCACCTCCTTGTGGGGCCGTTGCCGAATGCGTTCCGGACTGTCAGAAGCTTACCACAGACCGGACGGATGTGTCAAGCGCGATTTGCCGCCGGCCGGCACAGGGGCGCCGCGGCGCTTCGCCTCGGGCCGCTTCTGACGCTGCGGCGCGAAAAAGATTGACAGCCGTCCCGCACTGTGGTATCATTATGTATATTTGAATCAGGGGGCGAATGCCATGTCCGGCCATAACAAGTGGTCCACCATCAAGAACAAGAAAGCCAAGACGGATGCTCAGCGCGGGAAAATTTTCACCAAAATCGGCCGCGAAATCGTAATCGCCGTGAAGGAAGGCGGTTCTGCGGATCCGGCGGTCAACGGCAAGCTGCGCGATGTCATTGCCAAAGCCAAGGCGGCCAATATGCCGGGCGAGAATATTCAGCGTTCCATCAAGAAAGCCGCCGGTGAAGGCGAAGGCGCGAACTACAAGGAGATCACCTACGAGGGATACGCTCCGGGCGGAGTCGCGCTGATCGTGGAGGTCGTCACCGACAACCTGAACCGCACCGCCAGCGAGGTGCGCCACATCTTTGACAAGTGCGGCGGCTCGATGGGGGCCAGCGGCTGTGTTGCATGGATGTTCGAGCGCAAGGGCGTAATCGAGCTGAACAACGAAAAGAACCTGGATGAGGAAGAACTGATGATGCTGGCGCTGGATGCCGGCGCGGCGGATGTCGAAATCGACGGCGATTCGGTGGTCATTTACACCGACCCCAACGATTTCTCCACGGTGCGCGAGAACCTGGAAAACGCCGGCTGTTCGTTCTTCTCGGCTGACCGGGCGCTGGTGCCCACCAACACGGTGGATATCACCGATCCTGAGATGGTCGAAAAGGTCGAAAAAATCATCGATTGGCTGGAAGATTACGACGATACGCAAAACGTGTACCACAACGCGAACCTTCCGGAATCGGACGACGAAGAAGACTGACGAAAGCAATTCGCCGGCCGCAGCGAATTCGCCGGCCGCAGCAGGGCCGATGTATCTGGCGTCCCGTACAGCAAACGCAATACACTGCCTGGAACCCGGGCAGTGTTTTGCGTTTCATGCCGGGCAGGGAACCCGAAGAGGAGAAAAGCAAATGGAATTGTTCCGCGGCTCACCCGCCGACATGACGGGGCGGAGCGACAGAGAAATCCGATCCTACGCGTTTCTGGACCGGCTGGGCGTCCGGTTCGACCGGACAGATCACCCGGAACAGCCTGCCACGACGATGGAAATCTGCGCGGCGGTGGATGCGGTTCTTGGGGTGCGCATCTGCAAGAACCTGTTTCTCTGCAACCGCGGAAAGACGCGCTTTTACCTGCTGGTGATGCCGGGCGACAAGCCGTTCCGAACCAGGGAGCTTTCAAGGCAGATGGGCATCAGCCGGCTTTCCTTCGCCGACGGGGAATCCATGGAGCGGTTCCTGGATGTCCGTCCCGGCAGCGTTTCCGTGCTGGGGCTCATGAACGACACGGACAGGCGCGTATCGCTTGTGATCGACGAGGATGTGCTGAAGGAGGAAATGTTCGGATGCCATCCCTGCGAGAACACCAGTTCGATCCGCTTCGCGACCCGGGACCTGACGGAGGTCATTCTGCCAGCGCTCGGCGTCGTGCCGGCGATCGTTCGCCTCGGCGCCTGAGCGGGCCGGAAGCGGAACGCCGCGGTCGGTTCCCCCGATTCAAATACCGGCGTGCCCGGCGGAGCATCGTGCCGGTGCGTTCCGGCCGGCGCTGCGGCCGCCGCGCGGCGCCTTAAAAGCGGGATAACCTTCGCAATCCGCAGATTCAACGCACGCTTTATGCTGTTCGGATTGCCCGAAGCGCCCGGTTTGTGGTATTATAGGCACAGAAAACGGAACAAATCATTACAGGGAGAGACATATGAACATTTCAGTATTGATCGATGCGGAAAACGTCCAGCCCGCACACGCCGAACAGATTTTCACATACGCCGATTCGCAGGGCTGTGTGGTGCACAAGGAGATCTACGGCGCCGCCCAGGCGCTGAGCGCGTGGGTGGAACCGGTGCTCAAGTACGCGATCCACTCGAACATGACGCTCAAAGCCGCCAAGGGGAAGAACAGCTCCGATATCGCGCTGGTGATCGGCGCGATGGACATTCTTGCGGGCGGGGACACCGACCGCATCGTCATCGCTTCCAGCGACAGCGATTTTTCCCACCTCTCGATAAGGCTGCGCAATTCCGGCATGGAAGTCATCGGGATGGGCACGGAAAAGGCGAACCCGCTGTGGCGCTGCGCCTGCTCCGGGTTTGTGGTGCTGCAGCAGAACACGGCGCGCCAGCCGCAGCAGAACGCGGCTCGGCAGCCGCAGCAACAGAACGCGAAGGCCGCCAAGCCCGCGCCCGCGAAGCCGGCGCAGCAGCCGAAACCCGCGCAGCAGACGGCTCCCGCACAGCAGACCCCTGAGCAGCAGCAGCCGGAAAAGCCGCAGGTCAGCGCGTCCCATACGGAGCGGACGGCCATCATCAAGGCCTTTATCGCGGAGCAGCTTCAGGCGAACGGCGGCCGCATGCAGATCAGCACGCTGTTTTCGGCGCTGAACGGCCTGCCGGAATACAAGGTCGATCAGCAGCGCTCCAAGCGGCGCCCGCTGAATTATCTGACGCGCCAGTTCTCCGGTGCGTTCTCGTTTGAAGAAGTGTCCGACGGCAACAACTACATCTCGCTGCGCAGCCCGGACAAGGCGGAGGCCGAAGCGGCCGGCGCCAAAGCGGAAACGCCGGCGCCGGAGGAATCCGCTGCTCAGCCGCAGGGCGCGAAGGACGCCCGGGCGAACGGCGATCCCGGCGATCCGCTTACGCATCTGATTGCCGGCGGGTTTTCCGAAGAGGACGCCCGCAAGCTGGTGGAGATCTTTACCGGCAGCGCCTCCCGCAGGGAAGCCTATAACAAGCTGCGCACCACCTTTGGCAATACGACCGGCAGGGATTACTACCAGCGGGTCAAGGAGATTTCGGACAGCCTGTAACGGGTCTGTCCGCATCGGCTCTGCATGCAGGAGGGAGTTCGTTGTCGAAAGAAGCACAGGATGGAAAACCCCGGACCGGCGTGTGTCCGGAGGATCCGGAATATGAAGCTGCCGCCCGGCGCATTTCACTGATCAGCATTCTGGTCAATATCGCGCTGTCGCTGTTCAAGCTTCTTGCGGGTTTGATCGGGCATTCCGCGGCGATGGTCAGCGACGCGGTCCATTCCGCGTCGGATGTCATCGGCGGCTTGATTGTGATCGTCGGCGTGCGGCTGTCCGGCCGGGCGTCCGACGAGGACCATCCGTACGGGCACGAGCGGCTGGAATGCGTCGCGTCCATCATCCTGTCGGCGATTCTGTTTCTGGCCGGCGGCGGAATCGGCTATACGGCGCTGACGGACATCACGACCGGCGCGGCGCAAACCGCTCCCGTGCCGGGGCGCATCGCGCTGATTGCCGCGCTGGTGTCGATCCTCGTCAAGGAATGCCTGTTTCAGGCGACCAGAAGAACGGCGGACCGGATTCATTCGATCGCGCTGAAGGCGGAAGCTTGGCACCAGCGGTCGGACGCGCTTTCTTCCATCGGCGCGCTGATCGGCATCGCGGGCGCGAGGCTCGGCCTGCGCATGCTGGATCCGATCGCCGGCATCCTGATTTGCCTGATGATCTGGAAAAGCGCGCTGGATATCTTTCGGGACGCCGTGGACCGGATGGTCGATCACGCGTGTCCGCCGGAGTTTGAGCAGAACCTTCGGGAATTCGTTTTGGCCCAGCGGGGCGTACGGGGGATCGATCTTCTGCAAACCCGGGAATTCGGCCGCAAAACCTACGTGGACCTGGAGATTCGGGTGGACGGGAACATGCCGCTGCGCGATGCGCACGAAATCGCCGAACAGGTGCACGCGGCGCTGGAAAGGCAGTATCCCGAAATCAAGCACGTGATGATTCACGTGAACCCGGGCTGATCCCTGCCGAAGCGGCAGGGCCGGCAGCGGCCATGGGGAAAAGAAATGATACGGCAGATAGAAGACGATTTCGATTTGGAGAAAATCGCCGGCAGCGGCCAATGCTTCCGCTGGCGGCAGGTCGGAGAAAACGCCTACAGAATCCCGCACCGCGCATTTTGCCTGACGATTCGCAGCCTGGGCGGCGCGGTGTTTGAAATGGACTGCAATGAGGAGCAGTTTGAGCGCGTCTGGCGCGGTTATTTCGACCTGGATACGGATTACCGGGCGATCCGCGGCCGGATCGATCCCGGAGAAGATCCGTTTCTGTACCGGGCCGCGCAGAACGAAACGGGCATCCGCATCCTGCGGCAGGATCCGTGGGAAACGCTGGTCAGCTTTATCATATCCCAGAACAGAAACATCCCTGCGATCCGCAGGTCGGTCGAAAGCCTGTGCGAAGCGGCGGGAGAAGAAATGCGGGACGGGTACGGAAACCGCTGGTACGCGTTTCCGCCGCCGATGGCGGTCGCCGGCCTGGATGAAAGCGTCCTCACCGCGTGCCGCCTGGGCTACAGGTGCAGCTATGTGAAGCGCGCGGCGCAGGCGGTGGCGTCCGGAGCGGTCGACCTTGACGGGCTTCTTTCGGCGGATCTGGAAAGCGCGATGGAGCGGCTGACCGCTCTTTACGGCGTGGGAAACAAGGTGGCTTCCTGCGTTGCGCTGTTCGGACTGCACCGTTTGGACGCCTTCCCGGTGGATGTCTGGATGCGCAGGATCCTGGAAAATGAATACCCCCGCGGATATCCGATGGAGCGCTACCGCCCCTTTAACGGAGTGTATCAGCAGTACATGTTCGCCTGGTACCGGAGCGCTGTCCGGCGGGCGGGAGAGCCCGGATGAAACTATTTACCCGAACCACGCCGGAAGTTGCTTGCGCGGCTGCGGGGAAATGCTTATAATCTCGCCAGTATCGAAAGGCAGGGGATTTCCATGCGGCAGATTCTCAAAAAGGCGTACAAACGCTATCTGCTGGACGCGATGTCCGCGATGGCGCTCGGCCTGTTTGCTTCCCTGATTATCGGCCTGATTCTGAGCCAGTTCGGGAGGATTCCCGGACTGGGCTTTCTTGCGGAGTTCGGAGACGTGGTATCCGCGTCGTCGCCGGTGGTCGGCGCGGCGATCGGCGTCGCGGTCGCATACGGGCTGAAATCCGCTCCGCTGGCGATGTTCGGATGCGCCGCAGTCGGCGCGCTGGGGTACAACATGGGCGGGCCGGTCGGCGCGTATCTGGCGTCGGTGGTCGGCGCCGAGTTGGGTTCCCTCGCCGCGGGAAAGACCAAAGTGGATATCATCGTCGTGCCGGTGGTGACGATCGTGAGCGGCGGGCTGATCGCGAAATGGACCGGCCCCGGCATCAGCCGCGCGATCGCGGCGCTGCAGGGCTTTCTGGAAATGGCGACGACGCTTCAGCCGGTGCCGATGGGAATTATCATTTCGGTGGTGTTCGGGCTGGCGCTGACGGCGCCGATATCGTCCGCGGCGCTGGCGGCGATGATCTTCACCGTCGCGGAAGGAGAGACGATGGGAACCGGCCTTGCGCTGGCGGCCGGCGCGGCGACGGTGGGCTGCTGCTGCCAGATGGTCGGGTTCGCGGTATCCACGTACCGCGAGAACCGGATGGCCGGGCTGATCGCGCAGGGAATCGGCACCAGCATGCTTCAGGTGGGCAACATCCTGCACCATCCGGCGATCCTGATTCCGCCGACGCTGGCTTCGGCGATCCTGGGCCCGCTGTCCACCACGCTGTTCCTGATGAAGAACGCTTCCGCGTCGGCGGGCATGGGCACGTCCGGCCTCGTGGGCCAGTTCGGAACCTGGGCGGCGATGGCCGGCAGCGAGGGCGCGGCCGCCGTGCTTGTGAAAATGCTGGTTCTGCACATCGCGCTGCCGGCTGTCCTGTCGCTGGTGATTTCCGAATGGCTGCGCAAAATCAACTGGATTCGTGAAGGGGACGGGAAGCTGGAATTATGATGTATACGGCATCCGGATGGAAAGACTACGAAATACTGGACGCCGGCGACGGGGAGAAGCTGGAGCGGTGGGGAGAAATCCTGCTGCGGCGGCCGGATCCCCAGGCGATCTGGCCGAAGCGCGACGCGTCGCTGTGGCGGACTGTGGACGGCTGGTACCACCGTTCTCAGCGCGGCGGCGGCGAATGGGAATTCTTTCGCAAACTGCCGGAGCGCTGGCAGATCCGTTACGGGGAGCTGCGCTTTTACGTGCGCCCGACCGGGTTCAAGCACACCGGCCTTTTTCCGGAGCAGGCGGTGAACTGGGACTGGATGGCCGGCCTGATCCGCGAATGCGGGCGCCCGGTCAGGGTGCTCAACCTGTTCGGCTACACCGGCGGGGCGACCGTCGCCTGCGCCGCGGCGGGCGCGCATGTGACTCATGTGGACGCCGCAAAGGGCATGGTGGCATGGGCGGGAGAAAACCGCGAGCTGAGCGGCATCGACCCGGCGCGCACCCGCTGGATCGTTGACGACGCGCTGAAATTCGTGGCCCGGGAAAAGCGCCGGGGCAATTCCTATGACGGGATTCTGATGGACCCGCCCTCTTATGGGCGCGGGCCCGGCGGGGAAGTGTGGAAGCTGGAAAACGAGCTGTTCGGGCTCGTTTCCGCGTGCCTGGAGGTTCTGAGCGGGAATCCGCTGTTCGTGCTGGTCAACAGCTACACCACGGGCCTGCAGCCCGCGGTTCTTCGCAATATGCTGTCCTTTACCGTGGGCGAGGCGCGCGGCGGACAGGTGGAAGCGGGCGAGGTGGTGCTGCCGATGACAGCCGGCGGCGTGCTGCCCTGCGGCGCCAGCGGGCGCTGGACGAGCCGATGACCGCGGATCGCTTTGCCGCCGGCCGGTACACGGTGCCGGTCCTCTACGAGGACAATCATCTGCTGTGCGTGGAAAAACCGCCGAATCTGCCGGTGCAGGCGGATGCCTCCGGCGATATGGATCTTTTGACGGCGGCAAAGGCGTACATCGGAGCGAAGTATCATAAGCCCGGCGCGGTCTATCTGGGCCTGGTGCACCGGCTGGACCGTCCGGTCGGAGGCGCTGTGGTGCTTGCCCGCACCGGAAAGGCGGCATCGCGCCTCTCCGCGCAGTTCGCGGCGCATACCGTGGAGAAGGTGTATCTCGCGGTGCTTCAGGGCACGCTGAACGGGGAAACCCGGCTGGTCCATTGGCTTTTGAAGAACGGCGCCACCGGCATGGTTTCCGCGGTGCCGGAAACGACGCCCGGCGCGAAGCGCGCAGAACTGATTACCCGTCCGCTGGCGGTGCGCGGCGGTCTGACGCTGGCGGAAGTCGAGCTTCTGACCGGCAGGGCGCATCAGATCCGGGTGCAGCACAGGGAAATCGGCTTTCCGCTCTGGGGCGACGCCCGCTACGGCGGAGGCAAGCCGGGACAGCAGCTGGCGCTGTGGGCCCACAGATTGACCGTTCAGCACCCGACCCTGGCGAAGCCGGTGACCGTTGTCTCCGTACCGCCGGAAGACGGAATCTGGCGGAATTTTGAAATCGATCGGCTCGGTAGGGAATGAAATGAAACGAATCGGACTTGCTTTTTTTTCCTGTCTTCTGACGGTGCCGCTGTGCGTGCAGATGCTTCCGGGAATCACTGCGGAGCCGATGGAAAACGCGATTCTGGCCGGCGCGCTGCTGGGCTTTGCCTGGCTTTTGCTGCGGCCGCTTCTCAGGCTGCTGACCTTTCCGATCGGCTGCCTGACGCTGGGCATTTCGGGCTTTATAACGGATTGTGCGCTGATCTGGCTGATGGCTTACCTGATTCCGGGGTTCGAAATACAGGATCTGTTCTCGCTTGCGCTGGCGGCGCTGCTGGTGGACGGCGTGTGCCTGATCGCCGGCGGGGGAAAATAGCGCGGAGGCGGGAACCCGAAGGGGCATCGGCGGCCGTCATGACAGGCCCGGCGGCTTGACATCCGGCGGCGATTCGTGTATGATGCAGATATGGCGGATGTCCGACAAGAACAGGAGGGACAAGTATGAGCGAATACACGGAACGGATTCAAAAAGCGGCGCAGGCACTGCGGGAGCGCGTGCCCTTCATTCCGAAGGTCGGTATGGTTCTTGGTTCCGGCTGGAATATCCTGATTGAGAACATCGAAAACCCGATTCGCGTGCCCTACGGCGAGGTGCCGGGAATGAAGGTCTCCACGGTGCCGGGACACGCGGGCGAGTGGGTGTTCGGAACGATCGGCGAACAGAAGGTGGCGGTGATGAACGGCCGCCTGCACATGTACGAGGGGTGGGACCCGAAGGACGTCACGTTCCCGGTCCGCGTGATGAAAGCGCTGGGCATCGAAGTCCTCATTCTGACCAATGCGGCCGGCGCGGTGAATAAGTCCTTTCAGCCCGGGGATCTGATGATGATTACCGATCACCTGAATCTTGCCGGGCGCAATCCGCTGTGGGGGCCGAACGAGGACGAACTGGGGCCGCGCTTCCCGGATATGTCCCATCCCTACGACGGGGAATTGATGAACCTGGCGCGCGAGGCTTCCAGGCAGCTGTCCTTCCCGATCCGCGAAGGCGTATACGCGCTGCTGCCCGGGCCGTGCTTCGAGACGCCGGCGGAGATTCGCATGGTGCGGACCCTCGGCGCGGACGCGGTGGGTATGTCCACGATTCCGGAAGTCATCGCGGCCAATCACGGCGGCATGCGCGTGCTGGCCCTCTCCTGCATGACCAACATGGCGGCCGGCATTCTGGATCAGCCTCTCAGCCATCAGGAGGTGCTGGATACCGCCAACAGGGTGAAAGAGCCGTACCGCCTGTTTATGAAAACGCTGGTTCAAATGATTTAGAACGGCGCCGCCGGGTTCGCCGAAAAAACATCGCGCGCGATGGGATACGCCGTCGCGCGCGTTTTCTCTGGCTGCCGGCTTCCGGCGCGGGAAGCGCGGTTCAGCTGTTTGCCAGCTTTCGCGCGGTTTCTTCCCTCTGGCGGCACAGCTCCGCCCAGCTGGGCGCCTTGGCCAGCAGCCCGGACAGTTCGGACAGCACCCGGGGAATATCGATGTTCTGCGGGCAGACCGCTTTGCAGGCGCCGCAGGCAAGGCAGGCTTCCGGGCGCTTCTCCTTCGGCAGCGCGTCGAACTGCATCGGTACGGTGAGACTGCCGGAGGATATTCGCAGGTCGTTGTAGGCGTGCATCATCATCGGAATATCCAGCTGCATCGGGCAGCCGTCGCAGCAATAGCGGCAGCGGGTGCAGGGGATCGCGTTTTTCATGCCCTCGGCGATCTCTTCGAGCAGCGCGGCTTCCGCGTCCGACAGCGGTTTATCCTCCGAGAAGGTTTTCACGTTGTCCTTCATCTGCTCGAGGCTGGACATGCCGGAGAGGATCATTTTCACGTTCGGCAGCCGGATCAGCCATCGAAACGCCCAGGAGGCGGTGCTTTCCTCCGGCCGGAGCGCGTTCAGGCGCGACGTATCCTCCGGAGAGAGGGCGGCGAGTCTTCCGCCCCGAACGGGTTCCATCACCCATACGGGAAGGCCGCGGCGGGTCAGCATATCGTATTTCTCTTTTGCCTGCTGCAGCGTCCAGTCCATGTAATTGAGCTGAATCTGGCAGAATTCCATCGCGTCGCCGGCGTAATCGAGAAAGCGCTCCAGCGTGTCCGGCCGCGCATGGCAGGAAAAGCCCAGATGCCGTATTCTGCCCAGCCGCTTCTGTTCCAGAAAATACGGAAGGATGCCCCAGCGGGAATCCATATATGTATCGATCGAGTTTTCGTACACGTTGTGCAGCAGGTAAAAATCGAAGTATTCCACGCCGCACTTCTTCAGCTGTGCTTCGAAAATCTGCGCCGGATCGTAGCTCTGCGCGATCTGATGGCCGGGATACTTGCTGGCCAGGCGCCAGGATTCCCGGGGATGGCGCGCAAGCGCTTTGCCGGCCGCGATTTCGCTGCGCATCGCGTGATACGGCCAGGCCGTATCAAAGTAGTTGACGCCGTGCTCGATGGCGTAATCGACCATGCGCTCGAAGTGCGCCTGATCGATGCTTCCGTCCTCGCGCAGAGGAAGGCGCATTGTGCCAAACCCCAGGCGCGAGAGGGTCTCCTGACAGGCTTCGTTGTAAATCATCGCGATACCTCCCTGATGCTGTCGGGCGGGATGAGCGGCTTTGGACAAACGGCCTGCCTTCAGCCGTCCGCTCCGCCGTCTTCCTGGTTCAGGCTGACAAGGCTGAATTCCAGCGACTGCATTAAATGCTGCCGCACTGCGTCCTTGGCTTCCGCCGCGTCTCCGTGCTCCAGCGCCCGAACGATCCGTTCGTGCTCCAGAAGCGTGGAACGGTTGCGGCCGCGCCCGATAAAGTCCTTTATGCGCAGCGAGACAAAGAAGTGCATGAAGGTTTTGAACAGCGTGTCGAATGTAGCCGACTGAAGATAACCGACGGCGGCGGCGTGAAACTGCACGTCGAGATCCCAGAAGTCGGCTTTGCGCTCCTGATAGGACTGACCGGCCTCACGCTGCCTTTCCAGCAGCTGACGCATCGTCCGGATGACCGCCATGGCGGATTCGGTCTGGTTTTCCCGGGCCAGCAGCTCCGAACAGTAGCTCTCGCTCGCCATGCGCACGTGGTAGGCCTCCAGCAAATCCGACTCGGTGGGCTTGTGCAGCACGAAACCGCGGCTCGGCAGAATGTCGATGTAGTGCTCGCTGCTCAGCCGCACCAGCGCTTCGCGAACCGGCGTGCGCGAGATGGCAAGATCCGCGGCAAATCTGGTTTCGCTGTATATGACGTCAAATTCCAGCTCGTTTTTGTGGATCATGTCCCGCAGCCGCTCGTAGGCAACCGCGTTCAGCATGCGGTAGTCGGTCATTCGCATCATCCCTTTGCAATGATCTGCCTCGGGCAGGCCCGCGCAATTTGCCGGTGCGCCGCCAGCGGGATTTCGCCGTTTCGGGGAACCTGTTCGCGCCGCCGGAAGGATGCCCCGGCCATATGGCCCGATGGGCATCCCGGTATACCGGGTTATACGCGCTGATTATACAATTGCGAAAAACGGTTGTCAACGGAATCGCCGGGCGTCACAAAGAATTATCATTGCTTGGTTTGCCGTTCGCCGCGAGGGATCCGCGGCACTCCCCGGCGCGCAGACGCCTGCCCCGCACCCGAACCGTTTCCCGGCGCAGCGCCCCGGGAAGCGGCCGCCTTCCGGCAGCGAAAAAGCCGGATCCCGAAGGATCCGGCCGAAGGAGCAGATACAGGTTTATTTCGCGTTCACGTAATTGGCGACGATTTCACCGCCGACATAGCCGGAGGTCAGCGCCCAGCCGTTGTTCGCGCCGCCGAACGTGACATAGGGCTTCTTTTCGGTGAACAGCACGCCGGCGCTGTCGCTGCCGAAGGCGAACAGGCCGTCGATGGGCGTGCCTTCCCCGTTCAGCACCTGGAACTGTTCGTTGATATCCAGACCCGCGACGGTGTTGTAGCTGTAGGAAGCCATCCGGATCGCGTAGTACGGGCCCTCGCCGATCTTGTCGAGCAGCTCGGCGGGCTTGCCGAATTCGGTATCCTCGCCCGCATCGCAGAAGCCGTTGTACGCTTCGACGGTGGCGGTCAGATTCGCCGGATCCACTCCGATGGTTTCCGCCAGTTCCTCGATCGTATCCGCTTTGAACACGAAACCGCGCTCGATCGCCTTCTCCATCACATCGAAGGCTTCCGGCAGCGGAACGCCCGCGGGAATCGCGCCGCGATGGCCGAGGAATCCCACCGGAGGTCCGACGGCTTCGACCTTGAGCCCGTTCTCCGCGATGCCGGTCAGCTGTTCGGCGGACCAGATGCTCCAGTAGGTGGGGCCGGCGATCCACGGATCCAGCATCGCGATGCCGGTTTCCGAAGTGAAGCGCTTGCCTTCGTTGGTCACCGCCAGGCTGTTGGAGCCGACGCCGATCTGCAGCGGCAGGTCCGCGACGGTCCAGATGGGTTCGCGTCCGGTGTTGAAGTCGAGCAGGCCTTCCTTCACGTGGATCTCATAGCCGTAATCGCGCGCGTTGAGGAAATCCGGCGTGCCGGAAATGTGCACTTCGGGCGGCATGCCGATGTTGTAGGTCGCAGCGCCGCTGTCGATCGCGGCCTGGATCATCTTGCCGTCGTTGCGCATCGAGCCGTAGCACTTCCATGCGCCCTTGAGCGGGTAGTATTCGTCGCTCAGGTACTTTTCGGTCATTTCCGCGCTGCCCAGGAAACCGCCGGTGGCCAGGACCACCGCGTCCGCATGGATCGTGTACTCGGTGCCGTCCGCCAGATTGCGCGCCTTCGCGCCGACGACCTTTCCGTCCTCCATCAGCAGCTCATAGCCTTCAGTTTCCAGCATGTACTTGCCGCCCAGCGCGGTGAAATCGGATACCAGGCGATCGAAGTAGGTGGCGATTTCGGCCTTGTTGTAGCCGTAGGTCGGCGCCATCGGATTGCGCTCGTCGAAGTTCGGATACCACTGGAACTTCACGTCGTACACGTCGGTTTCGGTAAAACCGCGCTGGGGCTTGAAATCGAACTTCGCGCCGTGATCCAGCGCCAGCCAGTCCAGCGCGGGGCCGCTCTTTTCGAAGAACAGGTCGATGATTTCGACCTTGGCGTCGCCCTCGACGTAATCCAGCCAGGCCTGATGCATCGCTTCGGCGTCGCAGAAGTCCTCGCCGTTGTTGTACTGTTCCTTGATGCGATGCGGATTGATGGATTCGATTTCCGAGGTCAGCGCCGTGGTTCCGCCGTAGCGGGCCTGCTTCTCGATGACCAGCACGTCCGCGCCGGATTCGGCCGCGCGCAGCGCACCGTAGGTGCCGGAGCCGCCCATGCCGATCACCAGCACCTGGGTGCTGATTTCTTCGCTGCCGCCCTTCTTTTCCGGAACGGTTTTGAATGCCTGAATGGCGGACGCGTCGCTGCCGGCGGCCTCGAGCGCCTGAACCAGGCATTTCTCGACGGCCAGCTTGGCGGCGGCACTGGTGACCGTCACGCCGGAAACGGCGTCCACCGCGACGGACTGGTTTTCGATGATGCGGGGGAACAGCACGTTTTCCACGGTGTCCACCATCGGAGGAGTGGAACCGCAGTCGCCGACGAATGCGATGGCGGCAATTTTCCCGCCCTCGATCGTCACTTCGATCTTGTCGGTGACGCCCAGGTCGAAGCCGGTGAATTCGATGGGGTAGACGCCGTCCGCCAGTGCGGCTTCAGCGGCTTTGGAACCGTCCGCCTGCGCCAGCGCTGCCGTTACGGCGTCCCTTACGCCGGTGCTGGTCAGCGTGCAGCCGGAAACGCCGTCGATGTCGGCGCCGTTCGCGGCGACAATCTGCTCCTCGAGCTCCTGCAGATGATCCGCGCCGAAGCCCGGGGTTTCGCCGTCGCCGGTGATCTTTGCGCCGGTGATGACGCCGTCTTCCACGGTCAGCTCCACCGTGATGGGGCCCATGCCCTGGCCCTGCCCGGTGAAGGTCTCCGCACAGGCGGCGGAAGCCAGCAGCAGGCATGCGAGCAAAACAGCCAGCAGTTTCTTCATGGATACTCCTCCTCTCGTCGCATGAGTGAATGTTCACTCACCTGCAATGATTGTATCACAGCTTCTGAGGAATTGCAACGGCGCGGCGAAAAAAAGGATGCGCAAAAAAGGGCGGAGCCCTCCCGGTTCGGGACGGCTCCGCTGCGAATTCGGTTCGGGGACTGTCCGCGCGCCTTCAGCCGGCCGAAGGCGCGGCGGGGGAAGCGCCGCATGGCGGCTGTTTCCGGACGCTGTTCCAGAGGGAATCCACGAACGCTTCGATGGCGGATGCGGTTTCCGGAGCGTCGGGCGCCATTTGCATGTGCTGGATATACCGCGCGTATACCGAGCAATTGACGGAAATCATCCGGCTGATGACATCCTCCGGCAGATCCGGCCGAACGGAATCGCGCAGCTTTTCCCACAGATCCAGTTCGCGGATGATGCCGCAGTAAAGCCTGTCCCGGAAGGTGTCGGAAAAGCAGTCGTATGCGACCGCGTCTTCGTACTTGCAGGTGTACTGGTACTCCTCGGGCATCGTGACCGCCCATTTTAAGATGGTCCTTCCGATGCTTTTGATGGCGCCTTCGGCGTCCCCGGCCAGGCGGGGATCGTCGGTGCGCACCTGCTGGCTGGAATTCCGGGCGTACAGGTAGGCCGCGTACAGCAGTTCGTCCTTCGTTTTGAAATAGCGGAACGGCGTACCGGCAGCGATCCCGGCCTCTTCGGTGATTTTTGAAACCGGAGCGAGGATGCCGTACCGGTTGAAAACGCGTATCGCCGCGTCTATGATGCGCTGTCGTGTATCCATACTCCCTCCAACGGGCCGCCGCGGTCTCCGCTCGCCGCCCTCGCTCAGAATCATCGGGCAACGCCATTGTACCACATTTTTCCGCCGATTTCGACCTTCACGCGAATTTATCCTCTCCGAAGCCGTGAAACGGAAGCCGATTCGCACGGCGGCGGATTCAACGCGCTTCAGCGGCTTCCTGAGTAATGTTTTCGTGAAAATTTACGGTATTTTTATGCCGTAAACGATTGCAATGTGAAGAGAAGTGTGATAAGATGGTTACGCATTCCAATGGGCGTGCGGCTCTCCATACACCAGCCGTGCGCCGCATAAAAAAGGAGGAGACGTTATTCCCCGGGGCTCGGGGTGCGGCAGTGTGGAGACCTGTCGTAATGCGGGCGCGCAAGCGTCCGTGAGGCTGCATCCGGCGGAGGCCATGCAGTCAGAGCCGGCGCCATGTCAACCGTTCAGCTGAAAAACATCAAGAAGATCTATCCGTTCAGCGGAAGCGAAGGCAAGAGGAAGAAGAAGGACGCGGCCGGCGAGAAAAAGGTGAACCTGCAGATCACCGACCAGGGCGTCGTGGCCGTGCAGGAATTCAACCTGGACATCGCGGACCGGGAATTCATCGTGCTGGTCGGCCCCAGCGGCTGCGGCAAGAGTACTACCCTGCGCATGGTCGCGGGGCTGGAGGATATCTCCGAAGGCGAACTGTACATCGACGGCAAGCTGATGAACAGCGTCGCGCCGAAGGACCGCGACATCGCGATGGTGTTCCAGAACTACGCGCTCTATCCGCACATGACGGTGTATGAGAATATGGCTTTCTCGCTGCGGCTGCGCAAGGAAAGCAAGGAAGAGATCGACAAGAAGGTCCGCGCCGCGGCGGAGATCCTCGATATCACCCAGTATCTCGACCGCAAGCCGAAGGCGCTTTCCGGCGGCCAGCGCCAGCGCGTAGCCATCGGCCGCGCAATCGTCCGCAACCCGAAGGTGTTCCTGATGGACGAGCCTCTGAGCAACCTGGATGCCAAGCTGCGCAACCAGATGCGCGCCGAAATCCTGAAGCTGCGCGAGCGCATCGACACCACCTTCATCTATGTGACCCACGACCAGACGGAGGCCATGACGCTGGGCGACCGCATCGTCATCATGAAGGACGGCTACATCCAGCAGATCGGCACGCCGCAGGAGGTGTTCAACCATCCGGCGAACCTGTTCGTGGCGGGCTTCATCGGCATGCCGGTGATGAACATGTTCGACGCGCGCCTGACGCGCGAGGGCGACAAGTACTTTGTGGAGCTGGCGAACGTCCGCGTGGAGCTGAGCGAACAGAAGGAAGCGCGCCTGAAGGCAAACGACGTCCAGAGCCAGAATGTGGTGCTGGGCGTGCGCCCGGAGCATACGATCCTGAGCGACGAGGGCGTGGAAGCGACGGTGGACGTCAGCGAAATGATGGGCTCTTCCGAGCACCTGCACGTTTCGGCGAACGGCAAGGACGTCATCATGATCGTGCCGACCACCGAGCAGACGGCCGACCGCTTCCGCATGGGGCAGACGATCCACTTCACCTTCGGCGGCGCGATGGCGCACGTGTTCTCGAAGGAAACCGAAAAGAACCTCGAATGGTAAGCGTGAACGCAAAAAACAGGGCTGCCTTCAGGCAGCCCTGCCTTTCTATGAACACCGATGAAAAAATGGCTTGAAAACGTATTGTATCATTACGGAACCGTGCTGCTGATCGCCGTGCTCGTTCTGGCTGCCGGCGGGTATATGCTCTTTCAGCAGAACTCCGTTCCCGAAGCAGATTACACGATCGGCGTCGTCTGCCCGGAATCCCTGTCTTCAGAAGAAACGGACCGGCTCCGGCAGGCGTTCGAAGCGGCCGCGGAAGACGTGAACGGGGACGGGCGCGCGGCGGTGCAGCTGCGCGTTTACCGGGCCGCGCTGGGAAGCGAAGGCCAGGATCCGACGCAGCTCGGCGCGCTGGACGCGGATCTGGTGGGGAAGGTGAGCGGTATCTTCCTGCTGTCCGACCCGGCGGCGTTCGACGCCGCGACCGGCGGCTTGTGCACGCGGGATCTTCGGAAGTTCCCGAGCCTGCGTGAAGCGACCGGCCTGGAATTCGCGGTCGCCGCGCGGCCCGATCATCCGAAGGCGGCGCAGTATACCGCGATGCTGGGAAAGCTCGCCGGACAGTAGGCGCTTCAGGCCCGCCGGGTCACGCGGCGGCGGGGTTATACGGACGGGCGCGGGCCGGGCATCGCGGGATCCACCCGAAAAACCCTGACCGTATCCGGGTCGTTCCCATCCACATATCCGGGAACCGGAGGCGCTTTTTTTGTCGCCAGATACCGGCTGCTGTTCTCCGTCCAAATGCCCAGAAATTCCCCGTCGATGCGGTTGGCGGAAACCATCCTTCCGTCGGGGTCAAACCAGATCCGTTTGTTTTTGGCAAGTCCGTAAAGCAGCCCATCTTCCTGTATGCCTTCGATCAGCGCGGGCAGTTCAAGGCGAATCGTTTTTAACCGGCCGTCAGTGAGATCCAGGCGAATCACTTCCGGATCGGGCCATAATGACCCGTAAGCATATGGTTCCCGGATAAAGCCCAGCCCGTGCCAACGTACAGGCCAGCGGGCGATTTCCCGGTACGCGCTGTCCAGAACGACCGCTTCCCGGCTCCAGCGCGTCCAGTAAACCCAGCATCCGGCACTCTCCGTCCGAAACAACCCGTCCGGGCAATCCGCCTCCGGCAGGACGCGAAAAGCAAGAATACTTCCGTCTTCCGCGGAAATCCGCCAGATCCGGCTGTTTGTTTGCACCGACATGCCGTGACAGGCGGGGGAAAGCAGAGTGATTTCGTCTCCCTCGATATGCTGGATATCCGCGTGCTGCATCCTGTCCAGATAACCGGAAAAGCGCCACAGCGTCCGCCCTTCATGATCGATGCAGAAAGGACCTGCCCGTCCGATGCCGTCGATGATCAGGCTGCCGCTGCGGTTGATCATCAGCGGGGTTTTGATCGTGTACGGCAGATGAAAGCGGTTTCGCTCCCCATCCCGGCCAAATACGATTACCGTATCATAGTCAAGGGAATAGCGCTTTTTGCTGTGATAAGCAAACAGGATCGTTTCCGGATCTCCCGGCTGTGTCGTCAGCCCTTCATTCGGTCTGATGCTGCTGAGGGAAAGCAGGATATCATGCGTTCGGAAGGCGTCGACACGATCCCGGACGTGTGCGATCAGCCGCATTTTCACGTCGGCAAACGCCGGCCATTCGCTTCGTTCAAGCTCTGTCAGCCGGAAGCGGGAAGGCCGTTTCCGCAGTTCGGCCGCCCGCTTCGTCACTTTGAGAAACGTTCTGTCGCTTTTCTCCGGCTGCCGGATGTCCGGATCCTCGATCAGCGCGTAAAACGGCAGCCCAAAGGTTTCTTCCAGCAGGTCGAGCTTTTCTTCAAAAGAAGCGCACTGCTTCAGCGTTCGCAGCTTCCGGACTGCCGACCTGTCGTCCGGCAGCAGTTCGGCAAACGCCTGAAACCCCGATGACGCGCCTTCGGAAGCTATTTTCCCCCGGATTTCCCCCCTGATATACAACCGCAGCGTGAATGCATCGTCGTCAAAGTTTTCAAAGGCCAGTACCGGGCCATGCAGCTGCGTGATTATATCCCGGCTTCCCGGGTGAGACACATCAAAGGACTGGACGAGCGCCCATTGCGGGCCGATCTTACGGATTTCCTGCTCCGGATGCAGCAGATCCCGCGCGCGGTCCGCCTCTTCTTCCGGGATATAAAGATTTGTGAAGAATGCGCCCATACTTTCACTTCCTCCGGTGTCGTAACGGTGTTTGGGAAGCATCGGACGATCCGGCGGAGACCTGCCGATAAACGCTCTGCCCGCGGCGGACAACCGAGGCTGTGCCCTGACGGGACCGGCACAGCCTCCGGAAGCCTTCAGCGGAGCTGTTCGTCCGATATATACCCGCCGCGCAGGCATGCGCCGATGTATTCATCGGCTTCTCCGTTCGGGTTTGCGGCGGCGGTAGCCTTAATCATGTACCAGGTGAACTCATAATCCGCAAGAATGATGGGAATTCTTCTGCCGAGCTTTTTTTCGAGGATTCCTTCCCGCTGAAATTCTGCTGCGATATCGGCTGCGAGCTGCAGCAGTTCCATGTGCCCGTTGGGACCTCTGCCGATATACTCCCACTTTTCGTTGTATATGGAATCCGTGTCTTCAAATCCGATATTCTGCACACCGATGGATTCATACCAGTCGATCAGCGCGGCCGTCATGGAATCCGGCTCGTCATACCCGATGATCCATTCCCTCAGATCATATTCCCAGAAAGCCGGATTCCATTTTTCTTCGTCTTCATCCGAAGCGCCCAGGGAAAGAATGCTGCCGGGGCCCAGGTCCGAATCGCATTTGTAAACCATGGCGAATTCGGAAAGGTTGCTGTATCCCCGGTATTCGTTGGCTTCATTGGGGTTGATAAAGAACATGATCGCGTATTGATCCGCAGCAGGCCATGAATCGAGGATTTCAAGGATTCGGCTGCGAAGCATACCTCTGAATTCCGATGTCTGTATCATGGTTCTTTCCTCCGTCGCGATGTCCAGACGTGGCATGTTTTCAGGGAATATGCGGATGCGGTCGGAACGACGATCGCACAAATCCCAAAAACTTCCTGTTCAATACATCAAGTCTGGATGGCAGCGGTTATGCACGCGTTTCCCGTCAGCTCCTCCGTCCGCGCGTCCGGCGCGCCGAAGCCGGCGAAAACCTTCCAGTGCCCGCTGCCGGGAACCCGCCTGCCGTCTTCGCCGACGACGGTAAAGGCGTTTTGATCCAGTTCCAGCGTAAGCTCCTTCGTCTGGCCCGGCTCGAGGAAGACCCGTTCAAAGCCGCACAGCACCGGGTTGGGAGGCGCCAGCGGGCTGTCCGCGTCCTGCAGGTAGATCTGAAGCACGTCCTCCGTCGCCCGGGTGCCGCTGTTCCTGACGGTCACGGCTGCACGGCACCTGTCCGCGCGCAGCGACAGCGCCTCGCAGCGGCCGTAGGTCAGCCCGTAGCCGAACGGATACAGCGGGGTTCCCGCGTAATAGCGATATGTGCGGTTTGCCATGCTGTAATCGGTGAAGGGAGGCATGTCGTCCAGCGCCTCGTTGCGGTAAAAGGTCACCGGAAGCTTTCCGGAAGGAGAGACCTTCCCGAACAGCAAATCCGCCACGGCCCGCCCGCCCTGGGCGCCCGGATACCAGCTGAGCAGCACCGCGTCGGCTCTTTCGCTGCCCTCCCGCAAATCGATCGAGGAACCCGCCATCAAAACGATCGCGGTGGGCTTTCCGACGCGGAGTACGCTGTCCAGCAGAATCCGCTGGGACGCGGGGAGCAGAAGGTCGTTCTTGTCGCCGGAGAAGTAGCTGTTCCCGGTATCCCCTTCTTCGCCTTCGAGGGTTTCGTCCAGTCCGAGCACCAGAACCACGGTGTCGCTTCTGCGGGCCACGGCCACAGCTTCGGCAATCCGGTCGTTGGGCTTCGCCAGATGCTCGATCCGGTCCTCGCTCAGCGCGCAGCCATGGCTGCAGAGCACGCGGCACCGGCCGCCGACAAAATCCTGAATGCCTTCCTGCACCGTGACGTACCGGGAAGCCGTGCCGTGGTAATTGCCGATCAGCGCGGTGCGGCTGTCGGCGTTGGGCCCGATGATCCCGATGGTGCCGCAGGTGTCCGGATCGAGCGGCAGAAGGCCGTTGTTTTTCAGCAGCACGCAGGAGCGCTGCGCCGCCTCGCGGGACAGCGCCAGGTGTTCGCCGCATTCGAGGACCTCGTAGGGAATGCTGTCGTATTCGCTCGATACGCCGTCCATGATGCCGAGCAGATACCGGGTCGTGAACAGGCGCACGCAGGAACGGGTGATGTCCTCTTCGGAAATCAATCCCTGCTTCCAGGCTTCCGCCGCTTCCTGATAGACGCATCCGCAGTTCAGGTCGCAGCCGGCCTTCAGTGCCATTGCGGCGGATTCCGCCGCGGAGGATGTGACCATATGGCCTTCGTGGAAATCCCGCACCGCCCAGCAGTCGGACACGAAATGCCCCTGGAATCCCCATTCGCCGCGCAGCTTCTCCATCAGGAAGCGGTTGGCGCAGCAGGGCTCTCCATTGGTCCGGTTGTAGGCCCCCATCACCGATTCCACGTTTGCCTCGGTGACCAGCGCGCGGAACGCCGGCAGATAGGTTTCTTCCATGTCCTTTTGCGATGCGACGGCGTCGAAGCGGTGCCGCAGCGCCTCGGGCCCGCTGTGCACCGCGAAGTGCTTGGCACAGGCGGCGGTTTTCAGCGTTTCGCCGTCGCCCTGCAGCCCGCGAACGAACGCCTTGCCCATGCGGGAAGTCAGGTACGGGTCCTCGCCGTAGGTTTCGTGGCCGCGCCCCCAGCGCGGGTCGCGGAGGATGTTGATGTTGGGGGACCACACGGTCAGCCCGTGATAGATGTCCCTGTCGCCTTCCGCGCTCAGCGCGTTATACTTGGCCCGGGCTTCGGTGGAAATGGCCTCTGCGATTTTCTCCAGAAAGGCGTCGTCGAACATCGCCGCCAGCGCGATCGCCTGGGGGAAAACCGTGGCGTTGCCGCCCCGGGCCAGCCCGTGCAGCGCTTCGTTCCACCAGTTGTATTCCGGAATGCCCAGCCGTTCGATGGCGGGCGCGTCGAAGCGCAGTTGGCTCGCGCGCTCTTCCACCGTCATCCGGCTGACCAGCGCCTCGGCCAGTTTTCTGGCCGTTTCACGATTCATGCTCATCGGTTTCACGCTCCTGTGCGTTTTTGTTGGGTGCGAAACGTTCAAAAATCTGTATAAGGACCATGCTGCCCAGCAGAACCGGACCGGATACGCCCATCATCAGGTAGAGAAATCCGGTATAGGCAGCCGCCTGCGCCGGCAGCAAAAGGAGCAGCGCCGCCGGTGCCAGGTAGATGATCCACATCAGGACCGTCTTTCCCGGCGCGCAGAACGCAAGCAAATATGCGTTTATGATTTGGGAAAGCCAGCGGTTCTCGTACCGCGCCGACAGCGCGAAGGCGTAGCTGAAGTAGGTCAGAAGCAGCGCGCAGAGGAATCCTGTCAGGAGACCGAAGACGATTTTCGCCGGTCCGTCCACGGAAAACGCGTACACGCCGTCGGAAAAGATGACCGCCGCCGCGAACAGGAACACCAGCCCCAGAACGAACGCCTGGCGGAAATTGCCCTTCAGCGCCCGGAAAAAATCCTGCAGCGTTTGCACGTCGTCGTCCCGCGCCAGCTTGATCGTCACAGAAAAAAGCGCGCTCGTCGCCGGCCCTATGGTCAGGACCGGCAGCGAGCACAGAAGCCAAAGGAAATTCAGAAGAATCAGATCCCACAGAACGGACAGGAACCCACCGATGGAAGATTTCAGTTTGGAGTTCCGATTCTGTTCGGCCATTCCTTACCCCTTTACGCCGCCCAGCGCGACGCCGGCGATGATGTACTTGCTCAGCAGGAAGTAAATCACAAACAGCGGAAGGACGGTGATCGTCAGGCCCAGGTACACCGCGCCGTATTCCACCTTGTAGATGTCGCCCTTCAGCTGGGACACCATCAGCGGCATGGTGTACAGCGTGTTCCGGGTCAGCAGGATGCTGGGGAGGAACAGCTGGTTCCAGTTGCCCACGAAGCTGAAGATGCCCTGCGTGGCCATGGCCGGCTTCATGATCGGCATGGAGATTCTGTTGAACGTCCGGAATTCGGGAGACCCGTCGATGCGCGCCGAGTCCAGCAGCTCCAGCGGGAACGATGCCAGCATGAACTGCCGCATGAAGAACACGCAGCTGGGAGCCGCGATCGCTGGCAGGATCAGCGCCAGGAAGTTGTTCGTCATGCCGATCCGGAACATAAACTGATAAAAGCCGATCGCGGTCACCTGACCGGGGATCATCATGATGCACAGAATGAAGGTGAAGAACGGTTTGCGCAGCTTCCAGTTGTACGCCACCAGCGCGTAGGCGGTCAGCGTGGAGAAATAGATCGTGCAGATCGTTGCTCCGCCGGAAATGATTACGGAGTTGATGAAGCCCCGGATCGGGTCGAAGGTCTTCCCGTTGAACACCGCCCAGTTGTTCATCAGGTAGTGGGAGGGAATCAGAGAGATCGCGTGCTGCTGAACCTGCGTGGTGCTGCGGGTCGAGTTGATGACCATAATGACGAACGGGAACAGGCTCATAATCGCCAGCACGATCAGGACAAAGTACTTGATGCCCCGGGAAACGCGTTTGCTTGTCATCTCACTCACCTCAGTTCTTTCTGTCCCGCATCAGGTAGAAGACGAATATGGAGCACACCGCGATGATGACGAACATGATCATGCTGGCGGCCGCCGCGCGGTTGTACATGTAGCTGCCGGCAAACGCCTGGTTGTAAATGAACACGTTCGCCGTCAGCGTCGAATTGTTCGGGTTGCCGTTGTTGAACATCTTCGGGATGTCGTACATGTTCAGGCCGCCGATCATGCTGGTGATCAAGGTGTAGGTGAGAATGGTGCGCAGGTTGGGAATCGTGATCCGCCAGAAGGTCTGCCAGTTGTTCGCACCGTCGATTTCGGCCGCTTCGAAGATTTCCGGGTTGATGCCCAGCACGCCGGAAATCAGGATGATCATCGTATAGCCATACCACATCCAGAACTGGATGAACGCGACGATCCAGCGCGACGCGGTCGTGTTGTTGGTGAAGTAGAACGGTTCGCTTCTGAGGCCCAGCGAAACCAGGATGTCGTTGATCGGGCCCTTCGGATAGTAGAACAGCACGTTGAACAGAATGGCCACCGTAGCCGCGGTGATGATGTTGGGCATGTAGAAGACCACTTTGAAGAAGCCCTGCCCGCGCACCTTGTTCGACCGGCTGGTGAACCAGGCGGTCAGCAGCAGCGCCAGCGTAATCTGCGGAATGAAGTTCATGATCCACAGAACGACGGTGTTCTTCAGCGAGGTCTGGAAGGTGGCGTTGTTCAGAATCGTGCGGAAGTTCTTCCAGATGTCGCCTGTCAGGATGTGCCAGCTGGTGTTGCCCAGGCCTTTGCAGTCGGTAAAGCCCAGAATCGCCGTATAGATCGTCGGGTACAGATGGAACACCAGGTAAGCTATCACAAAGGGGATGCTGAACAGATAGCCGTACCGGGCGTAATTGAAGCCTTTGCCTTTTTGCTTCATAGCTCTCTCTCCTTCTGCGCGTGATGCTGTCGCAGGACAGACCCAGCGATCCTCTTTTGAAGAAGCCCGCCGGGTCTGTCCTGTCAAAGAGCGGGGAGGGGATCGCTCCCCTCCCCGAAAACGCGTTTCTTACTCTACTTCGACATCCAGGTTGTCGGCGACATTGGCCTTGAAGGCGGCGATCGCTTCGTCGCGGGTCAGCGCGCCGGAGGTGTACTGACGGACGGCGTCACGCCAGTAGGTGTTGATGGTCTCGTCGTTCTGGGTCAGGTTCTTGCCGTTGGCGTACTGGTTCGCGGGCACGAACACGTCGAACATGTTCTGGCCGGCCAGGAAATCCATTTCGCCGTTGGACATCGCCATGACGGTGCCGGAGGCGACGGTATCCTTGGTGCCGCCTTCGCCGTTCAGCGTGCCGTTGGCCCACTTGTACTGCAGGCTGTCCTCATCGCAGTCCAAGGTGATCCACTTGATGATGTCGGCAACAACTTCGGCCTTCTCGGTGCCCACAACGGTCTTGCCGGCCAGCACCCAGGTGCCGCCCCAGAAGAAGCCGATGTTCGGAGCGCAGACCGCCCAGTCGCCGTAGGAGCTGTCATCGCCTTCGCCGCAGTTGGCGCCGATGGTGTAGTTGATCAGCCAGGCCGGGCCGTAGAAGCCGAACACGCCGCCGTTCTTCTTCATGTCGGCGAACCAGCCTTCCTGCCAGTCCTGCGTGTCATGATGGTAGCCGTTGTCCTTCAGTTCCTTGGACAGGTCGAGGAACGCTTCGCGGGCGGGATCGATGTTCAGGACGCCGTCCACGACCCAGCCGGTTTCGGAGCTGTTCTCCACCGCATGCCAGATGTCGCCGTCACCGGAAACGATCGCGTAGCCCTTCTCTTTCAGCTCAGCAGCGGCAGCGAAGAACGCATCCCAGTTGCCGGAGCCGGCACCGATCTTCTCGGCCACGAACTCGGGGGAATCGTCGCCCCAGACGTCCTTGGCGATGGAACGGCGATAGATGAACGCGCCGCCGGTCGCCTGGTAGCCGAGGCCCACCACCTTACCGTCAGAGGGACGGGTGCCGATGTCGATCGTGTACTGGGCGATGTCGGCCGCTTCGATCGCGGCGTCCACGTCGATGCCCAGATCTTCATAGGTGGCAGCGTATTCCGCGGCGTCGCCCTGGGTGAATTTCAGCACGAACGCGGCTTCCGCGCAGTAGATGTCGGGGGCGTCGGCGCCGCCGGTGACCAGCTGCTGGGTCAGCGCGGGCTGATACAGACCGTCGGTGGTGGCAACGATGGTGGTGTTCACGTCGTACTTCTCGGCCACTTCGGGATGGGCTTCCATGTACTTGGTGATCATGCCGGGAACTTCGTCGGTGAAGCTCATGACGTTGATAACGCCTTTGCCTTCGGCCATGGCTCCGATGCCGAGGACCAGGCAGAGCACAAGTGCCAACGCGATGATTTTCTTCATGTTCGATCTTCATCCTGTTTTCATTTGTGATCTATTTTTTCCGGTCGAACCGGAAATCACACCAGTTTGCGAACGGATTCCCCGTAAATCAGCTCTCCCGGGATAACCACCCGGTCCAGCAGCACCGTGCGCGGATGCTCGATCAGGTCGATCAGCTTTCTCGCGGCCGTTTTTCCCATCATGAAGGTGTTCTGCCGCAGCGTCGTGACCCGGGGGGTCATCACCTCCGCGGTGATGATTCCGTCGTACCCGATCACCGAGATATCCTCCGGAATGCGCAGCCCAGCTTCGCGAATCGCCCGCACGCCGCCGGCCATCGAGAAATCGTCCGGGAACAGAATGCAGGTGGGACGCCCCCGCTTTTCCAGCAGCTCCCTGGTGACCTGGTAGCAGGCGTCCGGGTCGTAGTAGCGGCATTCCAGCACCCATTCGTCGGGAACCTTCAGGCCGAAGTCTTCGCAGCCCCGGAAGAACCCCGTCTTGCGGTTGTCGGTGACAGCCGTCGGCTCCCCGTAGAGGTAGGCCAGCTTTCTGTGCCCCATCGAGCAGGCGTATCGAACGAGCTGCTCCATGCCGCCGATGTTGTCCGAAAGCACGGACGCCTTGCCGTTGAACACATGGTCGATCGTCACCACCGGCAAAGAGGATTGGATGACTTCCAGAACCTCGCTGTCGTAAAAATCGACGCATGCCAGAAGCAGTCCGTCGATGCCCCGGTAGAGACAGTGCTGCAGGTAGGTCGTAGGTTTTCCGCCCACCATGCGGTTGTTGATAAAGGTGATGTCGTAGCCCGACTTTTCGGCTTCCCTCTTGAAGCTGTTGAGCAGGGCGGCGAAGAACTCGTGGGTGAGGCCCCTGCTGCCCTGGTCGTTGAACAGAACCCCGAGGTTGTACGTCCGCTTTGTCTTCAGCGCGCGTGCCGCCGAATTGATGAAATACCCCAGCTCGTCGGCTGTTGCCTGAATCCTGTCCTTGGTTTCCGGACTGACGTCAGGCATATCGTTGAGCGCTCTGCTGACGGTAGCCACCGAAACCCCGCACGACGCGGCAATGTCTTTCAGCGATGCCATCCGTCAGCCCAGCCTCCTATTACGTAATCGTTTCCGCAAGGTTATTGTAACACAGACCGGAACACTTTGCAACAGAAATTTTCCGGTTGGAAGCCCGGATTCGGAAATTTGTGAAATAACCCCAAAATTCAAATGAATTAATGTGAATATCGCAGAACAAAATGCGACAGATGCAACATAATCCGCAACAATCGTGAGAGAGTGTGCTGCAATTAACTTAAACGATTACGGCAATTGCCGGGCGTTTCCCGTCGCTTCCGAAGCGTTTGTTTCCGAACGAAATGGCGGCAGGCCCCGGGAACAGGCCCGGAAAGCATTCCGCAGACGGCCGAAAAAACCCCTGTTCCGGCGGCAGACGGGATGCGGAGGCGGCGCGCCCCGCCGCCGGCTTCGCAGAGCCTGTATACTGCGGCGGGAAGGCCGTGCAGTCCGGTACGGGCGCCCGGGAAAGAGCCGGGGGAGACTGCCGAAGTAAAGATAAGAAGATACAGCCGGCGGAATTTGGTCCTTGTTTGATCGGCGGATGTGTGGTATGCTGTTGGAAAGCGCGGGACGCGAAACCGCACTGGAGAATCCGAAGCAGGAGAACGCGACAGGGGACCGTGACAGGAGGGAATACCATGAAGCGGGTAATTTCAGTATTTCTGGCACTTTTGCTTCTCATAACGGCAAGCGCCGCCATGGCCGATGCCGAGGGATCCGCTGCCGGAAGAGCGGAGGCGGCGGACGGGACGAACGGCGGCGAGCCTGTGCTGTTCCGGGACACGCTGGCGTCCTGGGCCGGCGGTTTCAGCTTTGACGAATCCGACTGGGAGGGAACGGCTGCCGTCGAAGGCGAGGAATCCCGGACGGAATACCGGACGGTGTTCAGGCAGGACGGGGCGCTCAGCGAGATAGAAATCGACGGGATCGGAAAGCTGCAGTTCGACGGAGAAACGGCCGTGCTGGATGCGGGCGGCAGGGCATATGTTCTGGACGTCGCGGGTATGCTGTCGCTCTTCAGTTCCGGTTCTTCTGCCCGGGAAAAGCTGGAGGAGACCGGAGGAGCCGCCCGGGAGCTCCTTGGCGAGGCGGCGCGGGAAATCCTGTTCCCGGTGATCGGCACAGAGATCGGCGCATCGGGCTTCCGCGTTCATATCGATGCCGACACCGCGGAACTGGCAGAGCGAACGGTCGCGTATATCGATCGCGCCGTCGGGGACGAAAACAGCTTGCTCGGGGAGGCGTACCCGCAACTGCGCACCATCGCTCCGCAGCTGCCGGAGACCTTTGAAGAAATGAAGGCGCTCTGGGAAGAGAACAGGGAGCACCTGAGGCGCCGGTTCCGTATGCAGCTTGGCAGGTCGTTCAGATATATCAAAGCGGATGCGGTCCTGTCGGGCGCCGGCCGCGAAGCGGAGCTGGCGGTGACCGGCGAATTTGCGAGTTTTGACGGCGGCTGCCTGTTTTCGCTGGAATACATGCCGCGAAGGGACGGATTCACGCTGTCGGGAAGCATCGGCAGCACTGCCGGTTACGGAAGACAGATGACGGATTGCGCGCTGTGGATCGACGCGGACAGGAAGGGGCTGACGGGCTCGCTGGAAATCACCGGGACCGCTTCCGCTTCCTATACCCTGAGCGGATCGTACGGGGACGGCGCGGTCCGGGCGGTGCTCGCGGGCAGGGAGCAGAGCGCAGAACGGTACTGGGATCTGGTGCTGGACGGCACGGAGGATCCCGTCAGGCAGACGCTGAACCTGACGCTCGACCGGATCGTTTATCAGGACGGGCTGCTGACGGAATCCGAAACCGTAAGAATCGCGGCGCTTGACGCCCAATATCGTTGGGACATGCTTTCCTGCACCCTGAGCCTTCCGGGTTCAAGGGCGGTATTGCATGGCACGCACGGGCGAAACCGCCTGCACGTCACCCTGAGTTCGTACGGGGAAGACAGCGACAGCGCGGAACTGTGGGTTTTCCGGAACGGACACAACGCGTACCGGATTCGCGCCGGAAGGACCCGCAGCTGGCACGGAAGGGTCGTGTCCCGGCGCCAGCTGACCGCGGAAGTGGATCCGACCGGAATCTCCTTCGAATCCTCCGTCCCGTTCTCGGGCGTGGAGAATGCCGGAAAGATTCGCTTCGCCCGGACCGGCGACGGGTTTGAATTCACTTTTGAATGGCTTTCGGACGCGCTGAAGTTCCTGAGCCGTTATCCCGAGGCGAAGCTGCCGTTCCGCGTTCACGTTACCCGAAGCGGGAAGCAATACACGGTTGATTTTTCCAACACCCAGGGAAGCAACCTGATTGAAGCCCACGCGGAATGCACCGTGGGGGAATCCTGCGCACCGGAGAAGGCGGAAGGGACGATTGTCGGAAGGCTGGCAGGCGATCAGGAGCCGTGGCTCGCCGGAGGCCTGTCCTACGTGCCGGGCAGGCTTGAGGTGACGAACCGCGGCGAAGAGAGAATCGTTCTCGAAAAGGTTTTCGAATCCGAACGGGAGATTACGTATGCGCTGAAGGGCGATCTGCCCGGAGGCCAGGCGACGATTGCCGCTGCGATCGACGGCGGCGTGCTCTCCTGCAGCGCGTCCGTCATGGACCAGACGGTGGCTTCGATGAAAATCGCACCCGTCGGAAAAACGCCGGTGATTCCCATCGATCAAACCGGCGCCGTCTTCGTCAGCCCGCAGACGCTGCCGCAGATCATTTACAGCCTGGTTATGGACTGATACTGCTTTCCATCCAAAACGTCGTTTTAGATGGAAGGACGCGTACCGAGACGACAAAGGCGCATCTATGTGCCTTTGTCGTCTCATACGTTTTCGTACGGCCTGAGGGCCTGCTAAAATATGCCCATCAAAGATGTGCATATTTTGAACGAAATCAGTATGAGGCAGCACAGCCGGGTTCGCCGGCGCGCCGGAGCGGTCAGACGGCCTTGATATGCGAGCCGGAGGGCGTTTTCTCCACGACGATCTGCTGTTCGATCGACCGGCGCAGCCGGTCAACGTGAGAGATCACGCCCACCAGGCGGTTGTTGCCGGCGAGGTCTTCCAGAATGGCCAGCGCGTCGGTGAGCGATTCGTCGTCCAGGGAGCCGAAGCCCTCGTCGATGAACATCGCGTCGAGCTTCACGCCCTGCCCGCCCGTCTCCACCACGTCGGCGAAGCCCAGCGCCAGCGCCAGCGAAGCCAGAAACGATTCGCCGCCGGACAGGGTTTTGACATCGCGGACGGTGCCGGTCCTCGCGTCGTATACCGACAGCCCCATATCCTCCCTGCGGCGTTTGTCGGCGCTTTCCTCCTGGCGGATCAGCTCGTAGCGCCCCTGGGACATGCGCGTCAGGCGCAGATTCGCCTTCCCGATCACCTGTTCGAAATAGAACGACAGAATGTATCCCTCCAGGGAAATCCGCTGGGCGCCGCTGCGCAGGGTTCCGTTCAGGGTCTGATGCAGATCGGTATATACGTCGAGCGCCCGGACGGAATCGGTCAGCTCCTTTTCGTTTTCCCGCAGATCCCGCAGGCAGCGCCCGTTGGCTTCAATCCGGGCGGAAATCCGGTTCAGCATATCATTGAATTCCTGAACGGTCTTTTCCGCGGACAGCTGCTCCTGCTTCAGCGCTTCTGCGTCGATCGGGGACAGATCCCGCCATTTCTCCAGTTCGCGGATCCGGCCCCGCAGATCGGCCCGCTCGTTTTCCCAGGCTTCCGCAGAGGAGCGCATCTGCCGCGCAGTTTCCTCCGGCAGATGCGCCTTTTGATAGGCGTCGGGATCTGGGAAGCCGTTTGCGGCAAGGCTTTGGGCAAAGCCAAGCTCCTGTTCGGCCAGATCGGCCTTTGACTGCCCGAGCTGCTTTTCGCACAGTGCGAGTGCGGTTTTGATTTCCGCTTCGCGGTTTTCGGCTTCCTTCACCCGGCTCTGCGCGGCGCGGTATTCCCGGTCGAGGCGCTGCGCCAGTTCTTCCAGCTCCCCGATCCGTTTCGCGCACGCCTGCCGCTGCGCGCCGATCTGGCCGGTATCCGTCAGCGACAGCTGGCCGAGCAGCGTATCCAGCGCGGATTTTGCGGAAGCGCTGGCGGATGACGCCGCATTGGCGCGGTCCTGCGCGGCATCGGCGGCCTTTTTCAGAGCGTCCACCTGCTTTTGATCCGGGGCCCCTTCCGGCTTCGCGGCTTTGCGCGGGTGTTCAACGGATCCGCAGACAGGGCAGGGCTCGCCCTCCGCGAGTGTCTCCGCCAGGATTCCCGCCTGCGCGCGCAGAAAGCCGGCGTGCGCCGAAGCGTATTCCGACGATGCCTGCTGCGCCTGCGCGATTTCCCGCGCGGCGCATTCCTTTTTGCGCTGCCATTCCGCGAGCCGTTTTTCCGCCTCGCCGAAGAGG